>JAJYCZ010000050.1 GCA_021777915.1 Pseudomonadota bacterium | reverse complement strand
TCACTCCCCGTCGAAGGCCCCCCGGTCGATTCCGCCGCCGACCAGGATCTGGCGTTTGCCTGCGTGGTTGGCGGGGCCGACGACGCCTTCCTTTTCCATGCGCTCGACGAGGCTCGCCGCCTTGTTGTAGCCGACCGAGAGGCGGCGCTGGACATAGGAGGTCGAGCATTTCTTGTCGCGCAGCACGATTCCCACCGCGCGGTCGTAGAGGTCGCCGCCTTCGTCCTCGCCGGAAAAGCTCGCGCCTTCCGCCTCGTCGTCGTCCGCTTCGTCCTCCACCGTCACCGCGTCGAGATATTCCGGCTGGCCCTGCATCTTGAGATGCGCCACCACCTTCTCCACCTCGGCGTCGGAGACGAAGGGCCCATGCACGCGGGAAATCCGCCCGCCGCCGGCCATGTAGAGCATGTCGCCCTGGCCCAGCAGCTGCTCGGCGCCCATCTCGCCGAGAATGGTGCGGCTGTCGATCTTGGAGGTCACCTGGAACGAGACGCGGGTCGGGAAATTGGCCTTGATCGTGCCGGTGATGACATCGACGGAGGGGCGCTGGGTCGCCATGATCAGGTGGATGCCGGCGGCGCGCGCCATCTGCGCCAGACGCTGGATCGCGCCTTCGATCTCCTTGCCGGCGACCATCATCAGATCGGCCATTTCATCGACGATGACCACGATATAGGGCAGGACGGAAAGGTCCATCTGCTCCTGTTCGTAGATCGCCTCGCCGGTCTCGCGGTCGAAGCCGGTCTGGACGGTGCGCGAAATGATCTCGCCTTTTTCGCGCGCCTCGGTGACGCGGGCGTTGAAACCGTCGATGTTGCGCACGCCGAGCTTGGACATTTTCTTGTAGCGGTCCTCCATCTCGCGCACCGCCCATTTGAGCGCGACGACCGCCTTTTTGGGGTCGGTGACGACGGGGGTCAGCAGGTGCGGGACGCCATCATAGACGGAGAGCTCGAGCATTTTGGGATCGACCATGATCAGGCGGCAGTCCTGGGGCCTGTGCTTGTAGAGCAGCGACAGGATCATGGTGTTGATGGCGACCGACTTGCCCGAGCCGGTGGTGCCGGCGACGAGCAGGTGGGGCATTTTGGCAAGATCGACGATGACCGGCTCGCCGCCGATGGTCTTGCCCAGCGCGATGGCGAGCTTGTGGCGGCTCTCGATGAAATCGGACGAGGCCAGCAATTCGCGCAAATAAACGGTCTCGCGGCGCGGGTTGGGCAGTTCGATGCCGATGGCGTTGCGCCCCGGCGCCACCGCGACGCGGGCGGAAACCGCCGACATCGACCGCGCGATGTCGTCCGCCAGCCCGATCACCCGCGACGACTTGATCCCCGGCGCCGGCTCGAATTCGTAAAGCGTCACCACCGGGCCGGGAAAAACGCTGACGATATCGCCTTTGACGCTGAAATCCTCCAGAACGCCTTCGAGAAGGCGCGCGTTCTGCTCCAGGGAATCCTGATTGACCGTCCCGGCGCCTTTTTTGCCTTGGGCGAGAAGGTTGGCGGAGGGAGGGGCATAGGGCGCGTTGGCCCCGTCACGGGCCACAAGCTCGGTTACGGCCTTCTGGCCCCATTTTTTTGGGCGCGGGGCTGGGGCGATCGAATCGTCAAGCCGTACCGGCCCGGGCGACGGTAATTCCCCGGCGCGGCGGAGCCCGGCCTGGCCAGCGGACCTGGCCGGCTGTCCGGACGCGAAAGGCAGTTCATCGAATTGGTCGCCGGCGATTTCCCGGTTGCCTTTCCCGGCGCGCCTGCCCAGCGCGAAGGCGTTTTTCACCAAATTGACCAAGGCGGATCCCTTCACCGCGCGGCTGGGCTCTCGGGCCGAAGCAGGAAAGGCGGCCGCTGGGTCGGCCATCGAAGCCGATCGCTCCGGGTCGTCCTTCTGGGCCGGCGCCCCGAGCCCGAGGGAGGCGGCGAGGGAGAGGATCGCCAAGGCCGAATAGGCGAGGCCGGCGAGGGCGAGCCCGAAGGCGGAAAAATAATGCTTCGGCACGAAGACCAGCGCATCGCCGATCACGCCGCCAAGACCGGTCGGCAAAGGCCAGCGATCGGTCATCGGGAGCAGGGAAGCGACAGCCGCGGCGCTGAATGTGCCGACGAACCAATAGGCAAGATAACGGCCCGGGCGGCCGACGCGCCGATGCGAAAAGATGCGCCAGCCGAGAAGGCCCAGAGGCGCGAGGAGCACGACGGCGCTGACGCCGATCAACTGCATGATGAGATCGGCGACGATCGCGCCCTTGGCGCCGAGAAGATTATGCGCCGGCGTGTCCGTCGCATGATTGAGGCTGGGGTCGGAAATCGACCAGGTGGCCAGGGACAAACCGAGCGCGACGGTCGACGCCATGACGGCAAGGCCGACGAATTCTTGCAGCCGGCGGCGCGCGAAGTCTCGCGCCGAATCCGGCAATAACTCGCCGAAGCCGAAAGTGGTCGCGCGCATGGGCAGGGTCCGGACAGTTTGCGCCAGAAAGTGAGCGCGAATGGTAAAAGCGATCAGTTAACGTTTATTTAACTTTGGCATCCATCCGTATAAAGAAAAATAAATTCCTAACTGGTTCAGTTATCATCCAGCATTCTATGTGTTTCTGCTGCCAAACGCCGCAAATATTCCGGTATGATGCTTGATTTTTGCTCGAATAAATTTTCAAAACGCACGGGAGCCCATTCCGCATGAGCGGCGAGGCCGCGGCCCCGCCGATCTTTTCCCGGCATCAGCGCCGCCTGCCGGCGTCGATCACGTCTTCCAGCGTCCGCAGGCCCGTCTGGGTCGCGTTGACCAGAACCGCCATATTGCCGGGCGCGTGCTGGTTTTTCCACATCTTGGTGTGGGCGGCTGGAATTTTGTCCCAGGGGAAAACCTCGGACATGCAGGGATCAACGCGCCGGTCGACGACGAAATTATTGGCCGCCGCCGCCTGTTTCAGATGGGCGAAATGCGATCCCTGGATGCGCTTTTGACGCATCCAGACATAACGGGCGTCGAAGGTCAGATTGAAACCGGAGGTGCCGGCGCAGAAGACGACCATGCCGCCGCGCTTCACCACCAGCGTCGAAACCGGGAAAGTCGCTTCGCCGGGGTGTTCGAAGACGATATCGACGTCTTTCTTGCCGGTGATTTCCCAGATCGCCTTGCCGAAACGCCGCGCTTCCTTGAGCCAGTCGTTGTATTCCGGCGAGTTCACCTTGGGCAGCTGGCCCCAGCATTTGAAATCCTTGCGGTTGATGACGCCCTTGGCGCCCAGCGACAGAACATAGTCGCGCTTGGATTCGTCGGAGATAATGCCGATGGCGTTGGCGCCCGCCGCCGCGATCAGCTGCACGCCGAAAACGCCGAGGCCGCCCGACGCGCCCCAGACCAGGACGTTGTCGCCGGGCTTCAGACGGTGAGGCTCATGGCCGAACAGCATGCGGTACGCTGTCGCCAAGGTCAGCGTGTAACAGGCGCTTTCCTCCCAGGTGAGATGTTTGGGACGCACCATCAGCTGACGGTCCTGCACTCGGCAGAATTGCGCGAAGGAGCCGTCGGGAGTCTCATAGCCCCAGATTCGCTGCGACGCCGAGAACATCGGATCGCCGCCATTGCATTCCTCGTCGTCGCCGTCGTCCTGGTTGCAGTGGACGACGACTTCGTCGCCGACCTTCCAGCGCTTCACTTTCGAGCCGACCGCCCAGACGATGCCGGCGGCGTCGGAGCCGGCGATATGATAGGGCTGCTTATGCACGTCGAGCGTGGAGATGGGCTCGCCAAGCGCCGCCCAGACGCCGTTGTAATTGACGCCCGCCGCCATGACGAGAACCAGGACGTCATGGCTGTCCAGCTCCCAGGTCGGGACGACTTCGAGCTGCATCGCGCTTTCCGGCGGGCCGTGCCGGTCCTTGCGGATGACCCAGGCGTGCATGTTCTTCGGCACATGACCGAGCGGCGGAATCTCGCCGATGTCATACAAATCCTTGAGGACCGGCTGGTTTGCGGCTTCAGAGCCGCCCGCCGTCGGCGATTGATTGCTCAACACTGACTCCTGTCGTAGATGACCGCTGAAATCGTCGCAGGGATTTTTTCAAGCCGCCCCGCGATGGGCGCCCCCACCTTTGGCCCGAAAAACCTTGACCCTCCGCATATTCCAGGGATTTGTGCGACCGCGTTGGACCCTTGCGCGGCAAGTATACATATTATCCGCATTTGGCGAGCGCACGCCCAACTTTTTGCTTCGTGCTAAAGTCGGCGCCTTTTGGCTTCAATATAAAAAACAACAATAACTCAGTATGTTAAGCTCACAGACGGCGCTCTGGGTCATTCTAAAGTCGCAGCGGATGGAGCGATTGTGCCGTGCAACAAAGTCAAACAAATGAATTATAGCAATTCAGGCCCGGACAAAGAGGGGCAAGCGCCGCGCGAAAGTGAGGTTCCGATGACGACGACAGCTCCCGGCCGCGACAAGGCCTGGATTTTCCGGACCTATGCGGGTCATTCGACAGCGCTCGAATCGAACAAGCTTTACCGGAACAATCTCGCCAAAGGCCAGACCGGCCTGTCCATCGCCTTCGACTTGCCGACGCAGACCGGCTACGATTCCGATCATCCCCTGTCGCGCGGCGAAGTCGGCAAGGTCGGCGTGCCCGTCTCCCATCTCGGCGACATGAAAACCCTGTTCGACGGGATTCCGATCGCCAAGATGAACACGTCGATGACGATCAACGCGACCGCGCCCTGGCTGCTTTCGCTTTATATCGCCGCCGCCGACGCCCAAGGCGCGCCGCGCTCCGTCCTGCAGGGCACGACGCAGAACGACATCATCAAGGAATATCTGTCGCGCGGCACTTATGTCTTCCCGCCTGGGCCGTCGCTGCGGCTGACCAAGGACGTGATCCTGTTCACGACCAGGGAGGTTCCCAAGTGGAACCCGATGAACGTCTGCTCCTATCATTTACAGGAAGCCGGCGCGACGCCGGTCCAGGAACTCTCCTATGCGCTGGCCACGGCGGTCGCCATTCTCGACATGGTCAAGGCTTCGGGCGAGGTTTCGGACGCCGATTTCGGCGAAGTGGTTGGGCGGATTTCCTTCTTCCTCAACGCCGGCATGCGTTTCGTCACCGAACTGGCCAAGGTCCGCGCCTTCACCGAGCTTTGGGACGAAATCACCCGCGACCGCTATGGCGTCAGGGAAGAGAAATTCCGTCGATTCCGTTATGGCGTCCAGGTCAATTCGCTGGGCCTGACCGAGCAGCAGCCCGAAAACAACGTCTATCGCATCCTGATCGAAACCCTGGCGGTGGTGCTTTCGAAAAAGGCGCGGGCGCGGGCAGTCCAGCTTCCGGCCTGGAACGAGGCCTTGGGCCTGCCTCGGCCGTTCGATCAGCAATGGTCGCTGCGCCTCCAGCAGATTCTGGCCTACGAAACCGATCTCTTGGAATATGGCGATCTTTTCGACGGCTCGGTCGAACTGGCCAGAAAGGTCGAGGCGCTCAAAAGGGAAGCCTTGGCCGAGCTTGCCGCGATCGACGCCATGGGCGGCGCGGTCGCCGCGGTCGAAACCGGCTATCTCAAGTCCAAGCTGGTCGAATCGAACACAAAACGCCTTGAAGGGATCGAGTCGGGCGAACAGACCGTCGTCGGCGTCAACCGGTTCACCGAAACCGAGCCTTCGCCGCTCACCACGGGCGACGGCGCGATCCTGGTCGTGGCGCACGAGGTCGAAGCCGAGCAGATCGAACGGCTCCGGGCGTGGCGGGCGCAACGCGATGGCGCGGCGGCCGTCAGGGCGCTCGCCGATCTGCGCGCGGCGGCGCGGGAAGGCCGGAATATCATGGAGCCGTCGATCGCCGCGGCAAAAGCGGGCGTGACCACCGGCGAATGGGGCCAGACCTTGCGCGACGTCTTCGGGGAATTCCGCGCGCCGACCGGCGTCGGCCGCGGCGCGCGGCAATCGGGCGGCGCGCTCGACCCAGTTCGCGCCGAGGTCGAACGCGTGTCGAAGAAACTCGGCCGTCGCATAAAATTCCTGGTCGGAAAGCCGGGCCTCGACGGCCATTCCAACGGGGCCGAGCAGATCGCCGTTCGGGCGCGCGACGCCGGAATGGAGGTCGTTTACGAGGGCATCCGCCTGACCCCCGCCGAGATCGTCAACGCGGCGCTCGAGGAAGGCGTCCACGTCGTCGGGCTTTCGATCCTGTCGGGATCGCATGTGCCTTTGGTCCGCGACGTCCTGGAGCGGATGAAGGCCCAAGGCATTTCCGACGTGCCGGTGATCGTCGGCGGCATCATCCCGCCCGAGGACGAAAAGCTGCTGCTCGCCGAAGGCGTCGCGGCGGTTTACACGCCGAAGGATTACGAACTGAACGCGATCATGGCCGATATCGTGCGCGTCGTGGAGAACAGCGCGGCTTCGTCGTGAATTCGGACCCGCCGCGATTGCAAGCTTCGGGCGGTTTTGCAAAGACTGTCCGAGGCGCGTCCTGTGATTCGGCGGGGGGATTCGATGTCGGCTGGAGCCTGCACCCATGGTTTGGACACGGGATTCATCGATCTGGGCGTCGCCAAGGTCGCCGCGCTCGGTGTCGTTCAGGGCATCACCGAGCTTCTGCCGATCTCCTCCACCGCCCATATGCGCATCGTTCCCGCCGTGCTGGGCTGGCGCGATCCGGGTTCGGCCTTTTCCGCCGCGATGCAGGTGGCGGCGCTCGCCGCTGTCGTCTCCTATTTCTGGAGCGACGTGCGCGGCTTCTTTTTCGGCTCGATCAGCGCCCTGCGCTGCCGTGATTTCAAGGACTGGCGTTTCCGCTTCACCGTCTGGATCATGCTGGCGACCCTGCCGATCGTCATTTTCGGCGTGATCCTGTCGAAGGGCCTCAACACCTGCGAGTCCTCGTTTCGCAGCCTGTGGGTGATCGGCGCCTCCAGCATCGTCATGTCGCTGCTGCTCGCCGTGGCCGAAAGAGGCTGCGCGCATAAGCGCACCTTGGACAATGTTTCGCTCAAGGATGCGATGATCGTCGGTCTTGCCCAGGTCGGCGCGCTGATTCCGGGCGTGTCGCGCTCCGGCTCCACACTGACGGCGGCCATGTTTCTCGATCTGAAGCGCGACGAGGCCGCGCGTTTCTCGTTTCTTCTGGGCTTGCCCGCGATCTTCCTCGCCGGCGTCAAGGAAATTTATGAGCTCCACAAGGCCCATATGCCGACGGAAGGCTGGATGATCCTCGGCGTGGGCGTCGGCGTGGCCTCGATCTCCGCTTTCCTGGCGATCTGGGGTTTGATGCGGATTCTCGAGCGTTTTTCATCCTGGCCCTTCGTCGTCTATCGCTTCGTCATCGGAATCGTGCTGCTGGCCGGCGTGGCGACCGGCTGGCTCAAATAAAGATCCTCGGACGCGCTGCTCGGCGCGGGCGTCCAAATGCCTGGAACTTCGCCGGACCTTGGCGTTTTATGCGCCCTTGCCTCAAAAGCCGACCAACTGGGCGTGGAGCCCGCGCGCCTTCAGGGGCGCCAGCAGATCGACGGCGCGGGCCTCCTGATTGTCGTAAGTCACCATCAGAATGTGGTTGCGGCCTGGAACATGCTTGGCCGCGACCACCCCATCGACCCCGCAGAGGTCGCATTCGACGACGCGCAGCCCGGTCTCGTCCAGTTTCTCGTTCACATGGATGACGATATCCGCCAGATAATCGAGACGCATTTTGCCCTCCTCCGCTCGCAGGAGTCTTATCAACGCCCGAGAGCGGCGGCGGTTTCATGACGTCTCGTTTTCTTCCATCGCGCTGACGCGAGAGACGGGCGGTCGTGTCGATCACGGATGCCTCCTCGGGCTGATTTCAGCCCGAGGAGGCGCGGTCAGTCGAGCGCCTCATGGCCGGTGGGGCCGCACAGGGCCAGATCCGATCCGTCTTTCGCGGGCAGCGATCGCGCGACATCGCGCAGGGCGCTGCGCAGGCCTTCTTCGAGCACGGGATGATAGAAGGGCGCGGCAAGCAGGTCCCAGACCGTCGTCTTGCGCTCGATCGCCAAGGCAAGCAGATGCGCGATATGCTCCGCCGCCGGAATGCACATTTCGGCGCCAAGCAGCATGCCGGTCTCCCGGTCGGCATGGACGCGCAAAAGTCCGGCCGCCGCCCCGCTCATGCGCGCGCGCGGCTGTTTGGCGAAATCGAAACTGCCGCTTGCCCGCCGCGCTTCGGGAATTTCGGAGACGGCCTCCCCGACGCGGGCGATCTGCGGCGAGGAAAAGACGATGGCGAGCGGCGTGCGCCGGCAATGGGGCAGGTTCGCGGCGTCGGGCGCGGCGTTGCGGCCCGCGATATGGCCTTCGTCCGCCGCCTCATGCATCAATGGGCGATAGCCATTGGCGTCGCCGGTCAGAAAGACCGGCAGGTCGCCGAGGCGCAGCGTCGTTGGATCGATCTCGGGCATGCCGCGGGCGTCGAGCGCGACGCCGAGCGTTTCGAGCCCCAGCCCGTCGATATTCGGCCGCCGTCCCATCGCGGCGAGAACGGCGTCGGCCTCGTAATTTCCGCCGGCGCCGCTGACGAGAACGCCGCCTTGCGTCGCCGCCAGTTCCGCCGGGGCGCCGAGATGAAGCAGAATTTCGCGTGCGATCATGGGGCGGAAAGACGCCAGAATCCGGGGATCGCTGATCCCGGCAAGACCGTCCAGCGCGTCGAATCCCGCCACCTCGACGCCGAGCCGCGCCAAAGCCTGCGCAATCTCGACCCCGATCGCGCCCATGCCGATCACGGCGATGCGGCGCGGCAGGTCCTTCTGCTCGAACAAACTATCGCTGGTCAGGATGCGGTCGCCGAAGCCCGCCCATGCCTTGGGGACGACCGGACGGCTCCCCGTCGCCAGAATGATCGCCCGCGCCTCGATCTCCTCGCCGTTGACCTCGACCCGGTTCGGGCCCTTCAGCCGCGCTCGCCCCGAAATAGCGCGTCGTCCGAGCTTTTCCCGAGTCGAACTCGGTCCCGCGACAAATCCGTCGCGCAACTTGCGGACATGGGCAAGGACGGCGGGAATGTCGGCGCGCAAGGCCTCGCCGCCGCGAATGCCGAATTCGTCGAACACATGGCGGCGGTGGAACGCGTTGGCGACCTCGATCAGCGCCTTGGAGGGCATGCAGCCCACGGCCGCGCAGGTCGTGCCCCACCGTCCGTCGTTGATCAGGAGGAAATCCTCGGTGTTGCCCCGCACCTCGTGCAAGGCGGTGAGCCCCGCCGTGCCGGCGCCCACGATGATCGTATCGACTTTCATCATGCGTCTCCAATTACGATTCTCTGGTGAACTATAGCAACGAACGAGGGCTTCTCCGCACGGCCCGCGCCTGCGCCGATTGTCGCGGACCTTTCCAGTCGAACGATTCCTTTGATCGCGCGTTGTCAAGCGTGGAACATCAAGGAGATCGCCTCATGAACACGGCGAATTTGCAGCTCGAAGGAGTCTATTTCGTCCTTTCCGCGCTGATCGACGCGCTGATCGCCAAGGGCGTTTTCCAGAAACCCGACATGATCGCGATCCTGTCGGAGGTCGAGCGCCGAATCGGCGCCGACGCCTCTCGTCCGGCTGAAATCCGGGACGCCAATGTCGAAGCCACGCTGTTCCCCGCGCGATTCCTGACATCCGCCTTGCGGGCGCCGGCGGACGGGACGAAGCCATCCTTCGCGGCAGTGGTTTCGCTGATCAAGAACCGGCGGCCCCCGCAAGAGGAGCCGACGGTCAGCCCCTGATGCCGACCCTCAATCCCGGCGCCGGGCGTTCCCGGACGACTTCGCGGCGGAAACGGAACAGAGCCGCCGGACGGCCGCCGGTGGCGCGCGACATTTCGCCGGTCGGCTCCACCACGGCGGAGGCCTCGACCAGGCGGCGGAAATTCTGTTTGTGGAGATGTCGCCCGGAAATGGCCTCGACCGTGGTCTGCAAGGCGGTGAGGGTGAATTCCTCGGGCATAAGCTCGAAAATCACCGGACGGTATTTCATCTTGGCGCGCAGCCGGCCCATGGCGGTGGCGAGAATCCGGCGATGGTCCGCCTGCATGGATTCACCGAGCGGCGGCCGCTCGCCGAAACCCGGCGCCGGCGCCCGGCCGTCGCGCACGCTTTCCTCGACCAGTCCCGTCTCATAGAGCAATTCGTAACGGTCGAGCACATTCTCCTCGTCGAAACGGTCGCCGTCCTCGCCAAACAGCAGCCGCATCCGCTCGATCAGGCCGAAGCCGTGCCGATGGATCGAATCGCCGCCGCGCGCGACAAAGGCGCGCAGGCCCGGCATGATCGTCGTGTCGATCAGCGCCGGCCGGCCTTGGCGCCAGTCCTCCCATGGAAAAAAACGATACCATTCGCGAAAGCCGGCGCCCGGCGCGGTTGGCGCCTCGGCGTCGCCGAACCGGGTGAGGGCGAGATAGCCGACCGAAACCACATGCGGATCGCGGCTGCCGGCCCGGCTGTGGCGACCGCGGTCGCCGAATGTGTAAAGCTGCTCGACATAGCCGAGCGGCGCCCCGGTTTGTTCGGCGACCCAGGCGCGCAGCCCGATTTCGAAGGTTCGATGGTTGACCGGATCGAACGGGCCCGAGGGCAGGGCCGCGAGATCGCCCCCTGCTTCGTCCGATTCGCCGCCCGCGCCGCGCGCCACCAGAATGAGCGGGGTGTCGCCGCGCACGGCGACGATCGCGGCGGTCAGGCCGATCTCCATCGGTATGGAAGGCGCGGAGGGGAGGTTCATGCCGGATCCACGCACAAAATGTCGCCCGCGAAACAATCGGCGCGACGATGGATCGATTCGATCGCCGCGATCAAACTTCCTTGCCGCGACAAAATTAAGTCGGCAAGGGCGAGCACGGAGGTCGCGCGTTTTTCGATCTCGTCGGGCGGTCGGATCTGGAGCGGGACAATCATAAGGCCTTCTCCAGAACGTTGAATCGCTCCAGAAACAGCGCCTGAGCGACCTCCGGGTCCATCGGCGCCAGCAGATCCTCGAAAAAACGCCGATCGACGTCGGGAGCGCCGAACAGGCGCATCGCTTCCCCGGTTTCGAAGCCGGCGTAAAGCGTCGCCTCGAAAAAGGCGGAGATCCGGTCTGCCTTCTTCGTCAGGCGCGTCAGCGCCGCGGAGGGATCGGGAGTCAACGAGAAACGTTGAAGGATGGCTCGCGCCAGCCGCTGCTCGACTTCGGCGTAGATCGCGCCAAGCGCCGCCTTGAAGGGCGAGATCATGTCGCCGATGACATATTCCGGCGCGTCATGCAGCAAAGCGTGCAGCCGCCAGCGCGCCGGCGCGGAGGGGTCGAGCCGGCCGAAAATCTCGGCGACGAGAACCGAGTGCTGCGCCACCGAAAAAATCATGCCGCCGCGCGTCTGGCCGTTCCAGCGCGCGACGCGGGCAAGTCCATGGGCGATGTCCTCGATTTCGACGTCGAGCGGCGAGGGATTCAGGATATCGAGGCGCCGGCCGGAGAGCATGCGCTGCCAGGCGCGCGGCGCGGGCTTTGGCCTCATCTCGGGTCCGCGCTCCGGAAAGCCGCCTGGCAAGCCTCGTGGCGCCAGCACTGGACCAGATGATCGTTGACCATGCCGACCGCCTGCATGAAGGCGTAGACGATGGTCGGGCCGCAGAATTTGAATCCGCGATTTTTGAGGTCCTTCGCCAGTCGTTCCGACACCGGCGTCCGCGCGGGAACTTCGTCGAGCGAACGGAAAGCGTTCACCACCGGCCGACCGTCCACGAAATCCCACAGGTAGGCGGAAAAACCCGTCTTGGCCTCGATGTCGAGAAAAGCCCGCGCCGAGGCGATCGCGCCTTCGATCTTGGCGCGATTGCGGACGATGCCGGGATCACGCATGAGACTCTCGATTTTCGCCGGGTCGAAAACGGCGATTTTCGCCGGGTCGAAAGCGGCGAAAGCGCGGCGGAAATTGTCGCGCTTGCGCAGGATGGCGATCCATGACAGGCCGGCCTGAAATCCATCGAGCACGAGCTTTTCGAAGAGGGCGCGGGAGTCGAATTCGGGAACGCCCCATTCGTCGTCGTGATAGGCGAGGTAAGCCCGGTCCACGCCCGGCCATGGGCAGCGCCAATGGCCGTCGGTATGGCGAATCGCTTGCCCCTTTGCCTGCTTTTCCATGAAGCAGATTTAGACAAAGCGCCGTGGGAAGCCAAGGCGGATCGCCGGGCGCGCGGCCGGCGCCGCGAGGATTGGAACTATTCAGGTCTTGATATATATGTTGCGGCGCAAAAATTGGAGCGCCGCATGATCTTCGACTGGCCCGAAACCACCCACAAGCTCTCCACCCAGTTGCGCGACCTGCGCGCCGGCGACGGCGTCGCCGATGTGATGAAGGCTTTCGCGGCCATGGCGCAGAACGCGACCAAACAGGGCGTGCTCGATCCCAAGACCAAGGAATTGATGGCGGTGGCGATCGGCGTCGCCACCCGCTGCGACGACTGCATCGCCTTCCACGCCCGCGCCGCGCTCAATCTCGGCGCGACCCACGAGGAGCTGATGGAGACCCTCGGCCTCGCCATTTACATGGGCGCCGGGCCGTCGGTCATGTACGCGAGCCACGCCGTTCAGGCTTTCAACCAGTTCGCCGCCGCCAAGGCGACCGCCGCCGAGTGAATCACATCAGCCGCAGCCGGGTCTCGCCGCTGAGAAGGGCCTGGCCCGCCTGAGCCGCCTCCTCCGCGCGGTCGATGCGCAGCAGCGCAAGTCCGTGCGCGCCGGAGCTGGAGCCCATCACGCCGACCCGCGTCTCGCCCGCCATGACGATCGCTCCGGGCGGCGGCGCGACTCCGTCCAGCGCCACCCGCAGCACGCGATTGCGCGTCGTGCCGCGATATTGCATGCGCGCCACCACTTCCTGGCCGATGAAACAGCCTTTCCTGAAATCGACGCCGTTGAGCTGGTCCATGTCGGCTTCATGGGGAAAGGCGTCGCCATAGGCGAAATCCACCCCGCCCTCGGGCGCGCCGAGAGAGATGCGATGGGCGGCGTAATCGGCGAGCCCGGCGTCGCCGCCGAAGGTCAGGATCTGCGCGTCGATGTTCGAGACCGGCAGGATCAGGCGCGTTCCCAGGTCCGGATGGCGCGAATCGCGGGCGCCTTCGCCCGGCGCTCCGCCATAGAGCGCGATCACGCCGAATTGGCCGCTGGCGTCCGAAATTTCGACCTTGGCGCGCAATTTATACAAGGTCAGGCGCTTCATCAGATCCGCCGCCATGTCGCGCTTGACGTCGAGAAGGATGGTGTCCGAGCCATCGGCTTCGGTCCTGGCGCTCATCAGGAAATCGAATAGAATTTTGCCCTGGGGCGACAGCAGGGCCGCCCAGCGCGCTTCGCCCGGCTGCAGCGTCAGGACATTGCCCGTGACCAGCCCCTGAAGAAAGCCGCGCGCCTCCGGGCCGCCGACTCGAACCACGCCACGATCCGTCAAATGAGCCGCTTTCATCTTCCTCCCCATTCGTCTCGCCCCGGGACAAGTCGGCCGCCGCGGGCCTGTCCAAATAGATAAGTGGGATATAATGTCATTTTCCGTCTATTACGAACGCGCTTGGGACGGCTTTGGTCCCACGCGCTTGAAATTTTTGGAGGCTCCATGCCGCGACCCCTTTTCGACCTCATCCTGCGCGGCGGCGTGCTGGTCAACCAGGATGGCGTCGCGCCGCGCGACATAGGCGTCGCCGGCGAGACCATCGCGGCGATCGGCGATCTGTCGCGGGCGAGCGCCGGCGAGACCGTCGATTGCGCCGGGCTCCATATTCTGCCGGGGGTGATTGACAGCCAGGTTCATTTCCGCGAGCCCGGCCCGACCCATAAGGAAGACCTCGAAACCGGCTCGCGCGCCGCCGCGCTCGGCGGCGTGACGGCGGTTTTCGAAATGCCCAACACCAATCCGCTGACGACGACGCCCGAGGCGGTCGCCGACAAGGTGGCGCGGGCGACCGCGCGGATGCATTGCGATTTCGCCTTCTGGGTCGGCGGCACGCATGACAATGCGAAAAATATCGCCGAACTCGAACGGCTGCCCGGCGCGGCCGGCATCAAGGTCTTCATGGGCTCCTCGACCGGCTCGCTTCTGGTCGAGGACGACGAGGGCGTCGCCGAAATCCTGCGCCATGCCCGGCGCCGCGCCGCCTTTCACAGCGAGGACGAATATCGCCTGAACGAGCGCAAACATGTGCGGGTCGCCGGCGACCCGTCGTCGCATCCGCGCTGGCGCGACGTGGAGACGGCGCTGAACTGCACCCGCCGGCTGGTTGCGATCGCGCGCCGCGAGCGCGCCCGAATCCACGTCTTGCATGTCTCGACCGGCGAAGAGATCGACTTTTTGAGCCAGCACAAGGACGTCGCCAGCGTCGAGGCCACCCCGCACCATCTCACCTTGTCGGCGGACGAATATGCGACGCTCGGAACCAGGATCCAGATGAACCCGCCGGTGCGCGACAAAAGCCATCGCGAGAGAATCTGGCGCGGACTCGACCAGGGCGTGGTCGACGTGCTCGGCTCCGACCACGCGCCGCATACGCTCGAAGAAAAGGCCAGGCCTTATCCCGAAAGCCCTTCCGGCATGACCGGCGTCCAGACTCTCGTGCCGATCATGCTCGACCATGTCGCCGCCGGGCGCCTGACCTTGCAGAGATTTGTCGATCTGACCAGCGCCGGCCCGGCCCGCCTGTTCCAGATCGCCCGCAAGGGCCGGGTCGCCGTCGGCTATGACGCCGACCTCACGATCGTCGATCTGAAAAGGCGGGAAACCATCACCGACGCCTGGATTGCGTCGCGCTGCGGCTGGACGCCCTATCATGGCAAAAGCGTCACCGGCTGGCCGGTCGGGACTTTTGTGCGCGGCGCCCGCGTGATGTGGGAGGGCGAGCTGACGCGGCCCTCCACGGGCAAGCCGGTGCGTTTCCTGGAGGCGCTCTGACTTTGCTCAATCCTTGGGCGGCGTGCGGCAGACGCGCAGGATGGGGTGCTCGTAATCCCAGGAGGTGATCTGGACCCTGCGGCGGAAGACGCAATTCTCCTTGCCGGAATGGGGGCCAAGGACCGTCATCGGATGATATTCCGGGTCCCAGCGGCTGCGCTCCATATAGCCATAGGGGTCGTATTTGTACTGACCGGAGGTCCAGTAGGGGTCGGCGATCGGTCCCGGCGGTCCTTCCCAGTACGACTGGCCGCCCGCCGTCCTGATATTTTCTGCGCTGGCGGCCCCGGACAATGAGAAACTGGCGACCAGCGCCAAAGTCCCGACGATCAAAAAACGCCGCATTCGTGCCTTCCCTTCTGATTGTAATCATAGCGAATTATCACGACGTTTTCGTGAAAGGCCTCCGCCGTTTTTTCGCCTCTAATTGAAGCCGCCGAACAGTTTCTGGAAGATATTGCGGTTGTCGGGCGCGGGCGCTCGGCGCCGCCCGCCCGGGCCATTGGGAATATCTTCGGGCGGAACCGGCGCGGCGGAGCCGGCGCCGTTGACGAAGACGGGCGCCGAGGGGTTGCTGGCGCCCATATGGGGCATTTGTTGCGGCGCCGGGCTCGGCGCGCCGGGCGAGAACGGCCACAGCGACGCGGCCGGCCCCGAGCCGAGCAGGCTTTCGCTGCGCCAGCCGCCGGTCGGCAAGCCCGCGACCACCATGCCCTTGAGCGCGTCGCGCATGTAGCGCGACCAGATTTCGACGGGCAGATTGGCGCCCGAGGCTTTCCTGGTCGGCGAAGAATCGTCGTTGCCGATCCACACGCCGGTGACGAGCTGGCTGGTGTAGCCGACGAACCAGGCGTCGCGGTAATCCTGACTGGTGCCGGTCTTGCCGGCGGCCTGCCAGCCGGGCAGGTCGGCCCGTTTCGCGGTGCCGATGATCAGCGTCTGCTCCAGCATCGAGTTCATCATCGCCACATAGGTCGGGTCGATCACGCGCCCGTTGCTCGATCCCTTGCGGGCGTAAAGCAGCTTGCCGTCCGCGGTGCGGACTTTGGTGATGATGTGGGGCTGCACGCCAATCCCGCCGTTGGCGAAAGGCACATAGGCGGTGACGAGTTCGAGCGGCGTCACTTCTGACGTGCCGAGCGCAATCGAGGCGTTGGACTGAAGATTGGACGTGATCCCGAGCCGGTGGGCGGTCTGGATGATCGCGCGCGGGCCGACCTCGAGACCCAGCCGCACCGCCACCGTATTGAGCGACATGGCGAGCGCGGTGGTGAGGTTGACCTGGCCCATATAGCGGCGGCTGGCGTTTTCCGGCTGCCAGCCCCTGACATCGATCGGCGCGTCTTCGCGCACCGTATCGGGAGTCAGTCCGTGTTCGAGCGCCGTGAGATAGACGAACGGCTTGAAGGCGGAGCCTGGCTGGCGGCGGGCGGCGATGGCGCGGTCGAACTGGCTGTCCTCATAGTCGCGGCCGCCAACCAGGGCGCGGATCGCTCCGGTGGGGTCGATGGACACCAGGGCGCCTTGCGAGGCGCGATATTTGCCGCCCTCCTTGTTCAGCACGCCGTCGAGGGCGCTCTCGGCGGCCTTCTGCATGTCGGGATTGATGGTCGAGGTGACGACGATGTCTTCATCGATCGCCCCGATCGTGTCGTCGAGCACGTCCATGACATAATCGGCGGCGTAATTGACCGCCGAACTGTCGCGCCCGCGCACGGCGCGGGCGGGATGGGCGAGGGCGTTCTGGGCTTCGCTTTCGGTGATGAACCCCGCCTGAGCCATGGCGGTGATGACTTCGCTGGCGCGGTCGATCGCCGCTCGCGGGTTGTGGTTTGGCGCCAGCCGGCTCGGCGCCTTCATCAGTCCGGCCAGCATGGCGGCCTCGGGCAGGGTCACGTCCCTGGCGGGATGGCCGAAATATTTCTCGGCGGCCGCGTCCACGCCATAGGCGCCCGAACCGAAATAGACCCGGTTCAGGTAAAGTTCGAGGATTCGGTCCTTGGAATATTTGCGCTCAAGCCACAAAGCCAGGATCGCTTCCTGAATTTTGCGCGAAAGCGTCCGCTCCTGGCTCAGGAAAAGGTTTTTCGCCAATTGCTGGGTGAGGGTGGAGCCGCCCTGCATGCCTCGGCGCCCGGTCGCGTCATTGACCAGGGCGCGGAGAATGCCGATCGGATCGACGCCCCAATGGCTGTAGAAGCGCCGGTCCTCGATGGCGATGAACGCGCGCGGCAGATATGGAGGCAATTCATCCAGGCGGATCGCCGCGCCGCCGGTGTCGCCGCGATTGGCGAGCAGGCTCCCATCGACGCCGAGAATGGCGATATTGGGCGGGCGCTTGGGGATCGCCAGATTGTCGATATGGGGCAGTTGCGCGCCATAATAGACGAACAGGCCGCCGGCGCCGATCGCGCCCCAGGCCGTTAGCACCAGACCCCAGTAGAACAGGAAGCCCAGGAACGAGCGGCGGCGCCGCTTCGGCTCCTTGCGGCGCGACCCCTTCCGCTCCTCGCGATCCTCGTCGCGTTTCCGACGCGATGCGCGGCGCTCCGCCACGACGGGCGGCGTGGGATCGTCGTCATCGTCGGAAAATCTGGGCTCGATGCGCTCTTTCAGCGCCTTCCTGCGCGTCATGCCTCGCGATCCGCCTTTCCGGACGACGGCTTGATCCCCCGCTGCCGCGATAGAAAGAGTAAATCGGGCGGTTTAAGGGCCAGTTAAGCTTTTTGACCGCGCCAGGGCGCTGGAAAATCCAGCGCGGCGCTTGCTTTGCCGGCCAAGGCGCTGCAAAGTTCCGGCCCCTTTTGGCAGCTTTGCACTTTGGAACGCCGCCCCATGAAAGTCACGCTTGAGAGAACGGCTCTCCTGAAATCGCTCGGACATGTCCATCGCGTCGTCGAGCGCCGGACGACCATTCCGATTCTCTCCAATGTTCTTCTGAACGCCAGCGGCGGCGGGCTCCAGCTCAAGGCGACCGACCTCGATCTCGAAGTGACGGAGACCGCTCCCGCCGATGTCGGACAGCCCGGCGCCACGACTTTGCCCGCGCATACGCTTTACGAAATCGTGCGCAAATTGCCGGACGGCGCGCAGGTCTCGCTCGAATCGGACAAGGACGGCGGGCAATTGCAGTTGCGTTCGGGCCGCTCGCGCTTCACGCTCCAGGCGCTGCCCGAGAGCGATTTCCCCGATCTTGCCGCGGGCGAAATGGCCCATGGTTTCAAGCTCGGCGCCGGCGACTTGAAACGCCTCCTCGACAAAACGCAGTTCGCGATTTCCAACGAGGAGACGCGTTATTATCTGAACGGCGTCTTTCTTCATGTGACGGAGGCCGACGGCAAGGCGATGTTGCGCGCGGTGGCGACCGACGGCCATCGGCTGGCCCGGCTCGAAACGCCGGCCCCGGCCGGCGCCGCCGGCATGCCGGGGGTGATCGTGCCGCGCAAGGCCGTCGCCGAAGTGCAGAAGCTGATCGAGGATTCCGGCGCCGAAATCACGATCGAGCTCTCGCCGTCGAAAATCCGCTTCACCCTGGGGTCGGTGGTGTTGACCTCCAAGCTGATCGACGGCTCCTTCCCCGATTATGCGCGCGTCATCCCGACTCATAACGACAAATATGTCACGGTGGAGCGCAAGGATTTTTCCGAAGCCGTGGATCGCGTCTCGACGATCTCGTCGGAACGCGGGCGCGCGGTCAAAATGGCGATCAGCTCCGGCAAGCTTGTGCTTTCGGTCACCAATCCCGATTCGGGCTCGGCGATCGAGGAACTGGAAGTCGATTATAACGGCGAACCGATCGAAATCGGGTTCAACGCCCGCTATCTCATCGAGATCGCCGGCCAGCTCGACAGCGACACGGCCTTGTTCAAAATGAACGATTCCGGGTCGCCGACGGTTATTCAGGATCGCGATGGGGCGAGCGCGCTTTTCGTCCTGATGCCGATGCGGGTGTGAGCGCCGCCGCGCTCGCCCCGGACGCATCGTCCGCTCGACGATTCTCGCGCCGCCCGTCAAGGTGACCGGGGCTTTTGCGGGAGTGGACCGATGAGGCGAGCGGCGTGGATTCTCCTGGTTTTGATCGCCGGCGCCGCTTCATTCGCCATGCGGCGGGCGCACGCCGACCACGCCGCCGATCTGCGCGCGGTTCTCGCCCATATCCGCCTGCCGCCGGGTTTTCATATTTCCCTTTATGGCCTTGTTCCCGATGCGCGCGGCCTCGCGATCTCGCCCGATGGCAAAACGCTCATCGTCGGAACCTCTTCCGACAGGGTTTTTCGGGTCGAGCTCGGTCCGGACCAGGCCCGCGCCATCGTTCCTTTCGCGCCGGAGCAGAAATTCATCCTGCCGACGGGCCCCTGTTTCGCGCCGGACGGGACGCTTTTTCTTGCCACATTCGACCGAATCCTGCGTTTTTCGCCGCGCGCTGGCGGCTGGGACGAGGATCATCCGCAGGTCATCGTTCCGCGTGGGCGTTTGATCCCCCCGGACGAAGAACATCGGGGCCACGGGATGCGGGTTTGCCGCATCGGGCCCGACGAAAGACTCTATGTCGCCGTCGGCCAGCCGACCAATGTTCCGACCCCGGCGCAGCAGGCCTTGTTCGCGCAATGGGGCATGGGCGGAATTCTGAGATTCGACCGCGACGGCGGAAACCGTGAAATTTTCGCCAGCGGGATTCGCAACAGCGTCGGCATGGATTTCGAGCCGGGAACCGGGACCTTATGGTTCACCGACAACCAGGTCGATGGCATGGGCGACGACATCCCGCCCGAAGAGCTGAACAAGGCGTCGCAATCGGGCTTGAATTTCGGCTTCCCCTGGTATGGCGGCGGCCATGTGCGAACGAAACAATGGGCGAATGATGCGCCGCCCGCGGGAATTGTCTTCCCCGAGCGCGAGCTCGACGCCCATGCTGCCGATCTCGGCGTGCTTTTTTACCGCGGCAAGGCTTTTCCGGAAAACTGGCGCGGCGTTTTCATCGCCCAGCATGGCTCGTGGAACCGCAGCGTTCCCATCGGCGCGCGCGTCATTTTTCTGCCCTTCCGCGACGGCAAACCGGGCGCGGAAATTCCCTTTGCCGAGGGCTGGAACCGGGGCGCGACGCCCTATCTGGGGCGGCCCGTGGCGCTCGCCGAACTGCGCGACGGCTCGCTGATCGTCTCCGACGACCGGGAAGGCGCGCTCTACCGAATCTTCTATGGCGGCGAATGATTACCGACGTCCGCCGGCCATGGCTTCGGACTCCGGGCGCGCGCGCAAGGTCAGCATGGCCCAGACGCCGAGGAATGGGCCGATCGCCAAAGTGGCGAAAGCATAACGCCAGCCCAGCGCATCGACGGCGAGCGGCATGAGATGAATGCTGACCAGCGTCAATAGAAAGCCGAAGCAGGTCTGCGCCGTGAGCATGGCGCCCCGCAGGCTCGGCTCGCAAAGTTCGACGGTCGAGGCCGAAAACTGGGCCGAATCCGCGATGATGCTTACGCCCCAGACAAGGCCTGCCGCCAGAACGGCGGTTGCCGAACCGGCGAAGGTGAAGCCAATGAGGATGGAGCACAGGCCGGAGACCACCATGGCGAGTGAAGTGACCATGGTTCGCCCGACGCGGTCGGCGAAAAAGCCGCCGAGCAGCGCGCCGAAGGCGCCTGACGCGACGATGAAGAAAGTCGCCAGAGCGGCAGGCATCGGCGGCGCCTCGCCATAGCGCGCGCGAAAACTCGCCGCGACAAAGGCGCCGATCCAGGACCACATGGCATAGAGCTCCCACATATGTCCGAAATAGCCGAAATTGGCGAGCCGGAGCGGCGCCGAACGCCAGCCCAGAAGGACATTGGACCAGCGAAACCTGGGGGCGTGCGCGACATTGGGGCCGAGCGCGATCAAGCCGGCGAGCGCGGCGGCCAGCAAGGCGGCGGCGCTGGCGAACAGGATCGGCGCCCGCCAGTCGAGGCCGCCGAAAGCGGCGGCGAGATGGGGCGAGGCCGAGCCCAGGGTCAGCGCCCCGACCAGCAGGCCGATCAGCAGGCCGAGGTCGCCGCGCGCCCAGGTCGCCGCCATGGCCATGCCGACGGGATAAACGCCGGCGAGGCTGACGCCCGTCGCAAAGCGCAGGACGGGCGCAAAAGGCGAGGTCGGCGCCAGCAGCCCCGACGCCCCGGTGCATAAAGCCGCTACCAGCGCGCAAAGCCTGAACAATTGACGCTTGTCGAAGCGATCGGGCAAGGCCAGCAAGGCGGAGAAAAAGGCCCCGAAAACAAAACCCGCCTGGACGCTGCTGGTGAGCAGGGAGGCGAAAAAGGGACTGAGCGGTTGCTGCGCCTTGATCGCCGCGATCGAGGCGTTGGATGCAAACCAGCAAGCCATGGCCGCGACCTGACACAGCAGCAAGACGGCGAGCGATCCCGTCCTCCCCAATCCCACCTTGATCATTTTTCCTCACCGGCTTTCTGTTTGTTGCAATCAAACCGCGACGCCGGACGGCGCGCAAGGCAAGGGCGGGATTGCTTTCGGGCAATTGGCGCTCGCGTGCTTTCATGGCAAAAGCAGCCTGCGGGGAGGCGCAGGGTGGATTCCGTTCTTGCCATTGAAAAGCTGACGAAGACTTACGACAACGGATTCGTCGCCCTGAAAGGCGTGGATCTTGCGATCCGCCGGGGCGAGATTTTCGCTTTGCTGGGGCCCAACGGCGCTGGCAAGACGACTCTGATCGGGATCGTCTGCGGACTGGTCCGCGCCAGTTCCGGCAAGGTCGCGGTGGATGGGTTCGATATTGCGGAGAATTATCGCGCGGCGCGGAAAAAAATCGGTCTGGTGCCCCAGGAACTGTCGGTCAATGTCTTCGAAACGGTCTGGGACGGCGTGACGTTTTCGCGCGGGCTGTTCGGCAAGAAGCCCGATCCCGCGCATCTCGAAAAAGTGCTGCGGGCTTTATCCTT
>JAJYCZ010000224.1 GCA_021777915.1 Pseudomonadota bacterium | reverse complement strand
AAGATCGATTATCCCGCCTTGAGCAAAGCGGTGGCGGCAAGCGGGAACGATGGCCCCGCCGCGCCGGACGAGGAAGGCGACGCGGCATAACGAGTTCAAGAATTACCCGGACGCCATTCCGCTTTGGGGGCGTGATTTTTGCGCGCGCGCGCTGGACTTTCGGCTCGCGCCAGCCTAACCCCGCGCGAGCGGGGAGATTTGCATGTCCGAAACGCGCGATTCCAACGGGGCCCTTCTCAACGAAGGCGATAATGTCACCGTCATCAAGGATCTCAAGGTCAAGGGATCGTCCACCGTGCTCAAGCGCGGCACAATGATCCGCGGCATCCATCTCACCGACGACCCGGAGGAAATCGAGGGCCGCACGGACAAGGTGAAGGGTCTGGTCCTCAAAGCCTGTTTCTTGAAAAAGGCGTAAGGGTTTGCGACGCAGTGGGGTCCGGCCCCGAGGTCAAGGCTGCCTACAGCCCCAGCCGCGGGATTTCGATCGCCGGACACCGCTCCATGATCACCGTCAGACCCGCCGCTTCCGCCTTGGCCGCCGCCGCGTCGTCGCGGACGCCGAGCTGCATCCAGATGGTTTTCGCGCCCTTGGCGACGGCTTCGTCCACGATCGCGGGGACGGCGTCGGAGCGGCGGAAAATATCGACCATGTCCACCGGCTCTTCGATCGCGGACAGGCTGGCGCGTACTTTTTCGCCGAGCAGACTCTGGCCGGCGAGACCGGGATTGACCGGAATGACCCGATAGCCGCGGCCTTGCAGAAAACGCATCACCGAATGGCTGGGGCGCATCGTGTTCCTGCTGGCGCCGATCAGCGCGATTGTTCCGGTCTCGCGCAATACGCGAACAATGACTTGATCTGAATTTCGTTCCGACATTTCAGTCTCCGGTCCAGCACGGCGCCCGCTTGTCCAAAAAGGCGCCGATCCCCTCCCGCGCGTCGCGGCGTTTAAGATTTTCCGCCATCACGTCACTGGCGTAAGCATAGGCGTCCGCCAAAGGCAATTCGGCCTGGCGATAAAAGGCCTTCTTGCCGATCGCCAGGGTCAACGGCGATTTCGACGCGATTTTTCTGGCCAAAGCCAGCGTTCGCGCCTCCAGTTCGGCGGCGGGAGCGACGTCGTTGACCAAGCCGAAGCGGAAGGCCGCCTCCGCATCGATCAGATCGCCGGTCAGCAGCATCTGCATGGCGTGCTTGGGGGCGATATTGCGCGACAGGGCGACCATGGGCGTCGAGCAGAACAGGCCGATATGGACACCCGGCGTGGCGAAGCGCGCGTCCTCGGCGGCGACGGCGAGATCGGCGCTGGCGACGAGCTGCGCTCCCGCCGCCGTGGCGACGCCATGGACGCGGGCGATCACCGGCTTGGGCAGGGCCACGATCATCTGCATGACCTCGGCGCACAGCGCGAAAAGGCTCTGGACATAAGCGGGATCATAGTCGCGCGCGCGCATCTCCTTCAGGTCGTGCCCGGCGCAGAAGGCTGGCCCGGCCCCCGCCAGAATAACCACGCGGGCGGCGGCATCCGCCGCGATCCCGGCCAGGGCGCCGCGCAGGGCGCCCAGCATGCCGAGCGACAGGCCGTTGCGCGAGTCCGGCCGGTTCAGCACGAGCGTGACCACACCCGCGTCGTCCTGGCGAAGAAGAAATGGATTTTCCGTCATGCCATCCTCCGAAAGTCTGCTGGATTCGCGCGCCGTTTCATTGTCATGCGTCAAGGAGCTTCGGCCAATCTGGCGCCAAAATTGCTGCGTCGCCAAGGGAAATGAGCAACGCGGAGAAGGTGAGGGCAATGTCGGAAATTTTTGACTTCCAGTCCAGAAGGCGGGTCCGTTTGCGCGACAGCGCCAGCAAATGCGCGGAAAAAGCGAGCGGTCTCCTGGCGAGGGTCGAATGGCTTCAGCGCAATGGCGCGTCCCTCGCCGATGTCGTCCGCGCCTCGCTCGACGCCAGAAAGGCGGAACTCGACTGCCGCGCGATCGGCCGGGGCATGGCAGCGGCAGCGACCGACAATCTTCCTTCCTGACCTTCGCCGCCGCGTGTCTATGGAACATATCGCCGCCAGCGAATATATATCGCCTGCGCGGCCGGTTTTTCGGCGCCCGGCGACAGGGGATGGAGGCCAGAGGTGGACGAGGTTCATGTGGTTTGCCCGCAGTGCGGCAAGGTCAACCGCGCCAGCGCGGAAAAACTCCGGGGCGGCCTGCGGCCCGATTGCGGCGCCTGCGGCTCGGCCCTCTTTCCCGGCGTGATCGAGATTCACGACGAGGCCGAATTCGAACGCCAGGTCGAGCGCACCAATCTGCCGATCGTCGTCGATTTCTGGGCCGACTGGTGCGGCCCCTGCAAGGTCATGGGCCCGCATTTTGCCGCCGCCGCCAAGAAAATGGAGGTTTCGGCGCGCTTCCTCAAGGTGGACACCGACAGGTTTCCGCGCATCGCCGGGCGTTTCAACATTCGCGGCATTCCGACCCTGGTGATCATCGCCAATGGCCAGGAAGTCGCGCGGCAGTCCGGCGCGACCGACGCCAATAACATCGTGCGCTGGGTGACGAGCCACGGCGCGATGGCGTGACCGGCGGCGACGCCCGCGTCCGAAAGATCATTCATATCGACATGGACGCCTTTTATGCGTCGGTCGAGCAGCGCGACAATTTTTTGTTGCGCGGCAAGCCGGTCGCGGTCGGCTATGGTCGGGCGCGCGGCGTGGTGGCGGCGGCGAGCTATGAAGCGCGGGCTTTTGGCGTTCATTCCGCCATGCCATCGGTGACGGCGCTGCGCAAATGCCCGGAACTGGTTTTCGCGCCGCCGCGCTTCGAGGTCTATCGCGCGGTCTCCCAACAAATCAGGGAGATTTTCGCCCGCCGCACGCCGATCATCGAGCCGCTGGCGCTGGATGAAGCCTATCTCGACGTGACCGATTTTCTGGCGGAGGGCGAGACCGCCGCCTCGGTGGCCGAGGACTTAAGGGCGGCGGTTTTTTCGAAGACCGGCCTCACCGCCTCGGCCGGCGTGTCCTACAACAAGTTCCTGGCCAAAATGGCCTCGGGCCAGCGCAAGCCCAATGGACAATTCGTCATCACGCCGAAAATGGGGCAGGCCTTCGTCGAGGCGCTCCCCGTGAAAAGATTTCATGGAATCGGCCCGGCCACCGCCGAGAAAATGCGCCAGCTTGGCATCGAGACCGGCGCCGATCTCAAAACCTGCGCGCCGGAATTTCTGCAACAGCATTTCGGCAAGGCGGGAAATTTTTTCCACGCCATCGCGCGGGGGGTGGACGAGCGTCCGGTGCGCCCCGACCGCGCGCGGAAATCGATCGGCGCCGAAAGCACGTTTCTGGAGGATGTTTTCACCCTCGACGCGGCGCGGGAGAAGATCGCGCCCATCGTCCAGAAAGTCTGGGCCGCCTGCGAACGCGCGCGGATCAGCGGCCGCACCGTGACGATCAAAGTCAAATATGCCGATTTTCAGCAGGTCACCCGCGCCCATACCGAGCCGGAAGCGGTCTCCTCCGCCGCCGACCTTCTGCGCCGCGGTCTTTCGCTCCTCGCCCCACTCTTCCCGCCCGAAAAAGGCCTGCGCCTGCTCGGCGTCACCGTCTCCGCCTTCGACGAAAGCCCGGAGACGCGGCAGCTCGATTTCGACTTCTCGCCGGAAAAGCCCGAAGATGCAGCCGGCGCCAAAACAACCCCGCGTTTTCGAGACGCCTGAATTGCGAAAAGTGGAGCAGCCTGAAAGCGCGGCGATCGATCTCACCGAACTTGCCGCACAGAAACGTCCTCGTCGTCGTCGTCGCCATCGACATGCATTTTGAAACCACCAATCGACGGGTAGATAACGACCTTCGGCCCATACGCATAATGATAGTGGTAGTGGTAGGCCGATTGCCGCCAGACTTGTCCATTCATTAATCTATATATTGTATCCCCATTCCAGCCCTTGTATTCTCCATCTATGTTGCTTTCAATATTCGTGTCAGGTACAGGTTTAACATCCAGCGTCTTTTGCTGTGCAACGGCAGGCGCAATCGTGCTGACCCACCTGTCGAGGGATTCCAGTTCTCCCGGCGTAAGCTTTTGCAATCCTGACGCTTTGAACGCATCCGGCGGAAGGATTTGTTCGAGCCGAATTGCCGGCTCTGTCCAGGCTTGCGCCCTGCATGCGCCGGTCCAAACGCCAAAAAGCGCCGCGAACAAATATTTCGGCCGCATCGTCCAACCGCCTGTGAATCCGGCCAGGTCCCGAAGCAGGCATGGCCGTCGTTGATTGTGCAAGCTTGACTCTCGGATACAGACAGATCAAGCGGCCTGCTCGGACAGGCCCGCGCCGGCCGCCGCGGCCCCCGCCGCGCCAACCGCCCCCGTGATTGGCGCGCGTGGCCAGGCTGGCGAAAAAGCACCGCGAGCATGGCGCATAGAAAGATGCCGTCGAAGGCGCCCGCCCCGCCGATCGAAGGCAACGGCGCGCCCACCGTGTTACGAGGACCTAGTCTGAAATCCCTAATGAAGCGGATTGCAATTGGGGATTTCGTATCATGTCCTGTCTGGACGGCGCCCCTTTATCAAGGGCTTTCTCGAAGCATTGTGAAAGTCTCGGGCGCGGTCATGTCTACGGCCT
>JAJYCZ010000049.1 GCA_021777915.1 Pseudomonadota bacterium | reverse complement strand
GCTTTCGTCCCCGGTCACAGCGGCGGGCCCGTCGCCGATTTTCACGGCGTTCCCTTGACCGAATCGCTCCTATTTTAGCCGATCTTGGCCAACGGGTGGAAAAACCATTGGCCGCGCCGCGCAAGGCCGCGATATAGAGGCTCATGCTCGAACTCGTTCTTGGCGGCGCCCGCTCCGGCAAAAGCGCTTTTGCGGAAAATCAAGCGCGCCTGTCCGGCCTGCCGGTCGTCTATGTCGCCACCGGCGAAGCGCGCGATGATGAGATGCGCGCGCGCATCGACAAACATCGCCGGCGTCGCCCGGACCATTGGCGCACGGTCGAGGAGCCGTTACGTCTGGCCGAGGCTTTGACGCGCGAGGCAGCGCCGGAAAAATTCCTCCTGGTCGAGTGCCTGACGCTTTTTCTGTCCAATGTCCTGCTGGGTGGCGCGGAGGACGAAATCGGCCATCTGCTCGCCGTTCTGCCCGGCCTGCCCGGCCATATCGTGGTGGTCAGCAACGAGGTCGGCTGGGGAATCACCCCGGCCAACGCGCTGGCGCGGCGATTCGCCGACGAACAGGGACAGCTCAATCGGCGGGTCGCCGAAATCGCCGATCATGTCACGCTGGTCGCGGCGGGCCTGCCGCTGCGACTGAAGTGATGGCCATGGCGCACAAACGAGAGACAGGCGCATGACGCCGGCGAGCTTCACCCCGGCTTTGCTGCTCGGCTTCGCCCTGGAGGCGGCGATCGGATGGCCGGCGGCGCTTTATCGGCGCATCGGCCATCCGGTGACCTGGATCGGGGCCGCGATTTCCACTCTCGACCGCAAGCTCAACAAAGAGGCTGCATCGCCGGCGCGGCGGAAGGCTGCGGGCGTCTTGTGTCTGCTGCTCGTCGTCGGCGCGGCGGCGGCTTGCGCCCTCATTGCCGAGGCGGCCTTGCCCTCCGGCTGGCGCGGGCAAGTTTTAGGCGCGCTGCTGGCCTGGCCGTTCATCGCCGCGCGCTCGCTCCATAGCCATGTCGTCGCAGTGGCGGCGCCGCTGAAAGCGGGCGATCTCGAAGCCGCCCGCCGCGCCTGCGCGATGATCGTCGGCCGCGACGTGCAAAATCTCGACGAGGGGGGCGTCGCCCGCGCGGCGCTGGAAAGCCTCAGCGAAAACGCTTCCGATGGCGTCATCGCGCCCTTGTTCTGGGGCGCTCTCGCCGGGCTGCCGGGGCTTGCCGGCTACAAGGCGCTCAATACGCTGGATTCGATGATCGGACATCGCACGCCGCGCCATGAAGCCTTCGGCTGGGCCTCGGCGCGCGCCGACGATCTCGCCAATTTTTTTCCCGCGCGGCTGACTGCGCTGCTGTTCGCGCTGGCCGCGCGAAAACGCGCCGCTGCGCTGTCCGTCGCCTGTCGCGACGCCCGCGCGCACCGTTCGCCCAACGCCGGCTGGCCGGAATCGGCTTTTGCCGGCGCCCTCGGCCTGCGCCTGTCGGGCCCGCGCGCCTATGCCGGGCGCGTCAATGACGAGCCCTGGCTCAACGCGAGCGGTCGCGACCCCGTGGCCGCCGACCTTTTTTTGGGGCTGGCGCTGTACCGCCGCGCCATGGTTCTGGCGGCGGCGCTGCTTGCCCTGCTGGCTGCGGCGAGATTCGCATGAGCGCGCGCGATCACGGCGGCGATCTCGACCGCGCCCGCGCGATCTTTGGCGAGGGCGACTGGATCGACCTGTCCACGGGAATCAACCGGATCGCCTATCCTGTCGGCGAGATTCCTCCGGCGGCCTTCGCGGAACTGCCGACGGGCGCCGAAATCGAAAGCCTTCTTGCCGCCGCGCGCGCGGCTTTCGCGACCCAGGCGCCGATCGCCGCCTTGGCCGGGGCGCAGACCGCGATCCAGTTGCTGGCGTCCGAGGGACCAGGGGGCCTCGTCCGCATCCTGGCGCCGACCTATAACGAATATGAAGCGCGGTTCGCCGGCGCCGGCTGGCGCGTCGAGACGATTTCGGATTTCGAGGCGCTGGCGGGCGCCGACGTCGCGGTGATCGTCAACCCCAATAATCCGGACGGCCGGCGTTTCGCGCCGGAAATGCTGCTGGCGCTGCATGAAAAGGTCGGGCGCCTGCTGGTCGATGAAAGTTTTGGCGACATGACGCCGGAACTCTCGCTTTGCCCGCGGGCGGAGCGCGAAAATCTCGTCGTGCTGCGCTCGTTCGGCAAATTCTATGGCCTCGCCGGGCTGCGGCTGGGCTTCGCGCTGGGCTGCGAAAGGATTGTCGCGGCCTTGCGCGACGCCGCCGGTCCGTGGCCGGTTTCCGGTCCCGCCATCGCCATCGGGACCGCCGCCCTGCGCGACGAGTCGTGGCGCGCCGCCACGCGCCGGCGTCTGACGCAGGACGCCAGGCGTCTCGACGCTTTGGCCGCGCGCGCCGGATGGCGTCTTGTTGGCGGAACCGGACTGTTCCGGCTTTTCGAGACCGGAGACGCCGAGGCGGCGCAAGAAAAACTGGCGCGGGAAAAAATCTGGACCCGCGCCTTTCCCTGGTCGCGCGGCTGGCTGCGGCTGGGACTGCCGGGCGCGGAAGCGGAATGGCGGCGGCTGGAGAGCGCGATTTCGTCCTGAGCGATTCAGTCGCCGCCGGTCTTGCGCAGCAAATAGGTGTCCATGATCCAGCCGTGTTTCTCGCGGGCCTCGCGCCTGATCCTTTCGATTTTGCCGCTCACCTCGGACAGCTTTCCGGCAATGAGAATTTCATCCGGCGTGCCGAGATAGGCGCCCCAAAAAATGTCCACGCCTTCCGCCTGGACCCGTTTGAACGCCTGCTCGCCGTCCAGCATGACGACGACGCTGTCGACATCGCCGGAAAAATCCGCCGCCAATTTGCGCCCGGTGGTGATCAGCACCGGCCGGCCGATGGTGTTCAGCGCGATGCGATGCCGCGCCGCCAGAACTTGGATCGCGCTGATGCCGGGAATGATTTCAACGTCGAAGGCGCAGCCCTTGCGCTGGAGACGGTCGAGAATGCGCAAGGTGCTGTCGTAAAGCGCGGGGTCGCCCCAGACCAGCGCGCCGCCGCACTTGCCGTCGCCCAGTTCCTCCATGATGAAACGCTCATAGAGCCGCGAGATTTCCTCGTGCCAATCGTGAACCGTCCCGCGATAGTCGTCGCCGGCGGCGCGGCGCGCCGGGATCGGCGCTTCAACCGTTCTGTAGCTCCGGCCGCGGATAAAGCGATCGCAAATGTTGTTGCGCAGATGGCGCAGCGCCGCCTTTTCCTCTCCCTTGTCGGGGATGAAAAAGACATCGACACGGTTCAGGGCGTTGATCGCCTGCACGGTCAGGAAATCCGGGTCGCCGGCGCCGATTCCTATGATCAGGATCTTGCGCATGTCCAACTTCCTCCGTCCCCGCCGCCTATTGAACGGCGGTCATCGCAAATGAAATTCGCGAGGTCAATTTGCCGCGCGCGCCTAAAGGGCGGGCTCATTCGCTGTTTGCCGGCGCCCGCGAGGCGGCTATACTGGTCGCGATGGTTCCCTTCGGGGATCAAAAGGGAACGCGGTTCAGGCCCCAAAAGCCAAAGCCGCGGCTGCCCCCGCAACTGTAGACGGCGAGATGACGCCAGCAATGATCACTGGGAAACCGGGAAGATCGGCGCTCATCACTGACCCGCGAGCCAGGAGACCTGCCATCGACCGCGCAGCCGATCGCGAGCTGTGCCGGCAGGCTCTCAAACCGCTGGCATAACCCGCGACCGCGCTGCTTTCTTCAAGAGCATGCGAGGGCGCCATGCCAAACTTGATCGACAGACTCTTCTCCATCGGCAATTCCGATCTTCGCGGCCGGCTGCTCGGCCTTTACGGCGTTCTGATCGGCGCCAATGTTTTCGTCTGGCTGTGGGCGCTGGCCGCGCTGCGCGACAAGCCGATCCTGATGGGCGCGGCGCTGCTCGCCTATACATTCGGATTGCGCCACGCCGTCGACGCCGATCACATCGCGGCCATCGACAATGTGACGCGCAAGCTGATGCAGCAGGGCCAGAGGCCCATTGCCGTCGGTCTCTGCTTCTCCCTCGGCCATGCGGCCGTCGTGGTCATCCTGTCGATTGCGGTGGCTTTCGCAGCCTCGGAGGTTCAGGGAAGTTTCGCGTCGCTGAAGGCTTTCGGCGATGTCGCGGGAACCTTGATTTCAGCTCTGTTTCTGTTCGCCATCGCGGTTTTCAACATCATCGTGTTGATCTCGATCCATCGCTCGTTCAACGCGGTGCGGCGGGGCGGGACATTCGTCGAAGATGATTTCGATATACTGCTCAACAGCCGGGGCTTGCTCGCGCGCTTCTTTCGCCCGCTGTTCAGGCTGGTGACCAAAAGCTGGCACATGGCGCCGATCGGCTTTCTGTTCGGCCTTGGCTTCGACACCGTGACCGAAGTCGGTCTGTTCGGCATTTCCGCGACCCAGGCGACGAATGGCTCGTCGCTGGCGGTGGTCTTGCTGTTTCCGGCGCTGTTTGCGGCGGCCATGACGCTGCTGGACACCACGGACGGCATATTGATGCTCGGCGCCTATGGCTGGGCCTTCGTGAAGCCGATCCGGAAACTTTATTACAACATGACGATTACCGCGGTGTCGGTCCTGGTCGCGCTGGTGGTCGGCGGGCTGGAGACGCTCAATCTGATCGGCGACAAGCTCGGCCTGAGCGAAAACGGCGGCTTCTGGGGGGCGGTCGGCTCGATCAACGACCATTTCGGCGTTCTCGGCTTCGCCATTATCGGCCTGTTCCTGCTGAGCTGGATCGCTTCGGCCGCGTTCTACAAGTTCAAGGGCTACGACAAGCTCGAAGTCAATGTCGCGGATTTGTGAGGTTCGCTCTAAACCCGCCGCCAGCTGGTTGCGATATTGCGCTGCCAGTCCACCCGGTGAAGCAAGGGCGTATCGTCGGTGAATTCGGGCCAGCCGAGGCAGATATAGGCGCAGAATCGCCAGTTCGGCGGTGCGTCGAACAGTTTCGCGAGGGTCGCGGGCTCCAGGATGGAGACGAGGCCGAGGCCTAGATTTTCGGCGCGGGCCGCCAGCCACAGCGCATGGATCGCCATGGCGGTGGATTGCGCCAGGGTTTCCGGCATGGTCTGACGGCCGACGCCGTGGCCGGCTTCCGGGTCGAGATCGGTGAAGACGGCAAGCTGCACCGGCGCCTTGTCCAGACCGGCGAGCTTGAGCCGCGCGTAAGATTCCGCCTGTTCGCCCTGATAAAGTTTTGCGGCTTGGGCGTTGCAGCGCGCGAATTCTTCGCGCACGGCGGCGCGCAGCTCCGGGCTTTCCACCCTCAGCACCCGCCAGGGCCGGGAATTGCCGACCGAGGGCGCCAGCTCCATCGCCTGCCGCAGCCGTTCCAGCGCCGCCTCCGGCACCGGATCGGCGCGGAAATGCCGGACATCGCGCCGCCAGCGCATGAGTTCGGCAATGGTCTCAGGGGTTGTGGGAGGAAACTGCATGGCTATGACGACGCTTGCCGTTCTTCGGCGATGACGTGAAAAAACGAGCCGGTGACAAGGCCGCGGCGCGAGCCCACCGCCGCCGGTTCACCGCCATAGGCGTCGGCGGCCAAGGCGAACGGCGGGTCGTCGCCCTGGTTCTCGATGCTCGCGTAATGGAACTCGTGGCCGAGCAGAATTTTTCCGCCTGGCCCCAAAGCGCAATCCGCCGCCAGCGTCGCGCGGCGATAGCCGAGCGTCATCCGCCGCTTGAAGAAAGAGGTGGCAACCGAGAGCAGGCCGGCCATCGGGTGAACGATTCCTGCCGCGTCGGTCAGCGAAGCGCCCAGCGCCATATAGCCGCCACACTCGCCATGAACCGGCTTTTTTTCTGCAAAACCTCTCAGCCCGTCGAGGAAATTTCTGGCCTGCGACAGCCGCCCCGCATGCAGTTCCGGATAGCCGCCGGGAAGCCAGCAGATGTCGGCGCCGGGCGGCGGCGCCTCGTCCTGCAAGGGCGAGAAGAAGTCGATTTCCGCCCCGGCGCGGCGCCAGGCCAGCAGCAGATGCGGATAGATGAAAGAAAAAGCGGCGTCGCGGGCGAGCGCGATGCGCTGTCCCGGCGGTTTCAGCGCGTCGCTGCGCGCCGGCCCGGCCTGGAGGGACCGCGCCGCCGCGCGCAAGGCGTCGAGATCGACATGAGCCGCGACAAAATCGGCCAATCTTGCGATTTTGGCGTCGAGATCGTCGGTGTCGGCGGCCTGGACCAGGCCGAGATGGCGCTCAGGCAGCGCGATTTTCACTTCGCGCGGCACGGCGCCGAAGATCGGCAGTCCGAGCGCCTCGATGGCGGTTTGTGTCAGCAGCGCATGGCGGGGGCTGGCGACCTTGTTGAGGATCACGCCGGTAATCGTCAGACGCGGATCATATTCGGCGCAGCCCTTGGCGATGGCCGCCGCCGTCTGCGCCTGGCCCGAAACATCGAGGACCAGCACCACGGGCAGGCCGAGCGCGCTGGCGAGGTCGGCGGAGGAGCCGGTGCGTCCGCTCGCTCCCGGCGCGCCGTCGAACAGCCCCATCGAGGCCTCGGCGATCAGCAGTTCGGCGCCTTCGGCGGTCGCGGCGGCGAGACCGGCGATCAGCGTCTCGTCCATCGCCCAGCTGTCGAGATTGACGCTCGGGCGTCCCGTCGCAGCCGCGTGAAAGGCGCTGTCAATATAATCCGGCCCGGATTTGACCGCCGCGACACGGGCGCCGCGCTGGCGAAAAGCCCGCATCAGCCCGAGCGCCAAGGTGGTCTTGCCACTGCCGGAGCGCGGCGCGGCGAGCAGAAAGCCCCGCGCGCTCATGAGGCCCCGCCGCGCTTTGGCCGGTAGCGGCGCAGATAATCGTTGTCGTAAAGCGCGCTCTCGCGGAAATCCTGCGCCGCCAGCGCCCGGCCGACGAGCACCAGAGCGCTGCGTTCGACCGGCGCCTCGGCGAATCGCGCCGCAATGTCGGCGAGCACGCCGCGTACGATCTTTTGCTCCGGCCAGGAGGCGCGGAAGACGATCGCGACCGGGCAATCGCCGCCCAAAATGGGCGTCAGCTCCGCGACCAGCCGGTCGAGCGCGTGGATCGACAGGTGGATCGCCAGAGTCGCGCCGGTGCGCGCGAAGGCGGCGAGATTTTCGCTCTCGGGCATGGCGGAGGCGCGCCCGCTGGTGCGGGTGAGCACCAATGATTGCGCCACCTCCGGCACGGTGAGTTCGCGTCCGAGCGCCGCCGCGCTGGCGGCGAACGCCGGCACGCCGGGCGTCACGTCGTAAGCTATGCCCAGCCGGTCGAGACGCCGCGTCTGTTCGGCCAGCGCGCTCCAGATCGACAGGTCGCCCGAATGAAGCCGCGCGACATCCTCGCCCGCCGCATGGGCGCGCAGGAATTCGGCCTCGATCTGGTCGAGGCTCATCGGCGCGGTGTCGATGATTCGCGCGCCGGGCGGGCAATAGCGCAGCAGTTCCTGCGGCACCAGGGAGCCGGCGTAGAGGCAGACCTTTGAGCGCGCGATCAGGTCGCGGCCGCGCAGGGTGATGAGGTCCGGCGCGCCCGGCCCGGCGCCGATGAAATGCACGATCATGAGCGATCCTCCGGACCGACGGCGACGGCGCAGGAGACGCCGCCGAGGCTGAATTTGGGCACAATGAGACGCGAGCCCGCCCCCGCGCCGACCAGCGCCGCGGCTTCGGCGATGCTGCCGACGCCGGCAAGGGCCTCAACGCGGGCCGAGCGCGAGACGACATCGCCGTCACGCGCGCGCAAGCCGGCCTCGGCATGGAAAAAAAGCGCCAGCCCGAGGCTTTCTGCGGCCTGCCGCAGCCTGTCGCTACGGCGCTTACGCTCGCTCGCATGCAAGGTCGCGGCGCCGCCGCCGGCGCGATCGAGCGCCTGCCCCACGGCGCAGGCGATCGCTTCGGCGTCCGCCATCGAACTGAAGCCTATGCCCAGAGCCACGCGCGTCATGGCTTGACCACGCTCCATTGCACGCTCGGCATGGCGGGGCGGAAGCCGAGGAAGCGGCCGACCGGCGCGGCATGGGCGAACTGGCTTTGCAGCAGTTCGCCGCCCAGGCGCCGCTGGGCGGCGAAGAGATCGGCCTGGCTTTCGAGCGTCACTGCATTGACCACCAGCCGGCCCCGAGGCGGCAGCGCCGACCAGCAGAGATCGAGCAGGCCCGGCGCGGTCAGGCCGCCGCCGATGAAAATGGCGTCGGGCCGCTCCAACCCGGAAAGCGCCGCCGGCGCCCCGCCTTCGATCGTTTTCAGATGCGGAACGCCGAGCGCTTGCGCATTGCGGTTGATCCGGGCGCAACGCTCGGGGTGGCGCTCGACCGCTATGGCGCGGGTGGACGGATCGGCGAGCAGCCATTCGATGGAAATCGATCCCGCCCCGGCGCCGACATCCCACAAAAGCTCGCCCGGCCGCGGCGCGAGCTGAGCGAGCGTCACCGCGCGCATTTCGCGTTTGGTGATCTGGCCATCGTGCTCGAAAAAGTCGTCGGGCAGTCCGGCGGCGCGCGGCGGAATGCGCGACCCCGCGCCGTGAACCTCGATGGCGACGGTGTTGAGCGGATCGACGCCGTCGAGGTCGAAATTATCGGCGCATGCGGCGCGCAAGCGTTCGCGTGGGCCGCCCATCGCTTCGCAGATAGTGAGCCGCGAATCGCCGAGCTTGCGCGCGCGAAGCAGTTCAGCGAGTTTTTTCGGCGTCTCGCCGTCCCACGACAGCGCCAGAACGCGGGCGCCCGGGTGCAGATGGGGAATGATTTTTTCCAGCGCGCGGCCATGCAGGGTGACGAGCGCGCAATCCTGCAGGGCCCAGCCGAGCCGGCTGGCGGCGAGGCTGAAGGCGGAAGGCTGCGGCAGACACAGAATTTCCACCGGCGGCACAATCTGGGCGAGCAGCGAGCCGACGCCGTAAAAGAACGGATCGCCGGTGGCGAGCACGACAACCGGCTGGCCGCGCAAGCGGAGAATTTCGGGAAAGGCTTGCTGCAAAGGCGAAGGCCACGCCAGCCGCTCGCCTTGCGTTTCGCCGATCAATTGCAGGTGCCTCGCCCCGCCGACGACAAGACGCGCTTGTGCGATCCGCGCCTTCGCGCTTATGCACAGGCCATCGAGCCCGTCCTCGCCAAGCCCGACAATGGTCAGCCAGGGGAATGCGCTCATCGGCCGAACCTCGCGAAAGGCGCCGCATGAAACTTCTTGTGCTCGGCGGGTCCAGCGAAGCGGGCCTTTTGGCCCGCGCCCTCAGCGCTCGCGATGATCTCGCCGCGATCCTGTCGCTCGCCGGGCGCACCGCCAATCCCGCCGTCTCGCCGCTGCCGACGCGCATCGGCGGCTTCGGCGGCGTCCAAGGGCTGATCGACTTTTTGCAAGCCGAACGCATCGACGCTTTGATCGACGCCACCCATCCTTTCGCCGCGCGGATGAAACGCCATGCGGCGGCGGCCTGCGCCGCGACAAAAACGCCGCTCTGCGCTTTTTCGCGCGCGCCGTGGATCGCCAAAGAGGGCGACCGCTGGACTGAGGTCGAGGACGCGGCCGCCGCCGTCCGCGCGCTGGACGACGAGCCCCGGCGCGTTTTTTTGGCCATCGGGCGGCAGCAGGCGGGCGCCTTCGCCGGCCCCTCGCCGCATCATTTCATCCTGCGCGCCATTGACGCGCCTTCTCCCGAATCCTTGCCCGCCTCGCTCGACCTCGTTCTCGCGCGCGGCCCCTTTGCGATCGAGGACGAAATCGCGCTGATGCGAGAAAAGCGCATCGACATTGTGGTGAGCAAGAACGCCGGCGGCGAGGCGACGCGGGCCAAGATCGACGCGGCGCGCGCCTTGCGCCTTCCGGTCGTGATGATCCGCCGTCCGCCGGCGCCGGAGCGCCCGGTCTTCGAGACGCTCGAGGGCGTTCTCGGATGGATCGAGGCTCATCGGCCGGCTCCGTAGCCGCGAGGGGTCAGCATGAAGGGGCGGTGGCCGGGCCGCGCGATCAGCCTTGTTGTCGTCGCGCCGATAATGACCAGCGTGCTCATGTCGGCGAGACCCGGATCGGCCTCGCCCAAAGTGGTCAGGACGATGCGCTCGCCGGGCCGGCCGACCGCCCGGGCGAAAGCGACCGGCGTCGAGAGCGGGCGCAGCCCGCGCAGCAGCGCGAAAGCGTCGTGAATCTGCATCGGGCGCGCGCGCGAGGCGGGATTATACAGCGCGACGACGAAATCGCCCGCGCTGGCCGCTTCGAGCCGCCGCGCGATGATCGACCAGGGTTTCAGATTGTCGGAGAGCGAGATGGCGCAGAAATCGCCGCCAAGCGGCGCGCCGATCCGGGCGGCCGCCGCCTGCATGGCGCTGACCCCCGGCATGATCTCGATGTCGAGGCTTCGCCATGCCTCGGGGCCGTTTTCCAACGCCTCCAGCACCGCCGCCGCCATGGCGAAGACGCCGGGATCGCCCCCCGAAACGACGCCGACGATTTTTCCCGCCGCCGCCAGCTCGAGCGCATGGCGCGACCGGTCGATTTCGACGCGATTGTCGCTGCCGTGAACTTTTAGCCCCTCGCGTGGCGCGACGCGCTCGACATAGGAGAAATAACCGACAAGATCGGTGACTTCGGCAAGCGCATCGCTCGCTTCCGGGGTCAGCCAGCAGGCCGGACCCGGCCCGAGTCCGATCACATAGAGCTTGCCGGCGCGCGACCCGTCGTCATTCATGGGCGCCGCCCTTGGCCGGGGACCAGGACGATGGAAAAATAGGGCGCCTCGTCATCGGCCTTCTGCGCCAGCGGCGTCACTTTTTCCTCGGGCATCGTGCCGCGTTCGACATAGAGCGCGCGCTCCAACCGGCCCGTCGCCGCCAGGGCGCGGCGCACCTTGGCGAAATTCTTGCCCAGCTTCATCAGCACCGCCGCGTCGCTTCCGTTCAGCCGTTCGACCAGCGCCTCAAACGGCAAAGTGCCCGGCAGAACCGACAGCACGTCGTCGCCCCAGGCCATAGGCGCGCGCGCGGCGGACGCGCAGCCCGCCATGCCGGTGACGCCAGGCACGATTTCGGTGGCGAATTCCTCTCTCAGCCGCACGAAGAGATGCATGAACGAACCGTAGAAGAGCGGGTCGCCCTCGGCAAGCAGGGCGACGTCGAGCCCCCGGCGCAGGCGCTGGCTGAGTTTCGCGCTCGCCTCCGCGTAGAATTGCGACAGCGCGGCGACATAGTCGGGATGGTCGAACGGGATTTCCGTCGTCAGCGGATAGCCGAGCGGCAATTCCTCGCAGGTTTCGGGAATCCAGCGGTCGGCGATGGTGCGCGCATTGCCGCGCCGTCCCGACTTGCAGAAATAAGCGACGACGGGGCAGGAGCCGATCAGCCGCACGGCCTTGACGGTCAAAAGTTCGGGGTCGCCCGGCCCTAAACCGACGCCATAAAGTCGTCCCGCCAATTTTTCACTCCTTCGCGCTGGCGAGCGCATTGACCGCCGCCGCCGCCATGGCGCTGCCGCCGCGCCGTCCGCGCACGGCGATATGCGGGCTGCCCGGAAAAGAAATCAGCGCCTCCTTCGATTCGGCGGCGCCGACGAAACCGACCGGCATGCCGATGATGCAGGCCGGCGCCGGCGCCCCTTCGCCAAGAATTTCGAGCAGGCGGAACAGGGTCGTCGGCGCATTGCCGATCGCCACCACCGCGCCGCCCAGCCGCTCGCGCCACAGATCGACGGCGACCGCCGAGCGCGTCATGCCGCGCGCCCTGGCGCGCTCGGGAACCGACGGGTCCGACAAAGCGCAGATCACTTCGTTGTCGGTCGGCAGGCGGGCGCGGGTCACGCCATGCGCGACCATCTGCGCGTCGCAGAAGATCGGCGCGCCGGCGGCCAGCGCCGCCGCGCCCGCTTCCGCCGCGCCCGGAGCGAAAACCATGTCGGCCGCGACGTCCGTCATGCCGCAGGCGTGGATGACCCGCACCGCGACGCGCTCCTCGACCCCTTTGTAACGCCCGAGTTCCGCCTCGGCGCGGATGATGGCGAAGGAGCGCCGGTAAATTTCGTCGCCCTCGCGAATGTAATCGTAGCTCGTCATGACCCGCCGATCTTGTCGGACTCGCCCGCCGCCAAATCCTTGAGAGCGCGCAGCAGCGGCCCGACGCTGTTGCGCCGGCTTCGCCACAGCCCCCGGTCGAGCGCGCTCTCGAAACGCTCGGCAATGGCCTTTGCCGCTTGCGGATTGGCCTCGGCGAGAAAATCCCGCACCTTGGTATCGCCGCAGACCGCGTCGAACAATAGGTCGAAATGCCGTTCCGCGACCGCATCGGTGGTGGCGGCGAAAGCGAAAAGATTGTCCACGCTTTCGGCGATCTCCGCGGCGCCACGGAATCCGTGGCGCATCTGCCCCTCGATCCAGCGCGGATTGGCGGCGCGGGCGCGCAAGGCGCGAGCGATCTCCTGCGCCAAACTGCGCGCCTTGGGCGCCTTGGGATCGGTCGCGTCGAGATGATAGAGCGCGGGCGACGCGCCCGCCGCCGCCGCCGCCGCCGAAAAGCCACCCTCGTGATCGGCGAAGGCGTCGGAATCGAGCACGTCCTGTCCCGCCATGTCCTGGACGTGAACGAAGGCGTCGCTCGATGCGACGCGGGCGGAAAATTCCGTGGTTTGCCGGACATGCGCGCCGTCATAGGCGTAGCCGGTCGCGTCAAGATAAGCGGCGCCGAGATCGTTGCGCGAGGTCCAGTCTTCCCCCAGCGCCTGCCGTGCGACGCCGGTTCCATAAGAGCCCGGCGCCGCGCCGAAGATTCGCGAGCGCGAAAAATCGCGCCGCGCCGCCTCGCGCAGCGGATTGTCCTCGTCGGCTTCCTCCTCGCGCTCGACAATCGCTTTGACGGCGGCGTCATAGAGCGTGATCTGTTCGGGGAAGACATCGCGGAACAGCCCGGAAATGCGCAGGGTCACATCGACGCGCGGCCGGCCCAGCGCGGCGAGCGAGAGAATTTCGAAGCCGGAGACGCGGTTGGAGGCGTGATCCCACACAGGCCGCGCGCCGATCAAAGCGAGGGCCTGGGCGAGATCCTCGCCGCCGGTGCGGACGGTGGAACTGCCCCACAGATCGAAGACCACCCGGCGCGGCCATTCGCCATGATCCTGGAGGTAGCGCGACAGAAATTCCTGCCCCGCGCGCTGACCCAGTTCCCACGCCGTGCGGGTTGGCGTGGCGCGCGGATCGACGGTGAAAAGGTTGCGCCCCGTGGGCAGCACGTCGATCCGCCCGCGCGCCGGAGCCCCGCCGGGGCCCGGCGCGACGCGCCGGCCGGCGAGTGCAGCGGCCAAGGCGTCGATCTCGGCGCTCGCGCATCGGCGAAGCCGCGCCGAAGCCTCGGGCGCGTCGTCGCCGGAAAGGGCGGCGAACGCTTGCAGCCGTTCCGGGTCGGCCTCGGCCCCGAAAATATGGAGCCCGTCGCCGACCCGCATCTCCTTCAGGTCGCACAGCCAGGCGTCGAGACGCGTCAGAGCCTCGTCCTGATCGAGGTCTTGGGCCAGCCCGGCCTCTTCGGCGAGGCCGGTGGACCGGGCGCGCTCCAAAATCAGTTCGGCCAGGCGCCGGGCGCGGCGCGGATCGAGCGACTGCGCTTCCGCATATTCGTCCATCAGGCCCTCGACCTCTTGGACCGCGCCATGCGCGCCGGCGGCGACCAGCGGCGGCGTCATGTGCCCGATGGCGACCGCCGCTATGCGCCTCTTGGCCTGCGCCGCCTCGCCAGGATTATTGACGATGAAGGGATAAATCACGGGAAGCGGACCGAGCGTGGCGCGGGGCGCGCAATCCTCGGCCAAGGCCACCGCTTTGCCCGGCAGCCATTCGAGAACGCCATGGGCGCCGACATGGACAATGGCAGAGACGCCGACGACTTCGCGCAGCCAGATGTAAAAGGCGACAAAAGCGTGCCGGGGCGCCAAGGCGACATCGTGATATTCGTCCTTGCGCGCCGCCCGCCGGCCCCGGTCGGGCTGCAAGGCGACGACGCTGTCGCCGAGTTTTTGGACCGCGAAACGGAAACGGCCGTTTTCGCAGGCCGGATCGGCTTCCGGCTCGCCCCATCGCGCGACGATGGCGGCCGCGAAATCTTTCGGCGCCCGCGCGAGAAACTTGCGATATTCCGCGATTTCGAAAGTTTGCGTGGCTGGGCCGGTCAGGCGTCGGGCGATTTCGGCGGCGTCGGGAATTTCACCGAGCCGGTAGCCTTCCAGCAGCAGGCGCTGGGCGATCTTCTCCAGCGAGGCGAAAGTGTCGAGCCCGACCGCATAGCCGGCGCGTCCGCCTTTGCCGGGATAATCCGACAGCACGAAGGCGAGGCGTTTCTCCCGCGGCGGCGTCCGCCGCAGCGCCGCCCAGCGGGAAGCGAGGCGCGCGGCGTGGGCGATGTTTTCGGCATGCGGGCGGCTGGTCAGCGGCGCATATTCGAGACTGTCGATTTTGGGCTGCGCCGCCTTGAACGAAATGGCGCCCGCGAACAGCCTCCCGTCGATTTCCGGAAGAGCGACATTCATCGCGAGATCGGAGGGCGCGAGGCCGCGCGGCGACCGGCGCCATTGCTCTTCGCTCGCCAAACTGACCGCCACTTGCAGAACGGGTGCGTCGCAGGCGTCGAACACGCTAGCGCCATCGTCGAGCCGGGCCGAAAAAGCGGTGGCGTTGAGGATGACGTCGGGCGTATCGGCGCCAAAGCGGCGGCGCAGGGAGGCGACCGCTTCCGCGTCCTTCAGGCTGGTCGCGAAAAGCGCCTCGACGTCAAAGCCTTCGGCGTGGAGCGCGTCGGCCAGAACCTCGTAAGGCGCAGTGTCGCCGGCCATCCACGCCGACCGGTAGAACAGGATCAGGGCGCGCGCCGCGCCCGGCGCCGCCGTTCGGCGCGCCGCCTCGAAAGCGCCGAGAGCCGCTTTTTCGCGCGGCTCCGACAGGGCGCAGGGGCGCCCGAGCGCTGTCATGGCGAAGCGCAGAACCTGCGTTGCGTTTTCCACTCCGCCGGCCTGGAGCCACGACCAGATGCGGTGCAGGTCGCCGGCGCTCGCGGTGGAAATGGCGTCGAGGCGCGCGTCCTCGCGCGGGTCGCCGGGAACGACTGCGAGTATCGCGCCTTTGGCCCTGGCGATGCGTCCCAGCTCCTCGACGCCGTAACGCCAGTAGTCGAGCCCGCCCAGCAGGCGAACGATCACGAAACGCGCGTCGGCGATAACCTTTTCGGCATAGAGATCGACCGAATAGGGATGCCGCAAATCGGCGAGACTCGCCAGCCTCAGCGACAAGGCCTTGGCGCCTTCCGCCGTTTCAGGCGCGGCGCGCAGCGCCTCCCAGGCCTTGGCGAGCACATGGAGATCGCTGTCGGCAAAGGACAGAGCGACAATGTCGGCGCGCGACTGGTCGAGGTCGAGGGCCTGCGCCGTCTCGTCCAGCGATCTCAGTTCCGTGCGCGGGATGTGCATGGCGCGGCGTCAGGCGAGCGCGGCTTCGATCGCCGCGCGGTCCAGGCCTTTGCGGCCGATGACCACCAGCCGGCCGCGCCGCGCCTCTTCCCTGGCCCAGGCGCGGTCATATTGCTGGCGGAACCGCGCGCCGACTCCCTGCACCAGCAGGCGCATCGGCTTGCCGGTTATATCGAGAAAACCTTTCATCCTGAGCACGTCGTGGCGGCCCGCGATTTCTCCGAGGAGGGTAACGAAATCCGTTGCGTCTTCGAGCGGCGGAATGTCCAGGACGAAGGAGTCGAAATCGTCGTGATCGTGGGTCTCTTCGAGGTCGTGATGCGAAGGCCGCGACGCGATGTCGTCCTCGGCGCCGGCTTCCAGGCCAAGCGCGATATTGGCGTCGATGACGCCGTCGCGGGTTGCGATCACTTTGACCCGCTCGCCGGTCGCCGCGGCGATTTCCGCCGTCACGCGGGCGACTTCTTCGCCTGACATCAGGTCCGTCTTGTTGAGGACGACGAGATCGGCGCACAGGAGCTGGTCTTCATAGACTTCTTCCAGCGGATTATCGTGATCGACGCTTGGGTCGGCGGCGCGCTCGGCGGCGAGCTTTTCGGCGTCGTCCACGAAACGCCCTTCGGCCACCGCCGCGCCGTCGACGACGGCGATCACCCCGTCCACCGTGAGGCGCGAGCGCACCTGCGGCCAGTCGAAGGCCTTGAGCAGGGGTTTGGGCAGAGCGAGGCCGGATGTCTCGATGACGATATGGTCGAGCCTGTCGGCGCGCTTCAGCAGCGCTTCGATGGCGGGAAGAAAGTCGTCGGCGACGGTGCAGCACAGACAGCCGTTGGCGAGTTCGACGATATCCTCCTCGCGGCAGGACTCGACTCCGCAGGATTTCAGGATTTCGCCATCGACCCCGACATCGCCGAATTCATTGATGACCAGGGCGATCCGCCTTTTGCCGGCGTTCTCTATCAGCCTGCGGATGAGCGTGGTCTTGCCGGCGCCGAGAAAGCCGGTGACGATGGTGGCCGGGATTTTCTGCAGCACGCTCAAGTCTCCATTTCGTGGGGCGGCGGGAAACGGGCCACGATACCGGATTTCAGGAAGGCCGGGCGCATTTTCCACGGGATGAGGCCCTGCGGCGAGGCGCCATAGAGCCGGGCGGCGGCGAAAATCTCCTGCGGGTCCATGCCCGGTGAAACATCACCGACGATATAGGTCCAGGCGCCGGGGCGGGAAAAACTCAGCGTGCAGGGCCGGCGGCAGACCGCGAAACATTCGACCGCAACGATCGTGACGTCGTCCGCCTTGGCCTCGGCGCTCAAAGCGGCGAACAGGCGGGCGCCCGCCCTCTGCGCGCGCGGCTCCAGGGATTCGCCCTCGGCGCGGCAAGTCGTGCAGACCTGGAGCGCGACCGGCGATTTTGCAGCGGATTCCGTCAAGTTTTTCCTCGCGTGCGGCCATTGGCGCGGGTTTTGGTAGGCATGGACGTCCGCGCTGTCAATGCGCGCCCCTTTTCGCTCGCGCCCGGCTCATACCAATGACCGAGAGGCGAATCTTCAGCAGCCGCATGTCTTCGCCTCGTGCTATTGATCCTTTTTCCGCCAGGCGCGACAAGAGCGCGCGACGGCTTGAAAATCTCGGGAGCTTCATGAATTCGGCGACGGAAAACAACCGGCACAAGGAAAAGATGATCAAGCGCAAGGCGGTCCAGGACGCCGAGGTCGCCTCGAAGACCATCGCCGCCAAGGGGCTTTTGATCGTCCACACCGGGCCGGGCAAGGGCAAGTCCACCGCCGCCTTCGGCCTCGCCCTGCGCGCGCTGGGGCAAGGCTGGAAAGTGGGCGTCGTGCAGTTCATCAAGGGCGCCTTCGAGACCGGCGAGCGGCGAGTTTTCGCGCGCTTCGGCGAGCAGATGGTCTGGCGGACCATGGGCGAGGGTTTTACATGGGAAACCCAGGACCGCGAGCGGGACGTCGCGGCGGCGCGGGCCGCCTGGGCGACAGCGCTCGACATGATGGCCGATGCGGACATCCGCCTGCTGGTGCTCGACGAACTCAATATCGCCTTGCGTTACGATTATCTGCCGCTCGATGAAGTTCTGGCGGCCTTGCGGGCGCGCCGGCCGGACCTGCATGTCGTGGTCACCGGGCGCAACGCCAAGGCCGAGCTGGTCGCGGCGGCCGATCTGGTCACCGAAATGGCCGCGGTGAAGCATCATTTCGCCGCCGGGGTCAAAGCCCAGGCGGGAATTGAATTCTGATGCGTAATCCTGCGCGCGCGTTAATGTTTCAAGGGACGGGGTCGGATGTCGGCAAGTCCCTGCTGGTCGCCGGCCTGTGCCGGGCGCTGACCCGGCGCGGGCTGAAGGTCCTGCCGTTCAAGCCGCAGAACATGTCGAACAATGCGGCGGTCGCCACTGAGGGCGGCGAAATCGGCCGCGCCCAGGCCTTGCAGGCCCGCGCCTGCGGCGTCGAGCCCAGCGTCCATATGAATCCCGTTCTGCTCAAGCCCCAGAGCGAGACCGGCGCCCAGGTGGTTTTGCGCGGCCAGGTCCTGGGCTCGGCGCGAGCCAGGGAGTTTCAAGGCTGGAAGCCGCGCCTGCGCGAAAAAATCATCGAAAGTTTCGACATTTTGCGGGCGCGGGCCGACATCGTGTTGGTCGAGGGGGCCGGCAGCGCGGCGGAAATCAATCTGCGCGCGGGCGACATCGCCAATATGGGTTTTGCGCGCAACACGAATACGCCCGTCGTGCTGATCGGCGACATCGATCGCGGCGGCGTCATCGCCCAGATCGTCGGAACGCGCGCGGTGCTCGATTCCGCTGACGCGGCCATGATCGAGGGCTTCATCGTCAACAAATTCCGCGGCGATCCTGCTTTGTTTGAAAGCGGCATGCAGGCGACCGTGGAGCGCAGCGGCTGGCCGTCGCTCGGACTTGTTCCGCATTTTCCGCCAGCTTGCCGTTTGCCGGCGGAAGACGCCGTGGCGCTGGAGCGGCCGCAAGCCGAAACCGGCGGCGAAAGGCTCGTCGTCGTCCCGCATCTGCCGCATATTTCGAATTTCGACGATTTCGACCCGCTGCGCCTCGAACCCGGCGTCCGGGTGTTGTTCGCCGCCCGCGGCGCGCCGCTCCCCGAAGGCGCCGACCTGATCGTGCTGCCGGGGTCCAAGGCCACGCTCGCCGATCTCGCGGCCCTGCGCGCAGAAGGCTGGGACATCGACATCGCCGCCCACGCCCGTCGCGGCGGCAAGGTTTTGGGCCTTTGCGGGGGGTATCAGATGCTGGGGCGAAAAATTTCCGACCCCGAAGGCGTGGAAGGGCCGCCCGGCTCCGCGCCGGGCCTCGGCCTGCTCGATGTCGAAACCGTGCTGGCTGGAGACAAGACCCTGCGGCGCTGCGTCGGCCTTTCCGTCGCGGGCGAAGCGCCCTTTCACGGCTATGAAATCCATGTCGGGCGCACGTCGGGGCCTGACACGCGCCGGCCCTTGCTGCATTTCGACGATGGCCGACCCGAAGGCGCCGTCGCTCCCGGCGGCAATGTCCAGGGCTGCTATGTTCACGGTCTTTTCAACGACGATCGGCAAAGGCGCGTCTGGCTCGACTGGATCGGCGCGCCGTCGTCCGCGCTCGATTATGAGCGCGAGGTCGAAGGCACGCTCGACGCCCTGGCGGATCACCTCGAACGCCATGTCGCCATCGACGCTCTGCTGAAAATCGCGCGCTAATTCATTCAAATGTTGCGGCGTTGCGGGCCTCGCGGCGGCGACGCGACAGCCGCTCGGCGGCGGAGCGCAGAATCGCCGCCGCCCGGAACGGCGCGTGTAAGGCCTTGCTCGCCGGAACGGCCGCGAAAAAGCCCGTCACCAGCCCAAGATGCAGCGCCAGAAGCGGCCCCATCGCCGCCGTATCGCGCCAAAGGAGCAGCGCCAAACCGCTCAGAACGACGATCTCGATCATAACCAGAAACACCAGATTGAGGCGCGTCTCGCCGCGCTCGGACGGCTCGCGCTCCGGTTTGGCCTCGATCGCGAGAAGTCCGGCCGCTCCGACGACGACGGCGACGCCGCCGGCGACGCCGAGAACGACTGGTAAACTCATCGGGGCGAAAGGCGGCATGACGCCAAGAAAATGCTGAAAGAATGCGGCGGCAAGCGTCGCCGCGACAAGCAGGACGAAACCAGCGACCATGATTTGATGGAAAATTCGCCGGCGCTGCGAAAAACGCGGGCCGGTCTCGTTGCAGCCGGGGCCGCCGCCGTCGAGATGGCGCAATGTGACGATGTCCGCCGCCGCGAGCATAAGAGCGCGCGGTGACAATCGCAGTCTGGCTTCGCCCGAAATCGCGCGCCAGAATCGCCGCGTCGAAATCACGAGGCTTAAGACCGCCCAGCCAGCCGAAGCGCCGGCAAGGCCCATCATCAGTCCCAAGGGCGCGACAGCGTAAAATGAACCGGGACCCGGGCGCGCCCGATGGAGCGCCGCCCAAGAGCCGTGCGGCGCAAGAACCATGAGCATGACCGCGAGCGCAACCCCGACAAAAATCCCCGCGCCCAGCGCCGGACGGCGAAAGCCCCGGCCCAGCGCGCCCGGCCAGACGTGATCCGCATAGGACTCGCGGCGCAGGGCGGCGAGCGTGGCGGGAACATTCACGGCGAAGGGGTGCGGGGGCGCATATTGGCAGTCGTGCCAGCAGGCCCGGCAATTGTGGCACAGATTGGCGAGATAGATCTTTTCCGCACCGGAATGTTCGTGCTTGCCGGTGAGCGCCGGAAAGACCGGACACAGGCCGTCGCAATACATGCAGGCGGCGCAGATCCTCAGAACGCGTTCCGCTTCTCGGGCGAGATCAGGCGAGGGCATGACGGGCCGCCGCCTCCCCCGCGCGCCGCCCGGAAACCACTGAAAGCGTGACGCCTAAGCCGGCAAGATAGCCGCGCGGCAAAATATTGGCCGCCATGATCATGCCGGCGGCGAAAAGAGTCGGGAAGATGCGTCCATCGCGCATTTTTACCCGCATCGAACCGTCCACGGCCAGCCCGAAATGCACGAAAGTCAGACCCGCGCGCATGGGAAAGGCGAAGAAGGGCGGTCCGGCGAGTTTTTTGGCGCCCTCGACCGCCCGCGCGAGCGCCGCGCCGTCGAGTCCAAGCGCCTCGGCCAGGCCGGCGGGGGTTGCGGCGCGGACCGGCGCCAGCGCGCTCGGCGGCGCGCGGCTCAGCCCTTCGGCGTCCAAAATGAGGAAGGCAAGCCCTTCTGGGCATTGCGCGATCCGTGCGCCCCACCTGGCATAGTGAGTTCGACCCGATCCGGCGCCGGGCGATTCGACCGCGAAGGCGTCGCGGTCCACCACCAGTCCATAGGGCAAGGCGGTGATCCGGGTGACGATTCCGCCATCGACCCGCGGCCCGCGCGCATCGACCGCGACCATATGGCCCGAGGCTGGATCGCCGATGGTTCGCGCGCCGGCCTCGATCAGCCTTTGCATCCATGCGCCGTCGGAATAAGCTCCGCCACGGAGGATCAGGCCTTCGGCTCGCAGCCCGGGCCCGCCGGAGGCGGCGACGACAGTTTGCGCCCGCACCCGCTCTGTTGCGGCCCCTTTGCGGATTTCCACCTCCCAAAGCCCGGCGCCGTTCTGGCCCAAAACCATCGCCTCGCTGTCGTAGCGGATGACGACGCCGATCTTCTCGGCGGTTTCATACAGGGCGTTGATCATAGCTTTGCCGCCGCCCAACAGGAAAGCGGTGCGGCGGGAAAAAGGGATCGCGCCGATAGCAGGATTTTGCAGGACCACGCCATTGCCGGCGAGCCAGTCAACGACATCTGTCGTGTCCGCGATCAGCGAACGGGCCAGATCCACATCGGTCCCGCCGCCGGTCGTTCTGACCAGTTCCGACAAGAACTCGTGCTCGGTATAGGCGCCGGGCGCAAAAAATTGGGGTTCGGCGTGGGCGATGCGAAAATTGCGCGCATGGCGCGCATTGCCGCCGCGCAACGCCAGCGGGGCGCTCTCGATCAAACGCGCCGCAGCGCCGAGTCGACGCGCGGCGATGACGGCGGAAAGGCCGGCGACGCCACCGCCAATTACCAGAACGTCCCAAGTGGTCGGCACAGCTTTTTCCACGGCGACGACAACGCCAACGCCATCATGTTCCCCATGCGAGGCTTACCCAAATTTGGCTTCCAAGCCAACGAAGGATGGATTGGTCAAGCGCATCGACGATCGCCCATACGGACAAGAATGCGGAGTGAAGCTATTCTCCGAAAATCGCTGGTCGGCATGGAGCAAGCCTGACGTCTGCCCGACCGCTCATTGTCCTTCAGCAGCCATTGAACGGACTTCCGCACCCTTCACCGTAAGAGCCGGTGACGACGCACCAAAGCCTACGCGCTTCAATTCATCCGCCGGACGGTCGGCGGGTCGTAGATTTTGAATTGGCGGCAAAGGCTTCCCGGGCTTTCCGCCATTTTTGTCCTACGAAGGCCGCAAGCCCCGCTATCGGTCACGCCCGATCTTGCTGCTCCTGCGAGATGGCGGGCGCTTATTCTTTCTGTTCTGTCTCGAACGCCATCTTCCCCAATTTTGTCCAGACGCCGCGCGCATGTTCGCCCTGATCGCTCTGGAGCTTGTCGGCCATCCAGAGTAGCGCGCCGTAGATCATGGCGCGATCATCTCCCGTCAGGTCCACGATCCCGGCCTTGACGACGAGGCCGCCGAGTTCGATCAGATGCCGCGTGCGCTTGCGGCGTTCGACCTGCCAGGTGCGCATGTCATGCCGCGCCTGTGCCGCCTGATACCGGTTGCGCGCCGCCCGGTTGCGCCGGAGCGCTTGCCGCTGTCGACTTCCGCCTTGCTGACCCACTCACGCAGCGTGTGCGGCGAGCAGCCGATCTTGGCGGCGATCGACGACAGCGCCGCCCAGCGCGAGGCGTGATCGCCCTCGT
>JAJYCZ010000048.1 GCA_021777915.1 Pseudomonadota bacterium | reverse complement strand
GTCGATCCGATCATTGTGTCGCATCTGGTCGACAAGGTGATCTATGTGGTGCGCTGGGCCTCGACCGCCCGCGAAATGATCGCCCATTCGATCCAGCGGCTGGCCGGACACAAGAAAGTGGCGGGCGTTGTGTTCAATTACGTGGTCGACGCCCAGGCCCAGAAATACGGAAAATACGCCTATTCCTATTATTACGGCAGCCGCTATTACAAGAAATACTATAACGAATGATCCGGTTGCGCGAATTGCGGACCTGGACCGCGCTGCTGGCGCTGGCGCTCTCGACGCTCGCCCTGCGCCAGGCGCCGACCGTATTGTCCTTCGGGCTGGCGGAGGCTTTGGCTCAGCCGCAGGACGCCGTGCAGCGGCTGGAGCGCTTTGTCGGCGCGCCGATTGTCGGCGCGCGGGCCCGGATCGATCTGCTGAAACTCGCGCCGGGCGCGGATTCGGCGCAGCGCATCGACCAGATTTCGGACCTACTGGCGCAGCGGCCGCTCGACAGCGCGGCCTGGCTTGATCTGGCCGCGGCGCGGCTGGCGGCGGGCGATCGTTATGATTCGATTGCGGCGAGCCTTGCTTTGTCGAGCCTGACCGGTCCGAACGAGGCCGATCTGATGGCGGGCCGCGCCGCGCTCGCCCTGCCGCTCTGGGACAGGCTACCGCGGGATTTGCGCCGCAGCGCCATGACCGATCTGGTCGGCGGCTGGGCAAGCCTTGATGAGGCGAGCCGCGCGGCGCTGAAGGCGGCCATGGCCTTCGCGTCCGGCGCGACGCGCGCCGAGATCAGGGCGGCGTTGCTGCTCTCGGGCAAGCCGGGGGCGGCGATCGAGACGGCTTTGGGCCTGACGCCGGATCCAGCGCCCGCGCCCAATGGGCCTGTAGCTGGCGATTTGGCGACGGGATTCGCGCCGCCGCCGTCGGACCCTGCGCCGGCGACCGGCCGGTTTTTGCGCGGATTGAGCGATCGCTGATCGGAAATGTGCGATGTGCCGGTTCGGGGCGCGTAATGATCTATTGGAAGCGAGACATGCAGCCTGTCGCAACTCCGAACCACCGCGCTTGCAAGTCTTTTGGCGGCCCACGTCCAAAACATCGGACTTGCTGTTTTCTGTCGTGGCGAAGATCGCCCAGGGGCGACTTTCGCTATATGGGCGTTATCGAACGTGTGCCCTGCGCCATGGCTAAAATCTGTCAGCGTTGAATCACGCCCACGGAGGCGAGGCACACTCGCGTGTCGCGCCTCCAATTTTTGAATAAATCCTCTTGAGAAATTCCGCCAAAGTGAAGCTGCCGTTCAAGACACTGTCATACATCGCTCGCCATCCGCTTGCCTCCAAGCGTCCAATTCATGCCTTTTATCGCTATGCGTGGTGGCAGGTCTGCAGCCGTCTGCAGGATGAGATCGAATTCGACTGGATCGAAGGATCGAAGCTTCTCGTCAAGCGCGGCATGACGGGAGCAACCGGAAACATTTATTGTGGACTGCATGAGTTCGCGGATATGGCGTTCCTGCTTCATCTGCTCCGCCCGGATGATCTGTTCGTCGACGTCGGGGCTAACATCGGAAGCTATTCGATTCTGGCATCCGCGGTTTGCGGCGCGGGAGCGATCGCAATTGAGCCCGATCCCGGCAAGATGGCCGCAATGAAGCGGAATATCGGGCTTAATGGACAAGTTGAACGCGTCGAGAGAGTTCAAGCCGCGCTTGGCGCGGTCAGGGGGACAGGCCGCTTCACCATTGGCCGCGACACAATGAACCAGATCGCCGATCAAGAGGACGAAGCCTCGCAAGAGGTCGAACTTCTGACCCTGGATGAAGTCGTGGGTCAAAAAGAACCAACGCTTATCAAGATGGACGTCGAAGGATACGAAGCAGAAGTCGTCGCGGGCGGATTGTCGACTCTCGCGAGCGATTCGTTGCTGGCGATCATTTCTGAAAATGCTGATAAGCCTGTTCGTGATCCGATAGAGGCAAACGGTTTCCGGCTATGCTCCTATCGCCCCTACTCGCGAGAAATCGTCCTCGACGCCAATTCCGAACCTCGTTCAACAAATAATTTTCTTTTCGTCCGAGACATCGAAGCGGTTCGGGCAAGGGTCTCCAGCGCCAGGAAAAGAGAAGTTGCAGGCTTGCAAATCTAGCCGGGTTGCGGGATCGGCGACGGGTGCGTGACATTTTAGGACCCAGACGAATTAAGACTGTCTTTCGAGCTTGGTCGTGAAGGTCTCCCGTGTGCGGCATTAACGGCATCTTCGCTTACCATTATGCGGCCAATCCAATTGACCGTCGGGAGCTTTTGGCGACGCGCGACCAGATGATTGCGCGGGGGCCTGACGGCGCCGGGCGCTGGCTCAGCGAAGATGGGCATGTGGGCTTTGGCCACCGGCGTCTTTCGATCATCGACCTGACGGAGGCCGGCGCGCAGCCGATGGTCAGCGCCGAAGGCGATCTCGTCGTCACATTCAATGGCGAGATTTACAATTACCGCGAATTGCGGCGAAGCCTCGAGGAGCGGGGGCGGAGCTTCCACAGCCATTCAGATACCGAGGTTCTGCTTCACCTCTATGCAACCAAGGGCGCCGAAATGGTCAAGGACTTGCGGGGCATGTTCGCCTTCGCGATATTTGACCTGAAAGCGCAGACATTGTTTCTCGCCCGCGACCCGTACGGGATCAAGCCGCTCTATTATGCGGACGACGGCTGGACGTTCCGTTTTGCCAGCCAGGTGAAGGCGCTGCTCGCGGGCGGGCAAATCTCAAGGGACCCGGAGCCCGCCGGCCAGGTGGGGTTTTATCTCTTCGGCAGCATCCCCGAACCGTTTACGACCTATCGCGCGATCCGCTCGCTTCCCGCAGGCTCGACGATGGTCGTCGACAAGATCGGCGCGCACGAGCCTGTTCGGTATCATTCGATCGCAAGAGACTTCTGCGAGGCCGAGACGAGGTATGCGGGGGCTGACAGAACGGCTGATCCCGCGCGCCAATTCCGTTCGGCGCTGCTGGACAGCGTGCGTTGCCATCTGGTCGCTGACGTGCCCGTCGGCGCCTTCCTATCCTCCGGTATTGATTCTTCGGCGCTCGTCGGACTGATGCGTGACGCAGGACAACAGGAGATCGAAACCGTCACCCTGACTTTCGAAGAGTTCAGGGGAACGGACAGCGACGAAGCGCCGCTCGCGGCCGACGTCGCCCGGACCTATGGCGCGCGCCACACGATCCGCGTCGTCGGCGAGCGTGAATTCAATCAGGATTTGCCCCGCATCCTCGAGGCGATGGACCAGCCGACGATCGATGGCGTCAACAGCTGGTTCGTCGCCAAAGCCGCGCGCGAACTTGGGCTCAAGGTCGCGATTTCGGGTCTCGGCGGCGACGAATTGTTCGGCGGCTATCCGTCGTTCAGAGATATTCCGAACTGGGTCAAAATCTTTCGGCCGTTTTCGCGCATTCCATTCCTGGGCCGCGCGTCTCGGTTGGTTGGATCGCCAATCCTCAATGGGTTGGGCGCAAATCCAAAATCCGCCGGCATGTTGGAATTCGGCGGCGATTACGCCGGCGCCTATTTGCTGCGGCGTGGCCTCTATATGCCCTGGGAGCTCTCCAAGCTTTTGCCACGAGACGTCGTCGTCGAGGGAATGCGGCGGCTGAAGCCGCTTGCCCTGATCGCGCGCGAGGAGACGCCGCGACCAAAGTCGGCGGCGGCGCGCATCTCGGCGCTCGAGTCCGGGCTTTATATGCGCAACCAATTGCTGCGCGACACCGATTGGGCGAGCATGGCGCATGGCTTGGAGGTGCGCACGCCGCTCGTCGATTCCGTTCTGCTGCAGAAAGCCGCCGAGATCTATGCGGCGTCGGGGACAAATCCGACAAAGTCGCTGCTCGCGGACGCGCCGACGCAGGCGTTGCCGGATGCGCTGAAGCGGCGGCCGAAAACAGGTTTTACGACGCCGGTTGCCCGCTGGCAGCAAAATCTGCGTCGCCCACCGCTCGCCCAACCGAGAGCCAAAACGCCTTGGGCGCGGACCTGGGCAAGGCTTGTCATGGCTCCGGCCGAATTGTCGCCCGCGTCGGCATGAGGATTTTTGCCCTGCTGACGGACGGACTTGGCGCGCACGGGGGGATCGCTCAGTACAATCGCGATCTTCTCAATGCGCTGAGCGCATCCGATCTCGTGAGCGACATCGTCGTGCTTCCGAGAAATGCGGGAACCAATTTTGAGCCTGCGCCAAAAAAGGTGTCGCAACTCAGACCGCGTCCGGGCAGAATTTCCTATTCCGTGGAGGCGGTGAAAGCCGCACGGGCGTATGGGCCGTTTGACGTGATCTTTTGCGGCCATTGCTACCAGGCGCCATTGGCGGCCGCGATCGGACGTTGGACCGGGGCGCCGGTCTGGCTGCAGGCGTATGGCATAGAGGCTTGGGACCGTCCCTCGGCTTTGACGCGCGCCTCTGTCGAGCGCGCCTCACTCGTCACGGCTATAAGTCGCTACACGCGCCGACGTTTGCTTGAATGGGCAGACCTGCCCGCGGAAAATGTTCGCGTGTTGCCCATCACGGTGCGGCCGATGTTCACCCCAGGGCCGGCTGATCCGAAGGTTCCCGCCAAATATGGTCTCACAAACCAGCGCTTCATCCTCACGGTGTCGCGCATCGCGAAATCGGAAGCCTATAAGGGCCATGACCGCGTGATCGAGGCCATGGCGCGCGTACTCGAAGCGGCGCCTGACGCGGTTTATGTCATTGCTGGCGATGGTGACGGCAGGGCGGAACTGGAAGCCCTGGTTCAGCGCAAGGGGTTGGATGGCGCTGTTCGCTTTCTGTCTCGAATTCCGGATGACGAGGTTCTCGCGCTCTATCGCTCGGCCAATGCTTTCGTCATGGCGAGTTCGGGCGAGGGTTTTGGCATCGTCTTCGTTGAAGCCGCCGCGACGGGGCTTCCCGTGATCGGCGGAAATAGTGACGGCAGCCTCGACGCGCTTGCCGATGGCGTGATTGGCCGTGCGGTCGATCCTCTCGATGTTTCGCAAATTGCTGCGGCTTTGATCGCAACGTTAGAAAATCCGAGGCTGGACGCCGCAGTCCGGGCTCAAAGGTTCGCTTTCTCCAATTTTTCTGCTCATGTCGACGCTCTCCTCAGAACAACCTTTCACTGACGGCGCCACGATGAACGATGCGCCGCTTTCGGCGGTCGCCGAGCGTCTGACTATCCTCGAGCAGGGCCGGGCGGAGCGCAATTATTGGCGCGATCTTTGGCATTATCGGGAATTGTTTGCGATCCTGGCCTGGCGCGACATTTCTGTGCGCTACAAGCAGACGGTGATTGGCGTGGCCTGGGCGCTGATCCGGCCATTTCTCACCATGGTCGTCTTCACCATTGTCTTCGGAAGATTAGCCAGGCTCCCGAGCGAAGGCGCAGCGCCCTATCCGATCATGGTCTTTGCCGGCATGTTGCCCTGGTTTCTGTTTTCGACGATCCTGAGCGAGGCCTCCAACAGCCTCGTTGCCAACACCAGTCTGGTCGGCAAGGTCTATTTCCCGCGCATCATCATTCCTTCGGCGACGGCGCTGGTGGCGCTGGTAGATTTCGCCATCAACCTGGCGATGCTGGCAGCCTTGATGGTCTGGTACGGCTTCCTGCCCACCTGGCGTTTTGCGCTGCTGCCGGTGTTCGTAGGCCTCGCAACGCTGGCGAGCCTCGGCTCATCGCTGTGGATGACCGCCCTCAACGTCAAATATCGCGACTTCCGCTACATCATTCCCTTCGTCGTCCAGTTCGGACTCTACGTTTCGCCGGTGGGCTTTTCGAGCGCCGTGGTACCGGAGAAATGGCGGCTCTGGTACGGCCTCAATCCTGTCGTCGGCGCTATCGACGGTTTTCGCTGGTGCATCCTGGGCGAGAACAGCCCCATCGATCCAGCAAGCTTCAGCTTAAGCTTGGGCTCAACATTGTTTTTCCTCTGGCTTGGGATTTCCTATTTCCGCAAGACCGAGCGAACGTTTGCGGATTTGTTGTGACGGGCGTGAAGAAACTCGAATCCCGCAACGCCAAAATTGATGCGTGGCGCGGTATCAGTATCTTGCTCGTGATAGCGGGCCATTTGATGAGGTTTCGCTACGAATTTCTTGTTCATATTACTCCGTTTCGTGACATCCGCGTTGCAAACGGGTCTGATGTATTAAGGAGTATTATTCTGCGTTTGATTGCGCCCTTGCCCAATCTTGGCGTCGGTATTTTTTTCGTAATCAGTGGCTACCTCATCACGACAATTCTGTTGAAGGAAGAGGCCAAATACCGCGCGATCAGTATTCCCGCCTTCTGCACGCGGCGCATATTTCGTATCCTTCCTGCCTTCGTCGCGTTTCTGTCGGTGATCGCGATCCTCAATGCGGTCGGAATTGTGACGCTCCCATGGCGGTCATTAGCAGGAGCCGGGTTATTCTTGTGTGATACCGCCTTTGAATGCGGCAATTGGTGGGTTGGGCACACCTGGAGCCTCGCCGTTGAGGAGCAGTTCTACCTTGTCTGGCCATTGGCATTTAGTTTGATGGTCCCGGAGATAAGGGCGAAGCGGCTTGTAATTGTGTATCTTGCTCTTATCGCGATGTCATATTTCACCATTTTTACGTGTGTATGGGAAAGCGACAACGAACTCAGCTGGGCGTTTCCATGTATTTCGGCGGGCGCCTATTTCGCATGCTCACCAACGGCTATGCATTTTGTCGATCGATTTTCAACGAACCGCAATTTGATTGTGGCGCTAGTTTTATTGATCTTGGCTGGTTTTTTTGCGTCGGCGAACGGTGTTCTGCGCCCCTTTATTCCCTTGGCTATCGCATTCCTATTTTTGGGGACGGTGCGTTGTGACACGTTCCTGTCTGGCGTTTTGTCGCTGCGGTGGCTGAGCAAGCTCGGTTTGGTTTCGTATAGCCTCTATCTATGGCAGCAATTTTTCACGGGAAGTTTAGAGCAAGGCGGAGGCGCAATCGCGCAGTATACCGCCCTTTGTCTGCCGATTGCAGCATGCTCCTATCTCCTGATTGAAACGCCTATGATCCGCATCGGACACCGGCTTTCGGATTACCTTATCGGGCAGAGGGTTGCACCACGCAATGCTGTTCGGAGCGCGGCCACCGTCGGCGTGTCGGTGCGCGACGTATCGGGGCCTAAACGACCATGAGCGACGACATCGTCATCCGCGCCGAAGGCCTCGGCAAGAAATACGTCATCGGCCACGAGGCGGAGCGGGAGCGTTATGTGGCGTTGCGCGATGTGCTGGCACGCACAGCCAAAAACGCGTGGCGCAAGACCGCCGACATGGCACGCGGCCGCGATATCGTCGAAGGCGACGAGGTCGAGGAATTCTGGGCGCTGAAGGACGTCAGCTTCGAGGTCAAGCGCGGCGAAGTTTTGGGCGTCATCGGCCGCAACGGTGCGGGCAAGTCGACGCTCCTTAAAATCCTCTCTCGCATCACGGAGCCGAGCGAAGGGCGGGTGACCATCAAGGGGCGCATCGCCAGCCTGCTCGAAGTGGGCACAGGCTTTCATCCCGAGCTGACGGGGCGGGAAAACATCTATCTGAACGGCGCCGTCCTCGGCATGACGCGGGCCGAGATCAAACGCAAATTCGACGAGATCGTAGATTTTGCGGACGTGGAAAAATTCCTCGACACGCCGGTCAAGCGCTATTCGAGCGGCATGTATGTGCGCCTCGCCTTCGCCGTCGCCGCGCATCTGGAGCCGGAGATACTCGTCGTCGACGAAGTGCTGGCGGTGGGGGACGCCGAGTTTCAGAAGAAGTGCTTGGGTAAGATGGGCGAGGTGGTGAGCGGGGGGAGGACCATTTTGTTCGTCAGCCATAGCCTTCACGCCATCGCGACGCTTTGTACTAACGGACTGCTCATTGACCGCGGCCGGACCATTCTCAACGGCACAGCGCATCAGTGTATCGAACTCTATAAGAAGAGCGGCCATGCCGCCTCGGCCGATCCATCGTCGCCGAGAATAACCGTGCTTTCCCAAAGCTATCCTCGCGAGCAGTTGAGCTTTTCAATCCCGAGGCAAGCGATCGGCGCGGTCGAGGGCGAGTTGCGAATCTTTTTGCGTTCGTCGGATGGCGAGCCGGTGGCCTTCGCCAATTTAGGCGGTTTTTCTGCTCCTCCCATCGTGTTGCCCCGCGAATTGGAAAATGTCTATGTAACAATTGAGGCGGCGGGCCTTGCAGAGGGGCGCTATCAATCTGCCGTCGAATTTGTCGACGCCGAAACTGAAAGGCTGGTTTTCAAGGCAGAAACGGAGGTGTTCGATTTTTTTCCGCTGCGAAAAGCTGGCGAATTCAATAACATGCTCCAATCGCATCGGGCTGGCTTTTTCCGCCTCGCCATGATGATCGATGGTGTTTCGAAACCGGAATTTCGCTCCGAGCCAATTCATGAATGTGAGTAGAGATAGAGAGGCGCCGCGGCGGTCTAAGCTCGCGTCGCTCACGAGGTTGGTGGCCAGGCATGGTTGGCACTCTCCGTTTCTGCTAATCTTGCGTGTCGTGACCGCTCTCGACTTTTCTCAGTTCAAGCGCCGCTCAATGATCAGATTGCTCAATCACGCGTCCGTAGGGCGAAATGTTAAAATCGGACGTTGCGTTTTTATTTCGCCGGGAGCTCACATTCATATTGGCGACGACGTGTATATTGGCGACGGATGTGTTATCGAAATTGACATCGGAAAGGATTTAGGGCTCCAAATTGGCAGCGGAACCTGGATTTCTCATGGCGCGCACATTCAGGCAGCTAATGGATTGAAAATTGGCGCGAATGTCTTGATAGGTGAGTATGTTTCGATACGCGATAGGTCTCACCGCTCCGATGAATCGGCAGTGCCAATAAGAACTTCTGGCGATGTCGTTGGAAAAATTCTAATCGAAGACGACGTTTGGATTGGTCGGGGCTGCGGGGTATTTGCTAATGGGAAATCGCTTACAATCGCGTCGGGCGCCATAATCGGGGCCAATTCGGTGGTGACAAAATCTGTTCCTAAGAACGTCATTCGTTACGACGGCCGCGCTGTGCAGACAAAGCCGAGGTTGACTTAGAGTCGGTCCGGAAAGTTTAGGTGCTTGAACAGAGTTTCGCACCATGAGGCGGATCGAGGCGAGGCGGATAAACGCCAGGGCGTTTCGCGTCAGGTTTTCGAAGTCCTTCGCCAGCCGGCGACATCTTCCGAGCCATGCGAACGTGCGTTCGACCACCCATCTGCGCGGGATGACTTCGAAGCCCTTCGCCTGATCGGAGCGCTTTACAATCTCGGTTACAAGGAGTAGCAAAATCTTCTTCTGCGCCACCTTGAATTTTGGTCCATGGTAACCGCCGTCGGCGAAAAGCTTGCGCAGAAACGGGTGCAATCCAAACATGGTCGCCAGCACCAATTTGCCGCCGTCGCGATCCCGAATATCGGCGGGATGCACAACGGCATGCAGCAACAAGCCTACTGTATCGACGAGGATATGGCGCATCTTGCCTTTGATCTTTTTCCCTGCGTCGTAGCCGTTCGGGTCGACGCAAGGCCCCCTTTTTCAGAGCCCTTCACGCTCTGGCTGTCGATGACGCAGACAGTCGGGCTGGCTTCACGCCCCATCGCTTCGCGACACTTCACGTAGAGCGTGTGACGGATGCGATCGAGCGTGCCGTTCCACGTCCACAGATCAAAATAGTGGAACAGCGTGCTGCGCGGCGGTAAATCCTTCGGAACGTAGCGCCTTTGGCAACCCGTGCTCAGCACGTACATTAGGCCGTTGACGATTTCACGCAAATCGACCGAGCGCTTGCGCCCGCCGCGCTTTGCTGGCGGAATCAACGATGCGATATGCTCCCATTCGGCGTCGGTGACATCGCTGGGATAACGCAAATTGTCGCGGTCGTATTTCGCTCGGTTCTCGCTCGTCCACATCGGCAGCCTCTCCAGAATCAGGCTGCCTCCCTTGAATCACATCCGATTCATACGATTCAACTTCTTTCCGGACGGACACTTAGGCCGCTCTCATCTATTCGATAAGCTTTCCTGCCTTCACACCGGTACTGCAATTTATGGAATCCCGCCTTGGCTAAGTACAGAATCGGCTTCTTGAACACCCATCCCATCCAATATTTCGCGCCGTTATACGCCTATCTGAATGCGTCCGGCGATTTCGACGTCACCGCCTTTTATCTTTCGGATTATTCCGTTCGCGGCGCGGTCGACGCCGATTTCGGGCAGGCCGTGAAATGGGACATCGATTTGCTGGACGGTTATCGCTCGGTCTTCGCCAAAGGATACGCGACACGGGGGCAGATGCGCGGCTTCTGGTCGGTGCTTGCGCTTGATCTATTCAAACGTATCCGCTCCTCGGGCCTGGACGCGCTGGTTGTCCACGGTCACACGCCCGCGGCCATGCTCGTTGGGATGGCTGCAGCAAAATCGGCAGGAGTTCCGCTCTTTATGCGCTGCGAGACGCACCTAGGGCTGCGGCGGTCGCGCGCGAAGAGCGCTGCTCGCAGGCTGTTAAACGGGGCGCTCTATCGCACTCTCGATGGGGCGCTGGCTATCGGAACAGCCAACGCCGCCTTCTACCACGCCATGGGGGTACCCGCGAAGCGGGTGTTCTCGGTGCCGTACACGGTCGACAATGCCCGCTTCTGTGAGCGGTCCGAGTTGGCGTCTGCAAAGAGGGAAACCATACGCAAAAGCCTGGGCGTGGTAGACGAACGCCCGATTATACTCTATGCGGCGAAATTCCAAAGGCGCAAAAGACCGGACGATTTGTTGCGGGCAGCTGCAGCCGTCGATCCAGATTCGCCGTTCCATTTGGCGATGATCGGGACCGGCGAAATGGACGCGGAGCTGAAATCCCTGGCGGTTGCTCTCGGTCTCCGGAACATCTCTTTTCCTGGTTTTGTAAACCAGGCCGCATTGCCTGAGATTTACGGCGCCAGCGATGTTTTTGTGCTGCCGTCCGAAGACGAACCCTGGGGACTCGCCGTCAACGAGGCGATGTGCGCGGGTTTGCCGGTCGTCGTTTCGAGCGAAATCGGCTCCGTCTCCGATCTCGTGCATGATGGGTGCAACGGCTTCACTTTCGCGGCGGGAGATGTCGGGGCGCTCGCCGGTGCTCTCAAGCGGTTGGTCGTCGACGCCGAGATGCGCGCGCAAATGAGCGCCGAAAGCCGCGCCATCATCGCAGGTTGGAGCTATGCCGAATGCAGAGACGGGTTGCTTGAGGCGATCGGTGCTACCGCGCGTGGCCGACGATAGTTATGCTGTTCACTAGTGCCGCTCGATCTGTGGCAGTGACACTCGATTAGACAGAAACACATGACAACAAAGTGTTCGATAGCCATCGCCACCTACCGGCGCGAACAAGTGCTTGTGGATACGATACATTTACTCCTCGCCCTTACCCCCGCGCCGGACGAAATCATCGTTGTCGACCAGACTGAAGAGCATACAGAACCGGTTCGCTGCGCTTTGGAACGTTTGAACGCGGAGGGCTCCATCCGCTGGATACAGCTCGAGACGCCGTCCATTCCTAAAGCCATGAATCGCGCGCTGCTTGCGGCAAAAAACGAACTCGTGCTGTTCCTCGACGATGACGTCCGTCCGGAGCCTGAGCTCTTTGCGGCGCATCTGAATGCGCATGAACAGACGCGCGCGGCGCTTGTCGCCGGGCGGGTCATCCAGCCTAACCAGGAAGGCATTGATTTTTCGCGCGACGAACATTTCCATTTCGCCTCCACCCGAGCGGCTTGGATCGACCATTTTATGGGGGGCAATTTTTCAGTTTGTCGAGCGGTAGCAATTGCCATTGGTGGTTTCGACGAGTGTTTCGTTAGTGTCGCCTACAACTTTGAAATTGAGTTCGCCTATCGGCTAGCCCGCACCGGCTACCGAATCTATTTCGAACCCAAAGGATGCATCCATCATCTTGCAGCCAAGGAAGGGGGGACCCGCAGCTATGGAAGCTTCCTAACTACGGTCAAGCCGGATCACGCCGTGGGGATCTATTATTGTCTTTTCCGTACTTGGTCGGGGTGGTGCAGCTTTAGGCAACTAGTATACCGCCCCTTCCGAGCGGTGATTACTCGCCACCATCTGAAGCGTCCGTGGCAGATTCCTATAAGTTTCTTTGCCCAATTGTGGGCCGTGGTCTGGGCTGTCCGTCTGGTAATCCGTGGTCCGCAGTATGTTTCCGCTCATTCCACGTATAGTACGCTTCCTTCCCGTGACTGAAATCCTCCTAGCAATCCTCACGGCGTTAGCGCTTGTTGCCTTCGCAAACTGGCGGTTAGGTCTAGCTGCGGCCGTTTTGGCCGCATTTTTCCAGGACTTGCTAAGAAAAATTACGCCTCACCAACCGGTTGTCTATGTCGTGATTGTCGCCGGTGTTTTTGCCTTTGCATGTTTGGGGGCCATTATGCGCGGGGTGTCGTTATCGCCTAGAAAAATTCACGGTTGGCAGCGCAATGTCGGCATATCGTTCGTTTTGTTTGTGTTTATAGTTTTGTTTCAAGCGCTATTTTCGTATTTGCGTTACGACAACATAATGTTGCCTGCAATAGGGCTGTTGTCATATTTGACGCCATTTCCGGCGATTGCTTTTGCATATCAATTGGCCGTGCGCGGAGGAATGAAAAGTATTGATCATTTCCTCATAACGTACGTTGCTATGATGACAATTGCTGCGGCCACTATCTATTTAGAATTTGCCGGAGTTGCATCGCCATTCTTCGGCCAGGTTGGCAAGCTTTTTGTCCTCAATGACGTTCTTGCGATATCGGGAGTGCTACGCAGCGCGGAAGTCGCCGGATGGCACGCGGCCACTGCCGCATCGGCGGTCATCCTGCTGGGAACCGCTCGCAACGCCAGTAATCTGCGAAAGGTACTATCTATATTGCTTCTGTTGTTCCTCGTGGTTGCGTCTGTCCTGACGGGGCGCCGAAAAATGCTCTTCCTCGTTGTTATTTTTGCCTGTGGTTATTTTGGACTCAACGCAACATTTCAGAAAGGCGGTATAAGGCAGATTCTAAGCACTGTAGTTTTGGCGACGGCCGTGCTCATCGGTATTTTATTCATAGCCGGTGTAGACATCTCATCGCTCACCTCATCTCAATTAGCGTACCATGTCTATGTGGAACGCACCGAGAATGTTTTTAGTGAAAGTTTGGACCGGTTCACGACCATGGTGATTGACCCCATGTCTGACATATACGAACACTTTGGTGTATTCGGAGCAGGCCTTGGCGTCAGCAGTCAAGGGACGCAGTACTTTGGCGGTGGGACTGACAAATTCTTCATTTGGGGTGCCGAAGGCGGAATAGGAAAGCTGGTGCTGGAGCTTGGCATCCCAGGAGCGATTATTGCCGCAATGTTTGGCATCGTATTTTGTCGGTATATTTGGCGTTCCGTTCAGCATACCAGAACGATGTCTTCACATATGGCTAGATTTTCCTACGGCCTTCTTGCCGTATTAGTAGCAAATGCGGCTGAATTTTCCGTGTCGGCAGCAGTTTATGCGGATCCATTCATTCTTTTGGTCCTTGGATCGATGGTCGGTTTTCTACTAGCTATGCCGGTGTTGGCTGTGCGGGAACGGAGTTGTCAGCCCAGCGAACAGCAACGACGATCATATCTGACGCAAAAACAATTGGCCGTGACGCCGTTCCGGATCGGCGGATCGCTTTAGGACCATTTGCTCGCGGGCTATGCGAGTCTTTCTAGCCGGAACCAGCTTTAATCTCGCCTATGGCGGGCCGGCCTTTTCCGTTGGCGGGCTGGCAAAAGCCTTGTCGGCTACCGGCGTCGAAGTAGGCCTCTGGGCGCCGGACGGCTCTGCGCTGTCGAACAATCCTGCGCTCTCCGGTGTCAGAGGACTTGCAGGGACGCCTGCTGCTGCGCTCGCCGCCTTCGGCCGCCCCGACGTCGTTCACGACAACGACCTTTGGCGATTTCATCATCACGCTTTGGCAAAATTGGCTGCTACGCAAGGTATCCCGCGCGTTGTTAGCACCCGCGGCATGCTTGAGCCCTGGGCAATAGCGCATAAGCGATGGAAGAAGCGCGTTGCGTGGACGGCCTACCAGCGACAAGACCTCAGACGCGCCGCTTGTCTTCATACGACATCGCCGGAAGAAGCGTGTAACGTCGGACGATTGGGTCTCGGCGTAAAGATCGCGTGCATCCCCAATGCAGTCGATGTGCCGGAGGCAGGCGTTCTCGCTGCTGCGCGCGCGGGCGCGCGGCGCGATAAGATTGCGCTCTTCCTCGGGCGAATTTACCCCGTGAAGGGATTGCCTATGCTGGTCGAAGCCTGGGCCAGAGTCAGGCCGCCGGGCTGGCGGCTACACATAGCTGGGCCTGACGAAGCGGGGCATCTCGCCGAGGTGAAGCGCGCTATCAGTAACGCAGGGCTTGCCGACGTTGTAGATTTCTTGGGTCCTGTGGTGCCGGCGCGGCGAACGCAAGTCTATGCCGGCGCCGATCTGTTCGTGCTCCCCTCCTATTCGGAGAGCTTTGGAATGTCTATCGCCGAGGCTTTGGCGCACAGCCTGCCGGTGCTGACCACCACCGGCGCACCGTGGCCTATGCTCGCTGCTAAAGGCTGCGGCTGGCAGGTGCCGCCCTCGGCCGGTGCGATTGCATCCGCCCTTGCCGCCGCGGTGTCGACTGACGACCATGAGCTCAAAGCGATGGGCGAAAGAGGGCGGTTTTTTGTTGCCGCCAACTTCGGCTGGGCAGCGGTTGCAGAGGCCATGATCGAACTTTATCGTGAAGCTATGGCAGCCGGCACGCGCCAAAACAGGGTGTAAGAAGGATAGTCCCAACTATGTCGAACAGTGAGGCTTTGACTGCGAAGATTGCTGCGCGTTCCGTGCGCGCCGGCGTCATCGGGCTCGGCTATGTCGGCCTGCCGCTGGCGGCCGCCGCCGCGCGCAAAGGCTTCCGCACCATCGGCTTCGACATCGATGCGGAAAAGCCGCGTCTCATCCATGCCGGGCGATCATATATCGGAGCGGTCGAGGGGCGCGAAATCGCGGCGCTGGTCGAGAAGGAACTTCTCGAAGCCACGACGGATTTCGCTCGCCTCGGCGAATGCGACATCGTCATCATCTGCGTGCCCACGCCGCTGACGCGCCAACGCGAACCCGATCTCTCCTTCGTCGAGCGGACGGTCGAGACGGTCGCGGCACGCCTGCGCCCCGGCCAGCTGATCGTGCTGGAATCCACCACCTATCCCGGCACCACGCGCGAGGTTGCCAAGCCCATTCTCGAAGCGACGGGGCTGAAATCCGAGCACGATTTTTTCTTAGGCTTTTCTCCAGAGCGCGAGGATCCCGGCAATGCCGAATTCACCACGGTGCGCATTCCCAAAATCGTGTCGGGCGACGGCCCGGCGGCGGCGCGCGCGGTCGAGGCGTTCTATGCTGCAGTTGTCGAGAAGGTCGTGCCGGTTTCCACGCTCGATACGGCCGAAGCCGTGAAGATCACGGAGAATGTCTTCCGCGCCGTCAATATAGCGCTGGTCAACGAACTCAAGATGATCTTCGACCGGATGGGCATCGATGTGTGGGAAGTGATCGAGGCCGCGAAGACCAAGCCGTTCGGCTTCATGCCCTTCTATCCGGGGCCAGGTCTCGGCGGGCACTGTATTCCCATCGATCCGTTCTATCTCACTTGGAAGTCCCGCGAATTCGATATTCCAACGCGCTTCATCGAGCTTGCCGGCGAAATCAACATCGCCATGCCGCGCTACGTGGTGGCAAAACTGGAAGAGTCGCTGGATCGCAGGCAATCGTGCTCGCTCGGATCGGCAAAGATCATGGTGGTGGGGCTCGCCTATAAGAAGAATGTCGGCGATATCCGGGAGAGCCCGACCTTCAAGCTGTTCGAGCTGCTCGAACAGCGCGGCACCCAAATCTGCTACCACGATCCTCATGTCCCGGCGATTCCGCAAACGCGCGAACATGCTCTCTATGCGGGTTGGGAGAGCGTGCCGCTCGACGAGGCCACGCTCAAAGCCCAAAGTGCGGTGATCATAGCGACCGACCACGATGCAATCGATTATGCTTTGATCGCCCGTCATGCCGCATTGGTCGTCGATACCCGCAATGCCTGCGCGCGGCGCGGCGTGGCAGGCGGCAATGTCGTCAAAGCGTAATCGGAACAACCTGATTTGAATTCCGCCTGCGCAAATCACGAAAGGCTCGATCTCGCCCCATGCTCATTCTCGGCCTGAACGCCTTCCACGGCGATTCTTCGGCGTGTCTCCTTCGCGACGGCAAGCTTGTTGCCGCAGTAGAGGAAGAGCGTTTCCGGCGGATCAAGCATTGGGCGGGCTTTCCCTCGCAGTCAATCGCCTATTGCCTGCGCGAAGCCGGTGCCACGCTCGGCGATGTCGATCATATTGCGCTCAATCAGGATTCCCGGGCGCAACTTTGGCGCAAGCTCGCCTTCGTCGCCCGCACCATGCCTTCGCTGAAGCTCGTGCTGCAGCGCCTGCGCAACCGGCAGAAGCGCGAAGGCCTGCGCGAGTTTCTGGCGCGAAGCGTTCCGAACGGCGAATTTCGCGGCACGATCGATAATATCGAGCATCATCTCTGCCACATGTATTCGGCGTTCACCGTGTCGCCCTTTCGCGAGGCGGCGGTTGTGTCCGTCGATGGCTTCGGCGATTTTTCGAGCGCGGCGTGGGGCGTGGGCCGCGGCGAGACGCTATCCGTCGACGGGCGCGTCTATTTTCCGCACTCCCTCGGCATCCTCTATCAAGCGCTGACCCAATATCTGGGCTTTCCCCATTTCGGCGACGAGTACAAGGTGATGGGCTTGGCGCCTTATGGAAAGCCCGCCCATCTCGACAAGATGCGCAAGATCCTGCGCCTTGAGACGGGCGGGTTTTCGCTTGATCTCACCTATTTCCGCCATCACGCCGAAGAAGTTCCCTATCAATGGTCGGACGGATCGCCCGAATGCGGCGATCTGTTTGCGCCGGCGCTGGAAGAGCTGCTGGGTCCGCGCCGGAAATCCGACGAGCCGCTCTCGGATTACCATCGCGATATCGCCCGCTCTGTGCAGGCGATGTATGAGGAAACCTTTTTCCATCTGATCGAACCGTTGCAGCGGCAGACGGGATTGACCGATCTGGCGCTGGCCGGCGGTTGCGCGGCCAATTCGGTCGCCAACGGCAAGGTGCGGCGGATGACTCCGTTCAAACGGGTCTATGTGCAATCGGCGGCGGGCGACGCCGGCGGCGCGATCGGCGCCGCCTTCGCCGTGTGGCACAAGACCGGCGGCAAACGCTCCTTCGTCATGGATCATGCTTTTTGGGGGCCTCACTTCAGCGCGGAGGATATTGAAGGCGTCCTAAACTCGAATGCGTCGCGCATCGAAGCAGCGGGCTGCATGATTGATCGGATCACCGACGAGCAGGAACTTTGTCGGCAGACGGCTTCCGCGGTCGCCGGCGGCAAAGTGATTGGCTGGTTCCAGGGCCGAATGGAATGGGGGCCGCGCGCTCTTGGCAACCGTTCGATCATCTGCGATCCGCGTCGAGCCGACATGAAGGCGATCTTGAACGCCAAGATCAAGCGCCGCGAATCTTTCCGGCCCTTCGCGCCGTCGGTTTTGTCGGAAGCCGTGGCCGACTGGTTTGAAGAGGATGATGACGTCCCCTTCATGATGCAGGTCTTCCAGATCCGGGAAGAAAAACGCCCCTTGATCCCGGCGGTCACCCACATCGACGGATCAGGTCGCCTGCAGACGGTCACGCAGGCGACCAACCCCCGCTACCACGCTTTGATCTCGGCGTTCCGCGACATCACCGGGGTGCCGATGGTGCTGAATACCTCGTTCAACGAAAACGAGCCGGTGGTGTGCAAGCCCGAGGAAGCACTGGATTGCTTCCTGCGCACCAATATGGACGTGCTTGTCTTGGGGGATTTCATGCTTCGGCGTGAGCCGCAAAAGACCGATGCTACCGAAGCCGAGGTTGCAGAAACGCCGGCGCAATAATTTTCCAATAAGCGCCGCTATGCGACGACGAATTGGTCAGCTGATCCGGCCGGCGCGGGCGCGGTCGAGAAGCGCCGAAGGATTGGCTTTCTCGACGTAGCGCGCGACGACATTTATCGTTTTCCAGCCGCCCGCCTGCATGATCGGCAGGACGTCGAGGCCTGAGGCGATCATGTCCTGCGCGGCGCCGACGCGCATGGAATGCGCCGGACAAATGTTCGATGCACTCGCCGGGGACTCCCGCAGCGCGCGCGACCTTTTTCAGGACGCGGTTGACGGTATAGGGATGGAGGGCGGCGTCTCCGATGCGCTCGCTTAAAACCGCCCGAAAAATATAGCCGCTTTCGATGCCGGCCGCTTTCAGCCAGGCGCGCACGATCTCAAGCGTCGACGGAGAGACATAGGCGAGGCGCCCCGATCCATAGGGATCTGTTTTTGACCGTCTCACCAGGATCTGGGCCGAATTTTTCCCGACCGGCGTGATATCTTCGGCGCGCAAGCCGACGAGCTCAGCCCGGCGGCACAGGGTGTCGTAGCCAAGTGCAATCATGGCGCGGTCGCGCAATCCCGTCAGCGTGGCGGGACAGGCCTCGATTAGTCGATCGCGCAAAGACCTGTTCAGCCCCAGCGCCTGCTGCGGTCGCGCATGTTTCGAACGCAGAGCGCGCCGCATAGCGATGATGACCTCTTCGTCCGTCACCGGATTTTCCATCCGAAACAGCCGGTGGATTTTCCGGATCGCGGCGAGGCACCGCTTCAGGGTGGCGGCAGAATCGGTTTGGGCTTGATCCGCGACGAACGCGGCGACGGTTTCGGGCGCGGCGGGGGCGGCTCCATTTTATTGTCGACGCACCAGGCCTCAAAGACTTCCATGTCTGCACTGGGAAATGAGCCTCGATGAATTCCTCGCATGGCGCCGCGGAACACCCGCGCTCCAGGGCGCGGGCGGCGGCGGAGCCATGATGTCAGTAAGAACAAAAAAAGAACATTTCCACAATTTTCGGCCGCGGCTTTCGCTCGACGTTGAAGCCGACCCAGGACCAAGGTCGGCCCCGGTTCGAACCGCCGCTTTCCTGCAAGCGCGCCGCCAGGGGAGCGCGGGTCGTCAAAGTCGATCCTGACCAGGCGTCGCGGCGTCGGCCGACATGAATCCGGGCGTCAGCGCCGCGCGAAACAAACTCGCGACGATCAAGCCGGCGGCGAGGCCGGCTGAACTTGCAATCGCGTCGAGCAGGGAGGGCGAGCGGCCAGGAATCCAGTGCTGCAATATTTCGGCGGCGCAGGCGAACGCCGTCAGGGCGATCTGCCACCAGATCCTCGATCTTGGGCGCGGATATCCCAGGGCCGCGGCCGCGCCGGCGAGCGCGTAGGCCATGAAATGGTCGACCCGGCCAGGAAACGGCGTATGGGGCCGGTATTGGCCGGGAACGAGCGAAAGAACGAGGAGCGCCGCAACGCTGAGCCAAGCGGCGAGACGCGCGAGCGCTTCGAAACGGCGCTGGCTCATCGCGGATTTTCTCCTCTGGCGCATCGTCGCTCGTGATCGATTCCTGCAGATCGCGCCGCAACGCTCGCGTTTTCTGCCGGCTCAAACCAGATGCCCGACGCGGCCCTCCTGCGCAATCTCGGGCAGCGGCGACAGGACGGGGCGTAATGAAACCGTATCTGTCTTTTGCCGTTTATGCGCTGCGAAGGCGCGCGTTGCGTCGGTTCAGGCCGCATTGATCGACTGCGCCGGTCAACGCATCGACCGAAGACCACCATTCACCGGCACCAGCAAGATCGGCGGGCCTGCGGTTCAATTGAGCCCCGCTCATGCCCCAGCTTAGAGCGATGCCGGCGATGCGCCTTCAACGCGACCGGCGCTCCGGCGCCAGCGCGTCGCATTTCGTCGCGTTCCTCACGCTGCAACCGCTGTCGGCGCGACATTCTCCAGATACCAGCGATAGGTTGACGCGATCCCTTCCTCGAAGGAGATTTCGGGCTTCCATCCCAGCGCGCGCATGCGGCTCGAATCCATAATCTTGCGCGGCGTGCCGTCGGGCTTAGACGTGTCAAACACGAGGTCTCCTGTAAATCCCACGACGCGCCCGACGGTCTCGGCCAGTTCGCGGATCGTCACGTCAAATCCGGCGCCGCAATTGATGTGCTCGTAGTCGTTGTAATGATCGAGACACCAGACTACGCCCTTAGCGAGATCGTCGACGTGCAAGAATTCGCGTAATGGCGTTCCCGTGCCCCACACCATGACTTCCTTGGCGCCCGAGACCTTCGCCTCGTGAAATTTCCGCATGAGCGCGGGCATCACGTGGCTCGTCTCGAGATTGAAATTGTCGTTCGGCCCATAGAGATTGCACGGCATGACCGAGACGTAATTGCGGCCATGCTGCTTGCGATAGGCCTGGCAGGTCATGATGCCGGAGATCTTTGCGATTGCGTACCATTCGTTGGTCGGCTCGAGCGGACCGGTCAGCAGCGCGGATTCCTTGATCGGCTGTTCGGCGAATTTCGGATAGATGCAGGAGGAGCCTAGGAACACGAGACGATCGACGCCGGCTTTGTGCGCGCCGTGGATGACGTTGGTCTGGATGGCCAGATTGTCGTAAATGAAATCCGCCGGGTAGTTCGAATTCGCGATGATGCCGCCGACCTTGGCGGCGGCGAAAATGATTGCGGTCGGCTGGTTGGCTCTGAGCCAGAATTCGACTTCATCCTGCTGGCGCAGATCAAGCACCGAGCGATCGACCGAGATGACATTGCGCCCCTCGGACTGGAGTCTGCGCGTAATCGCCGATCCGACCATGCCGCGATGGCCCGCAACCCAGATCCGTTCGTCCACGTCGCTCTCCCCAAATCACTATAGATGTAAATCTATCGCAGTTGCGAACCCCATTACAGCGCAGATGTCGTGATCCGGTCAATCAAGTCCGCCCACCTGCCGATGGATTGGTCGCGCCGAAATTGCGCCTCCAGCATGCGCCGCGCGTTGGCTCCCAATTCGGCGAGCCGGTCGGGCTGCGCGCGCAGGGTCAGGACGGCGTCGGCAAATCCCCGTCCGTCGCCCGGCGTCACCTGCACGCCGCAGTCATTGGCGACCACAAGACGGGCGATTTCGCCATCGCCGTCGGCGACGGCGATGGTCGCGCGCCCGGCTGCGGCGATCCCATAGAACTTGCTCGGAACGACCAGTCCCTCCATCTGCGGGAGGAGCGAAAGCCAGTGGACGTCCGGCGTCGTCAGCGACTGTGGCAACAGATTAGCGTCCTGGTAGGGACGAAACTGAAACAAGCGGTTCAGTCCGCGCTCCTCGATCGCGGCATGCAGCGGGCCGGACAGATGACCGCCGCCGATGAACAGAAAAACGAGATCAGGCGTGTCGCGCAGCAGCGCCGCCGCGCTCAGCAAAGTCTCGAATTCGTGCGCGCGGCCGAGATTGCCGGAATAGCCGACGACGAATTTGTCATTGAGACCCCAGGCGCGCCGCAGGGGATTGTCCCGGTAAAAGCGCGGCTGAATCGCCCGGTCATCGCACCAGTTCGGAATAACCGTCACGCGCGCCGGCGCCACGCCGGCGGCCCCGATTCGATCGGCCATGACCTCACCAATGGCGACATTCACTGCGGCCGCTCTCAGACTTGCGTTGCGCGCCGCAACTAACAGCGGGGCCGCCGGCGCCAGCGCGCGCATGCCGAGGCCGACCGCAACTTCCGGGTAGATGTCCTGCAACCAATTGACCAGCCTAAGGCGCTTCCATCGCGCGACCGGGGCGAGCGCGACCGAGAGCAGGGGCGGGTCGGTCTTGGCGACGAGCACGTCGCCCGCGCGGGCGATCCTCAAAGCTGCGCGCGCGAAACTGCGGTACATATCGAGATAGTCGATGGCCCGACCCGCGATCGAACCACGCGCGAATCGCGGCCGGCAGACCCGGTGGATCGCAACGCCATTGATTTCCTCGTAGGTCGGCAGGACGGCTTTCGGATCGTCATAACGCCCGCTGCTTGCGATCACCTGCACGCGCGCGCCGATGGCGGCCATGTGGAAGGCCAGATCGGAAAGAATCTGGCTCGTCGCGGAATGATCCGGGTGGAAAAAGCGGTTGACGAAGATCAGCGAGCGGCGCTGCGTCTCCAGCGGCGACCTCGCATCGGGCGACCCGCTGTGCGCCGCATCCATCGTTTCAGCGCCCGACGCTGGTGTATGAAAACCCGAGTCTCCGCATCTCGTCGGGCGCATAGACATTGCGCAGGTCGACGACGACGGGCGATTTCAGCAGCGCTTTCACCTTGTGCAGATCGAGCGCGCGAAACGCGTCCCATTCGGTGACGAGGACCAGCGCGTCGGCGCCCTCGATCGCTGCGTAGGCGCTCGCGGCGAACTCGACATTGTCCATGAGCGGGCGCGCCTGCTCCATGCCCTCCGGA
>JAJYCZ010000047.1 GCA_021777915.1 Pseudomonadota bacterium | reverse complement strand
GCCGCGCAGGCGGCGACGACTCGGGTTTTACGCACACGCCGGGGCGCCCGCGCGATGGGGGGAGGTTTCATTCTGGTCTCGCAAGAATTCCTGGCCGGCAAGCGGCGTCAGGCGCGCCTCCAAAAAAGCCGCGCCCGCGAACAACGCGCTCAAAAAGCGCGGGTCAGACCGGAACGGGAGGCCCGCGCGCCGGCGGCGTGCTCAGCGGCGGCGCAGGCGGCGGCAGGCGAGGCGCGGGAAGGGAAACGACAGGAATGACGCGCCCGCCGGCCCGGGCCACGATGACAGGCGCCGGCGCCCCAGGAAGCGCGGAACCCAAAGCCTGGCACATCGGACAGGATTGCGGCGGGCCATGCGTGTGGCCGTCGTTCGGCGTCTGATGGGAACAGCCTGGCGCGGCAATGCTTGCCGCCGCCGCAAAGGCGCCGCCGGTCGCCATGGCGCGCGGCGCGGCGGCGAACAGGCCGAAACCCTGGAGCAGGAAGACGAGCGCGGCCAGGCGCGCCAGCCACGCCCGCCAGAATGCGTCACGCCCGCTTTTTTCCAGCCCGCGCGCCAAAGCCCCTCTCCCGTTGAGAAGACGCTAGCACCTCGGCGCCGCGGCGCGCAACGCTCCCCCTCGCGTTTCAATGCGGCGGCGCAAATTCACAGGCCGAAAATTCATTTGACCGCCGCGCGGCGCGGTCGGATAAGGTCAAGGCCGTCATCGGCCTGTCGGATCACGGCGCCGACCGGAGCCCGGCCCGTCCCAGTGGAAACGCCTTATGATGGAACTTGGCCCGCTTATCCTGTCGCGAATTCAATTCGCCTTCGTGGTCAGTTTCCACATCATTTTCCCCTCTTTCACCATCGGTCTTGCGGCCTGGCTCACGGTGCTCGAAGCCATGTCGCTCGCCACCGGCCTGCCCGTCTATCGCCGTCTGTTCGATTTCTGGCTGAAGGTCTTCGCCTTGGCCTTCGCCATGGGCGTGGTCAGCGGAATCGTCATGGCCTTCCAGTTCGGCACGAACTGGAGCGCCTTGTCGGAACGCACGGGCGCGATCCAGGGGCCGCTGCTCGGCTATGAGGCCTTCACCGCCTTCCTGCTGGAGGCGTCCTTTTTCGGCGTCATGATGTTCGGCCGCGAGCGGGCGCCGCGCTGGTTCTATTTGTTCTCCTGCCTCATGGTCGCGCTCGGCACCATGGCTTCGTCCTACTGGATCATGTGCAACAATAGCTGGATGCAGGTTCCGCTCGGCCACGGCGTCGTCGACGGCAAGATCGTTCCCGAAGACTGGAAGGCCATATTGCTCGGGGCGGTCCAGCTCATCCGCTGGCCGCATATGTTGCTCGGGGCCTTTCTCACCACCAGCCTGTGCGTCGCCGCGACCGGCGCCTGGCATCGCCTGCGGGGCGAAGCCTGGGAGGACTCCCATGTCATGCTCGACTGGGGCATCGGCCTCGCCGCCGTGCTGATCCCGGCGCAGATCCTGCTCGGCCATCTCGCCGGCGAGATCGTCCACAAATACCAGCCAGCCAAATTCGCCGCCATCGAGGCGCGCTGGCAGGATGAACAGCCGGCCTCCGAAGTGCTGATCGGCTGGCCGGACGCGCGCAAGGCCGAAAATCTTTACGCCATCACCGTTCCCGATCTCGGAAGTTTCATCGCCACCGGAACCTGGGACTCCAAGGAAGTCGGCGTCGAATCCTTCCCGCCCGAAGACCGGCCGCCGGTGGCCGTCCCCTTCTTCGCCTTCCGCATCATGTTCGGCTTGGGCGTCGCGATCCTTGCCTTGTCCTGGACCGGCCTGGTGCTGCGCACGCTCGGCGGGCTCGAACAGGCGCGCTGGTTCTTGTGGCTGACATTATTCTCCTTCCCCGCCGGCTTCATCGCCGTGATCGCCGGCTGGTTCACCGCCGAGGTCGGGCGCCAGCCCTGGGTCGTCTATGGGCTCCTGCGCACGCGCGACGCCGTGACGCCCTCGCTCTCGACGCCCGAGGCCACGGCCTCGCTGATCGTCTTCATTCTGGTTTATTCCCTGATTTACGGCTTTGGCGCGGTCTATTTCCACCGCCTGTTGCGCGACGGGCTGACGAAAAGGACGCGCGCCGCCGCCGGCTATGATTTCCACGCGGAGAGGCCGCAATGACCGCCGCCGAGGTGAGCCAGGCCGCGCCTTCCTTTCTCGCCCTGTTCTGGGCCGGCGTCATCGCCTTTTCCATCCTCGCCTATGTGGTGCTCGACGGCCTCGATCTCGGCGTCGGCATTTTGTTCGGAGCCACGCGCGACCCCGATCTGCGCGGCGAAATGATGGGCCTGATCGCGCCCTTCTGGGACGGGGCCGAAACCTGGCTGGTCGTCGTCGGCGCCTCGCTCTTCGCCGCTTTTCCGTCCGTTTACGCGATCTTCCTTCCGGCCTTCTACCTGCCGGTCCTGCTGCTGCTGATCGGCCTGATCTTCCGCGGCGTCGCTTTCGAATTCCGGGGGCGCGGCGGGCCATCCTGGCTGTGGAGCGGCGGTTTTTGGCTCGGGTCGGCGCTCGCCGCCTTCGTCCAGGGCGCGGCGGTCGGCGCGATGATCCTCGGTGTTCAGGTGAAAAACGGCCAGTTCGCTGGCGGGCCATTCGACTGGTTGCGCCCGCTGCCCGTCCTCACCGGGATAGGCCTGATGTTCGGCTACGCGCTTCTCGGCGCCGGCTGGATGATCCTGAAATCGCCGACCCGCCTGCGCGACTGGGCCTATGAGCGGGCGCCCTTCCTCGCCATCGCCATGACGATCTTCCTGCTCTTCGCCTCGCTCCTTACCGTCATGCAGGCGCATGGCGTCATGTCGCGCCTGATCGAACGGCCCTGGGCGGCGGGCTTTTTCTTAGCTGGCCTTCTCGCGCTGTGGGGCGCCCTGCTCGGGATCGCCCGGCGCCACGACGCTTCGCCCCTCGCTTTCGCCATCCTGTTCTTCATCGCCGCCTTCGGCTTTCTCGCCACGGCCTTCTGGCCCTACATGATTCCCTATAGCGTGACGGTGGCGAGCGCGGCGGCGCCGGAAAAATCGCTTTCCTTCCTGTTCTGGGGGGCGGGCGTTGTGGTCTTGCCCGTGGTGCTGATCTATTCGATCGTCATCCACGCCCTTTTCCGCGGCAAGCTCCGCGTCGCCGGCCATTGATCCACGCGCCTTTGTTCGTAATATGTTCGGGCGGACGAGGGACGATTCGCTGGATCGGAGGGAGGATTGGGCGAGGCTGCTTTTCTCGGCAAACTTAATGAGGCGCAGCGCCGCGCGGCCGAACACGGGGCCGGCGGGCCGCTGCTGATCATCGCCGGCGCCGGTTCCGGCAAGACCAACACGCTCGCCCATCGCGTCGCCTTTCTCATCGCCTCGGGCGCCGATCCCCGCCGCATCCTGCTGATGACCTTTTCGCGCCGCGCCGCGTCCGAAATGACAGGGCGGGTGCGGCGCATCTGCGCCGAAGCCTTGGGCGCCAAAGGTGGAATTCTGACCGACGCCCTGACCTGGGCGGGGACCTTCCATTCCATCGGCGCGCGGCTGCTGCGCGAACATGCGCCTTTGATCGGCCTCGACCCGGATTTCACCATCCACGACCGCGAGGACAGCGCGGACCTGCTCAATATGGCGCGCCACGACCTCGGATTCTCAAAAACCGAAAAGCGTTTCCCCACCAAATCGACCTGCCTCGCCATCTATTCCCGCGCGGTCAATGCGGAGGCGCCGCTCGACGAGGTTCTGGGACGCCACTTCCCTTGGTGCGCCGGCTGGAGCGAGGAGCTGCGAAAACTGTTCACCGCATATGTCGAAGCCAAACAGGCGCAGAATGTGCTCGATTACGACGATCTGCTGCTCTATTGGGCGCGAATGGCGGAAGAGCCTTCGCTCGCCGCCGAACTGGGGGAACGGTTCGACCATGTGCTGGTCGACGAATATCAGGACACCAACCGGCTTCAGGCGTCCATCCTGCTCGGGCTCAAGCCCGACGGGCGCGGCCTGACCGTGGTCGGCGACGACGCCCAGTCGATCTATGCCTTCCGCGCCGCCGACGTGCGCAACATTCTCGATTTCCCGCAAAAATTCTCGCCGCCCGCTGAAATCGTCACATTGGAGCGCAATTACCGCTCGACCCAGCCGATCCTCGCCGCCGCCAATGCGGTGATCTCCCAAGCCAAAGAGCGATTCACCAAGACTCTGTGGACCGATCGCGCTTCCGCCCTGTGGCCCGCGCTTGTGGTGGTGCGTGATGAATCCGACCAGGCGAATTATATCGTGGAGCAGGTCCTGGAGGCCCGGGAAAGCGGCGCGCCGCTGAAATCGCAAGCGGTTCTGTTCCGGGCCGCCCATCACAGCGGCCCGCTCGAGATTGAGCTGACCCGACGCAATATTCCCTTCGTCAAGTTCGGCGGGCTGAAATTTCTCGACAGCGCCCATGTCAAGGACATGCTGGCGCTTCTCCGCTTCGCCCGGAACCCGCGCGACCGGGTCGCAGGCTTCCGCCTGGTCAAAATCCTGCCCGGCGTCGGCCCGTCGACCGCGGCGCGCGCGCTCGACGCGATCGGCGCGGCGAGCGATCCGCTCGCCGCGCTCGCCGCTTTTCCGGCGCCGGCAAAAACGGGCGAGGACTGGCCGGCTTTCGCCGCCGCCTTGCGCGACATCGCCGGAGGCGCCGGCTGGCCGGCGGAAGTCGCCCGCGCCCGCGCCTGGTACGAACCGCATCTCGAACGCCTGCACGAGGATTTCGCCACCCGCCAGATCGACTTGGTCCAGCTCGAACAGATCGCCGCGACTTTTCCGTCGCGCGAACGTTTTTTGACGGAAATGACACTCGATCCGCCCGACGCCACCAGCGGCGAGGCCGGCGTTCCGCTGCTGGACGAGGATTATCTGATCCTTTCCACCATCCATTCCGCCAAGGGGCAGGAGTGGAAATCGGTTTTTGTGCTCAATGTCGTGGACGGCTGCATCCCGTCCGATCTCGCGACCGGGACCAGCGCCGAGATCGAGGAGGAGCGCCGCCTGCTCTATGTCGCGATGACCCGCGCCCGCGACCAATTGCATCTGATCGTTCCGCAGCGATTCTTCACCCATGGCCAGCACGCGCGCGGCGACCGCCATGTCTATGCCGCGCGCAGCCGCTTCATCCCCGACGATCTCGCGGGCCTGTTCGATCAGATCGCCTGGCCGCGCGTCGCGCCGGAGCCCGCCGCATCTGGCCCCCGCCCGCAGACGCGGATCGATATTTCCGCGCGCATGCGCGGCATGTGGCGGTGAATCGTTCTATCTGCCCAGATAGCTCTTGATCGCCTGTTCGACCTTCGTGCGCTCGTCGGGGCTCAGCTTTTTGGTCTCGTTGTCGAGCCAGCTGTCACGCAAGCCCGCCGACGCGGCGAGGATGGCCCATTTCGCCCCTTGAACCCGGTCCTGCTTCAGGCCGCGTCCCGCAAAATACATGCGGGCGACACGGTCCTGGGCGATGGCGTTGGTGCGGTTGGCGGCGCGCAGCAGCCATTTCGCCCCGCCCGGCTCATCGGCGGGCGCGCCGTCGCCATTGAACAAGGCGATGCCATATTCGACTTCCGCCGCCAGATAACCTTCTTCCGCCGCGCGCTTCAGCCATTGCGTGGCCTGGGCCGCGTCCTTGGGAACGCCCTTGCCTTCGCGATAAAGCAAGGCCAGCGCGTAAGCGGCGTCGGGAAAGCCGAGGTCGGCCGAACGGCGGAAATCTTGCGCGGCTAACGCAAAATTGGCGGCGACGCCATTGCCCTCCAGCGCGAAGACGCCGAGATTGAACCAGGCCCCGGCGTGACCCAGCGCCGCGGCCTTTTCGAACCAGGTCCGCGCCGCCGCCACGTCCTTGGGCTCGCCGTTGCCGTTCAGATAAGCGTTGGCGAGGGCGTATTGCGCGTTGCTGTCGCCCTGTTCGGCGGCCAGCCTGTCCCATTTCATCGCTTCGTCGAGATTGTATGGCGCGCCGACGCCTTCGGCGAAGAGTTCGCCGATCAGAGTCATGGCCGCCGCGTCACGGGGATCGGCCTTGACGCGCTTCATCGCCTCCTGAAATGCGGTGGTGTAATAGCCGCGCTGATAAGCTCCATAGGCAAGATCGGGCTCGCCGGGCTTGAGATCGGCGAAGGACGGGCCGGCCGCGAGCAACAGGCCGACGCAAAGCGCGCTTCCAGCGAGAACGCGCTTCACGCTTGGGCTTCCGCGCGATCGAGCGCCGCCTGCGCCTGCGCGACCGCCTCGGCGATTCCGCGCGCATCGGCGAAAAAATCGGGGCCGAGCGCGACGAATTCCGCGCCCGAACCCGCCAAGGCCTCGACATCTTCGGGCCGATGGGCGACCGCGACGCAGGGCACGTTGAACAGCTCGGCCCACCAGGAGACGCGCTCCAGAATGGTGGCGGCGCTGTCGCCGCCCGGCTCGGGCCCTCCGAACATCAGATAATCCACGTCGCTCTCGCCCGCCCGCATCGCCTCGTCGCGGTCGGCCAGCGCCCCGACCCCGACGATGCGCTCGGGCTTGAGGCTTTCGAGCGCGGCGGAAAAATTCTCGCCAAGTCCCTCGACATGAACGCCATCCGCCCCGGCCCGCGCGGCCAGCAGCGCGTCGTCGGGCACCAGCAAAGCCGCGCCCCCGCCCTGAACCACGGGCGCGAGCGCCTTGACGATTTTTTTGCGCGCGCCTTCGTCCGGCGTGGAGAAACGCAGCAGAACGCAGGCGACATCGCCCGCGCCCAGCGCGGCCTTGAGAGCGGGCGCGAGCGTTTCGGCCTCGGCGACCGGGGGGGTGATCAGATAGAGGCGAGGTTTTTGGAAGTCGGTCATGGTCTTTTCGAAACAACAGGGCGCGCGGTCGCAAGCGCCGCCCTGCCCGCGTGTCGGCATTTCAGGGCAAAAATAGGGCCGCGGCAAGCCGCGGCCCTTTCAAACGCAAAAATTCGACCTGGCTTACGCCGTCTTCGGATCGAGTTCGCCCTTGGCATAGCGTTTGGCCATTTCCGCCAGCGTATAGACCTTCTTGATCTTCGAGGCCTGGCCGGCCGTGCCGAATTCTTCCATGCGCTGCCGGCAGATCCTGGTCATGGCCTCGGTCGCGGGCTTGAGATATTTGCGCGGGTCGAAATCGGCCGGGTGTTCGGCGAGAACTTTTCGGATCGCGCCGGTGATCGCCATGCGGTTGTCGGTGTCGATATTGATCTTGCGCACGCCGTGCTTGATGCCGCGCTGGATTTCCTCGACCGGCACGCCCCAGGTTTGGGGCATCTTGCCGCCATAGGCGTTGATGATGTCCTGCAAGTCCTGCGGCACGGAGGACGAGCCATGCATGACCATGTGCAGGCCCGGCATTTTCCGGTGGATTTCCTCGATGACGTTCATCGCCAGAATGGCGCCGTCGGGCTTGCGCGAGAATTTATAGGCGCCATGCGAGGTGCCCATGGCGATGGCCAGAGCGTCGACTTTGGTTTCCTTGACGAATTTCACCGCGTCGTCCGGGTTGGTGACGAGCTGGTCATGCGACAGCTTGCCCTCGAAGCCGTGGCCGTCTTCCTTCTCGCCCATGCCGGTTTCGAGCGAGCCGAGCACGCCGAACTCGCCTTCGACCGAAATGCCGCCGAGATGGGCCATGTCGGTCACATAGGTTGTAACTTTAACATTGTAGTCCCAGTCGCCGGGAGTCTTGGCGTCCTCTTTCAGCGAGCCGTCCATCATCACCGAGGTGAAGCCGGCCTGCATCGCGGAAAAGCAGGTCGCCGGGCTGTTGCCGTGGTCCTGATGCACGCAGACCGGAATCTCCGGATAGATTTCGACCAGGGCGTCCATCATGTGCTTGAGCATGATGTCATTGGCGTACTGGCGGGCGCCGCGCGAGGCCTGGATGATCACCGGCGCGTCGAGCGCGGAGGCCGCGACCATGATGGCCAGGGCCTGTTCCATATTGTTGATGTTGAAGGCGGGCACGCCATAGTCGTGTTCGGCGGCGTGGTCGAGCAGTTGACGAAGGGTGATGCGGGCCATAATTGCCTCCGGGAGTGAAAAGAAACACGCCCGGGGCTTTCAAAACCCCGGGCGTCTTGCGATTTCAGGCGCGCAGGGCTTCGACGCCCGGCAGAACCTTGCCTTCCAGCCATTCGAGGAAGGCGCCGCCCGCCGTCGAGACATAGGTGAATTTTTCGCCGACGCCGGCGTGGTTGAGCGCCGCCACCGTGTCGCCGCCGCCGGCCACCGAAATCAGCTTGCCTTCCTCGGTCAGCCGCGCGGCATAGCGGGCGACCGCATTGGTCGCGGCGTCGAAGGGCTCAAGCTCGAAGGCGCCGAAGGGGCCGTTCCACACCAGGGTCTTGCAGGCGGTGAGCACGTTTTCGACTTCGGCGACCGATTTCGGGCCGGCGTCGAGCATCATGTCGGCGTCGCCGATATGATCGGTGCTGACGACGTGAGACGGCGCATGGGCCTTGAACTCCTGGGCCACGACGCCGTCGCCCGGCAGGACGATCTGGCATTTGTTGGCGGTCGCGTTTTTCAGGATTTCACGCGCGGTGTCGAGCAGGTCGTGTTCGCACAGCGACTTGCCGACCTTCTTGCCCTGGGCGGCGAGGAAGGTATTGGCCATGCCGCCGCCGATGATCAGGAAATCGACCTTCTTGGTCAGATTGCCGAGCAGTTCCAGCTTGGTCGAAACCTTGGCGCCGCCGACCACCGCCGCGAGCGGGCGGGCGGGGTTTTCCAGGGCCCTGGACAGAGCCTCCAGCTCGGCCTGCATGGCGCGGCCACAGAAAGCCGGCATTTTATGCGCCAGGCCTTCGGTCGAGGCATGGGCGCGATGGGCCGAGGAAAAGGCGTCGTTGACATAAACGTCGCCGAGCTTGGCCATTTCCGCGACCAGCGCCGGATCGTTCTTTTCCTCGCCCTTGTGGAAACGGGTGTTTTCCAGCAGCAGCATGTCGCCGTCAGCCATTTTGGCGACGGCGGCGGCGGCCTTGTCGCCGATGCAATCCTCGGCGAAGCCGACCGGCTTGCCGATCAGTCCGGCCATGGCCTCGGCCACCGGCTTCAGGGAGAAATCGGGGTTGGGCGCGCCCTTGGGCCGGCCGAAATGGGCCAGCATGATGACCTTGCCGCCTTTCTGCGAAATTTCGTTCAGGGTCGGCAGGATGCGCTCGAGGCGGGTCGTGTCGGTGACCCGGCCTTTTTCCATCGGCACGTTGACGTCGACGCGGACAAGCACGCGCTTGCCCTTGAGTTCAGCGGAATCGAGGGTGCGAAAACCGGACATGGGGAGTCTCGTCGGTCTGGGGCAGGCGCCAGCGGGGCGGAAAGACGGCTGGCGGCGCTGCTCGATCAAGGACGGCGCAAAATGGGCGTCTTCGCTCAAACGCGCCATGTTCTACAGGAAAAAGGAAGGGCGCGCCCGAAAAGCGCGCCCTGAAAAGCTCAGATCAGCTTGGCCATCGCGACGGCCGTGTCGGCCATGCGGTTCGAAAAGCCCCATTCGTTGTCGTACCAGGACAGGATCGACACCATCGTGCCGTCCAAAACCTTGGTCTGATCCATGTGGAAGATCGAGGAATGGGGGTCGTGGTTGAAGTCGCTGGAGACGTTCTTGTCGTCGGTGTAGCCGAGAACGCCTTTGAGCGGGCCTTCGGCCGCCGCCTTGATCGCGGCGTTGATCTCGTCCTTGCTGGTGGCGCGCTTGGCGATGAACTTGAGGTCCACGACCGAGACGTTCGGGGTCGGCACGCGGATGGCGAAGCCGTCGAGCTTGCCCTTGAGCTCCGGCAGGACGAGGCCCACCGCCTTGGCGGCGCCGGTCGAGGTCGGAATCATCGACAAGGCGGCGGCGCGGGCGCGATAGAGATCCTTGTGATAGGTGTCCAGCGTCGGCTGGTCGCCGGTATACGAATGGATCGTCGTCATGATGCCCTTTTCGATGCCGATGGCCTCATTGAGGACCTTGGCGACCGGCGACAGGCAGTTGGTGGTGCAGGAGGCGTTGGAGACGACGTGGTGATCCCTGGTCAGCTTGTCGTGGTTCACGCCATAGACGACGGTGAGATCGGCGCCGTCGGAGGGGGCGGAGACCAGAACGCGCTTGGCGCCGGCGGCGAGCAGGGTGGCGGCCTTGTCGCGGGCGGTGAAGATGCCGGTGCATTCCATGGCGATGTCGACGCCGAGCGCGGCCAGCGGCAGCTGCGAGGGGTCCTTGATCGCCGTGACCTTGATCGGGCCGGTTCCGACGTCGATCGTGTCGCCTTCGACCTTGACCACGCCGGGGAAGCGGCCGTGGACCGAATCATAGCGCACCAGGTGAGCGTTGGTCTCGACCGAGCCGAGGTCGTTCAGGCCGACGACCTCAATGTCCTTGCGGCCGGATTCGACGATGGCGCGCAGGACGTTGCGGCCGATGCGGCCAAAACCGTTGATGAAAACCTTGACTGCCATTTCGATGCGCTCCTCGCTTGATCCCATCCAAAAAGACGGAGCTTTTGACGCTCCCTCAACTTCCGCCGCATTTCGCGCGTCGGCTTTGTGGCAGACCCTTTAATCCGTTTCGCGCGGTCAACGCAACTCCGGGAACGCCGAATCTTCGACCTTCGTACAAGTTTGCGTGGCGAACGCGCCGCGCGCGGATCGCCATCCGGGCGCCGGAAAAGGAATTTGCGCTTCCCGCGGCGATTTGCCGCGCAACGCAAAAGCCATTCGGCCCGAGAAGCTTCTTTTCCTGTGGCCTTTCGGTTCGGGCCCTTGGCGAGCGCCAAGACAATGATAGATTGTTCCAATCGCCCGTTCTCGCTCCCTGCGCGCGCCGCGAGCCGAAAGCAGTCCTTTGTCCTCGACCGTGAACGAACAGTCCCAGCCTGACGCCGCCGCGCATGACGCCGCTGGCGCGCGGGAAAGGTTCGACGCCGCGCGCGAGCGGCTGCGCGCCGCTTTCGCCGGGCTTGACGCCGCGATCAGCAGGCGGGCGGAACGCGCCCTCGAACAGGCGGACCAGCTCGCTGAACATTCAGCGCTCCAGGACGACCGCTCGCGACTCGCGATCGAACTTGACGCCGCCGCGCGCCGCGCTCGCGCCCTCGAAGCGGCCAATACAGAGGCCGCGCGGCGGATCGAGCGCGCCGCCGCGGCGGTGCGGGCCGTGCTCGCCGCCGACGCCCGTCAAGGCGAGCGGTCGGCGCATGCCGGAGCGAGCGCCCCCGACCCAGGCGAGCGGTCGGCCTATGCCGGAGCGGGCAATCCGGAGAACCCTTCTTCTTCCGGGGAGCCGTGAATGGCGCAGACCGTGGTGACCATCGCCGGGCGGACCTACCGCATGAACTGCGACGAGGGCGAGGAGGCGCATATCGAATCGCTTGCCCGGATGGTGGACGCCAAGATCTTGGAACTGCGCGGCGCTTTCGGCGAGATCGGAGACCAGCGGATCACGGTCATGGCCGCGCTGACCATCGCCGACGAGCTCGTCATCACCCGGAAAAAGCTCGCCGCCGAGGCCGAGGCGGCGGAAATGGCGCAAATCGAGGCCGACGATTGCCGCCGCCGCGAGGCCGATTGGGCGGCGGCCGCGGCGCTGGCGCTTGACCAGACGGCCGAACAGATCGAGGCCGTCACGCGCGCCTTCGCCGCCGAATAGGTTTGAAACCGTTCTACGCCTCACCCTCGCGGCAGTTCGACAAGCCGCCGAAGGGCGTCATGTCGAGTTGCGCCAGCATCACGATCGCGCGAGCGCGGCTGTAGACCTTGAGCTTGCGCAGAATCTCGCCGACATGGGCCTTCACCGTGGTCTCGCTGATGCCGAGCCGATGGGCGATCACCTTGTTGGGCAGGCCCTCCGCCAGCAGGTGGAGCACGCATTTCTGCCGCGCGGTGAGCTTGTCGAGCCGGGCGAGCAACGTGTCCTCATCCTTTGACGCGCCGCGATCCGCCGTCGGCGCGAGCGGCGGCGCGAAAGCGACGGCGGCGGCTATGTTGTAGGCCGCCTGCAGGAATTCGGCGAGCGTCTCGCCCACGGCCTCGCCTTGACGGCGCGCGAGCCCGATCTGCCGGCGGGTCAGTTCGCCGGGCGTCCGCGCCGCGCCCAAAGCCTCCAGCAATTCGATGGTCGCGTAGGCGCTGTCCTCGATCGAGCGCAACGCCCGCATCTGAAGTTCGCGAAGCCCGGCCGCGAGCGCCGCGTTGCGGCTCTCGGCCACCGCCGCCGCCTCCTCGACCGCCGCCCGCAGCAGGCCGAAGACCGTACCCGCCGGCCGCGGGACCACAGCCGCAAGGGCGTCGCCGTTCGTCGAAACGGCGCCGCTGTCGATCAGCGCCGCACTGGCGGAAAGCTCGCCGCCCTCCGCCATGGACGGCGAATCGTCCGGCGACGCCCGGCCCGTCTCGGTCTCGTCTCGGCCATCCCTGTAGCTTGTCATCGGTCGATCCTGGAGCGAAAGTAAAAGCGGCGCGCGTAACGCCGTGACGCGCCTCCAAAATTTCTATGCTGCAATGCAGCATATTTGCCGACGCGACTATTGTACTTTCGAACATTATCTCGTTCGTACAAGGACATGGCGCAAGACCTCTTCGCAAGAAAAAAAACATCGCGGTCCACCCGATACGCGCTCGGCCGGCGGGGCGCCGATCCGCGCCGTCGCCGTCTCGCGCGGAGCGCGGGCGCGGGGCCTCCGCCGCCAGCTTGCGCGGACCGGGTGTCGCGGTCGAGAGCGCAACGCTTTCGGGGACTTGCGGCGATGATGACAGCCTCGTCCGGGTCGCCCAAATCGGCGAAAGGAGCGCGGATTTCCTAGCGCGCGCAATTTGGGGCATAGTCGCCGCGACTCCAACGAAACGCGGCGCACATCGAGTCCATATCCCCATGGCCAAAAAGACCAAGACCTCGAAAAGCGCGGCGCGACCGGCGCGCAAGAAGCCTCTGGCCGCGAAAAAGCGCCAAGCCCCGAAAAAGCAGGGAGCCGCCAAAAAGCAGGGAGCCGCCAAGAAACGGGAAGCCCCGAAAAAGCGCGCGTCGAGCGTCTTGGGCCTGACCCTGCCGCTCGCCCGGGCGCGCAAGCTCGCCGGCGATCTCTATGAGGCGGCGGGTCTCGCCTGGTGGGCGGAGGCGATCGAATCGGCCCAAGAGCCCGGACAATCGGCGCTCATCCATCTGCAGGACGCTATCTGCGAGGCCGCCGATTTCCTGCGCGAGGCCAAGGCCACCAATCCCAAGCGGCTCCATCTTTACTGGGTCGCCTGCTTCGACCGCGACGGCTTGCCCGACACCGAGCCGCGCTTCGTCACCGCCGCGAGCGAAAAGGAGGCCCTGGCGATCTGGCGCAAGGCGTTCAAGGGCGAATATGGCCGCAGGCGCCCGCGCGCCCAGCTTGTTCCGGCGCTGACCGCCGCGCCCGGACTGCATCAATGACGCAGCCTGGCGAAAAGCCACGCTTGCCGATCGCCGCGCAAATCCTTAAGACCGCCGCGACACAGCCGAACGGGGCCTGATAAGATGATCCGCCTGGGCGAGACGCGCGGAAGGGACAATAATTTCGACCTGATCCGCGTCATCGCCGCTTTTTCGGTGCTGGTCGCGCACAGCCGCGCGCTCTCGGGCGCGGCGCCTGTCCTGCCCAAGGACGCGCTCGGGGTTTTTGACGCCGGCACGGTCGCGGTCGACGTCTTTTTCTTCACCAGCGGCTTCCTGGTCACCGGCAGCCTGTTCGGCCGCGGCAATGTTTTTGAATATGTCTGGGCGCGCGCAATGCGCATTTTCCCGGCCCTGTGGGTCATGCTGCTCGTCACCGTGACCACCCTCGGATTGTTTGTCGGAGCCCTCCCCGTCACGGAGTTTTTTCGCTCGCCGATCACCGGTGACTATGTCCTTCACTGCGCCACTCTGGTGAATGGCGTCCGTTACCTGCTGCCAGGCCTGTTCGAAGGCAATCCGCTGACGGCGGGCGTGAACGGCTCGTTGTGGACTCTGCCGATCGAATGGCGCCTATACGAATATCTCGCCGCCGGATGGGTTCTGTTTGCATTCAGGCCCGCGTGGAGGGGCGGCGCCTTCCGCTTTGGAACGGCGGCGGCGGCGCTGGTCCTGATGGCGCTCGTCCTCCGGACTTTTTTCGTCCAGCACGCGCGCGAGGCGGCTTTGGTCCCGACCTTCATGTTTTTCTATGGCGCGGCGCTGCAGATGTGGCGGGCGCGGATCAATCTGTCCTATGTTTGTCTCGTCGCCCTGACCGTCGCGCTCGCCGCCTCCTCGCTGAGTTCGACGATCTTTCTTCCCGTCTATCTGGCCACACTCGGGCCGCTTGTCCTTCATGCGGCCTATCTGTTCGCAGGCCCGGTCCGCGCCTATAACCGCGTCGGCGACTATTCGTATGGCGTGTATATTTACGCCTTTCCCATCCAGCAGACGCTCATCGCTTTGGTCCCCGGTCTTTCATTGCTCCTTTTGAATATTTACGCGGCGGCGCTGACGCTCTCCTGCGCCGTCCTGTCCTGGCATTTCCTGGAAAAGCCGGCGCTCGACCGCAAGCTGGCCCCGGCGGCGGCGACGGAAAGGCTGTTCGAACGTCTTCGCGACGCTTTGTCGGATTGGCGCCGTCGTCGCACGGCCTGAAAGGCGCCGCGTTGGCGCTGCGGCGAACAAGCCCTATATGGCGTGTCAGGGCGATCCCCAATCAAGCAGGTGATGATGCGTAACCGAGGCGGGCAAACGCCGATCAAAGGCAGGAATGCGCGGCTCGCTCCGGTCTTGGCCGAACTCTGGCCCTATATCTGGCCGGGCGCCCGGCCAGACCTGCGTCGTCGGATTTTCCTCGCGCTCGGCCTGATGCTTCTCGCCAAGCTCGCGACCATCGCCGTGCCGTTCGCCTATAAATGGGCGACCGACGCGCTGGTGGCGATGAAAAAGGGCGACGCCCCGGCAGGCGCCCTTGCCGGGCCGATCGCGATGACCATGCTCTATGGCGCCCTGCGCATCGTCATGGCCGGCTTCAACCAGGGGCGCGACGCGGTTTTCGCCGATGTCGCGATGAACGCCGTGCGCCGCCTCGCGGTGGACGTCTTCGTTCATCTGCACGCTTTGCCGATGCGCTTTCACCTGGAACGCAAGACGGGCGCCTTGACCCGCGTGCTGGAGCGCGGCCGCAACGCCATCGAGACTTTGGCCCGCATGGTCACGCTCAACGGCCTGCCGACGGCGCTGGAGTTCATCCTCGTCTTCGCGGTGATGCTGTTTCATTTCGACTGGCGCTATGCGGCGATCACGGGCGCGACCATCGCCGCCTACCTCGCCTATACGGGTTTCGCCACCCAATGGCGCATCGGCATCCGCCGCTCGATGAACGAAAGCGATTCCGACGCCAATTCCAAGGCGATCGACTCGCTTCTGAACTACGAGACGGTCAAATATTTTTCCGCCGAAGAGCGTGAAAGCGCGCGCTACGACCGCTCCATGGCGCGCTATGAGCGCAACAGCGTGAAAAGCTATGTCTCGCTCGCCGTACTGAATTTCGGCCAGGCCTTCATCTTCACCCTCGGCATGGTCGCGCTGATGGCGCTCAGCGTCGGCGGCATCATGGCGGGCCATGACAGCATCGGCGATTTCGTCATGCTCAACGCCATGATGATCCAGCTTTACCAGCCGCTCAATTACATGGGCACGCTCTATCGCGAGACCAAACAGGCGATCGTGGACATCGACATGATGTTCGAGATCCTGAAACAGCCCAACGAGATCGCCGAAGCGCCCGATGCGCCGCCGCTCAAGGTGACGGCGGGCGTCCTGCGTTTCGAGGACGTCCAGTTCGCCTATGATCCGTCGCGGCCGATCCTGCGCGGAATCAGTTTCGAGGTTCCGGCGGGCCGCACCCTCGCGCTCGTCGGCGCCTCCGGCGCCGGGAAATCGACCATCTCGCGGTTGATTTTCCGCTTTTTCGATCCCCAGCTGGGCCGCATCCTGATCGACGGCCAGGACATCGGCAAAGTGTCGCTCGCCTCGCTGCGCGGCGCGCTCGGCATGGTTCCGCAGGACAATGTCCTGTTCAACGACACGATCCGCTACAATATCTTCTATGGGCGTCCCGAAGCCAGCGAAGCCGAGATGCGCGAGGCCGCGCGCCTCGCCCAGATCGACCGTTTCATTGAAAGCGCGCCCGGCGGCTATGAGGCCCAGGTCGGCGAACGGGGCCTGAAACTTTCGGGCGGCGAGAAGCAGCGCGTCGCCATTGCCCGCACCTTGCTCAAGGCGCCGCCGATTCTGGTGCTCGACGAGGCGACCAGCGCCCTCGACACCGTGACCGAGCGCGACATCCAGGCTGCGCTCGACGAAGCCGCGCGGGGCCGCACCACGATCGTCATCGCGCATCGGCTGTCGACCATCGTCCACGCCGACGAAATCCTGGTGCTGGACCAGGGAAAAGTGGTCGAGCGCGGAGATCACGAAAGCCTGCTCGCTCTCGACGGCGCCTATGCCGCGCTGTGGCGGCGGCAATTGCGCGAACAGGAAGCGGCTGCCTCGCCGCGCGACGAGGCTTTCTCCGCGCCTTCGCCCGAAACGGAGGCGATGCGTCACGAACGCGACGAGGTCTTGCTGCGGGCGACGGAGGCTTGAGGGCGTTCAGTGCGCGCGGGCGATGCAGAAATCCACCGCGTCGAGCAGCGCCATTTTCCATGGCGAGTCGCTGAATATCCCGAGAGCGTCGCGGGCCATGGCGCCGTAATGCCGGGCGCGCTCCACCGTGTCTTCCAGGGCGCGATGCTTTTTCATCAGAATGAGCGCATGTTCGAGGTCGCCCTCGGCGGTCTGGCCTTCTTCCAGCGCCCGTTTCCAGAAGGCGCGCTCGGATTCCGACCCGCGCCGGAACGACAGCACCACCGGAAGAGTGATCTTGCCCTCGCGGAAATCGTCGCCGACATTCTTGCCCAGCTTGGCCGACTGGCCGCCGTAATCGAGCGCATCGTCGATCAGCTGGAAGGCGACGCCGAGATTCATGCCATAGGCGCGGCAGGCCTCGATCTCGGCCTTGGGGCGGTTCGCCACCGTCGGGCCGATTTCAGCGGCGGCGGCGAAAAGTTCCGCCGTCTTGGCCCGGATCACCGCGAGATAGGCGTCCTCGGTGGTCTGGGTGTCCTTGGCGGCGGAAAGCTGCATCACCTCGCCTTCCGCGATCACCGTAGCGGCGACCGACAACACATCGAGACAGGCGAGCGAGCCCACCTCGACCATCATGCGGAAGGCCTGGCCCAGCAGGAAATCGCCGACGAGCACGCTGGCCTCGTTGCCCCACAGCATCCGCGCCGCCAGCTTGCCGCGGCGCATGTCGCTCTCGTCCACGACATCGTCGTGCAGCAGGGTCGCCGTGTGCATGAACTCGACCGCGGCGGCGAGCTTGACGTGACCCTCGCCCTTGTAGCCGGCAAGCCCGGCGGCGGCGAGCGCCAGCATCGGCCGCAGGCGCTTTCCGCCAGAGGAAATCAGGTGATTGGCGACTTCCGGGATCATCGCCACATCCGAGCCGGTGCGCGCGAGAATGGTCTGGTTGACCCGGTTCATATCCTGCGCGACGAGGGCGACGAGCCGCTCTACACCGGCATCGCCGGATTTTTCGTCGAAAGCTATGACCAGACCCAAGGCGCGCCCCTCTCGTTTGTGGACGCGACCATAGTGCCGTGAAGTGGAAAGGGAAAGCCGCTTTTTCGCCGCAGACATGGCAAACGGCGCCGCCCGGGCTTGTTGCGGGCTCTTTTGCGCGCGATTATCCTTCTGAAGCCCTTGCCGGACCGATCATGATCGAATTGATCCGCACCAACGACATCGTCCTGATTTCCGCCGTCGAGGCGGTTCTGCGGGAGGCCGGCGTCCATTTTTTCGTCGCCGATCAGCATATGAGCGTGCTGGAAGGCTCCGCCAGTTTCCTGCAACGCCGCGTCTGCGTCGTCGGAGACGAGGCGGAAAAGGCCCGGCGGCTGTTGCGGGAGGCCGGCTTTGGCGGCGAATTGCGCGGTGGCTGAAGTCGACGGCCTGTTCGACGGAAGCTTGCGTCTGCGCCAGCCGGCGCGCGGACATCGCGTCGGCGCCGACGCGGTCCTGCTCGCCGCCGCCGCGCCCAAAGTCACGGGCGGCCTGATCGTCGACGTGGGCGCGGGCGTCGGCGCCGTGGGCCTCGCACTGGCGATGTGGAACCCGCGGGCGCGGGTCGTGCTTCTGGAAAAGAACCCCGCCGCCGCGGCGCTGGCCCGGGAAAATATTCCGCTCAACGGGCTAGAGGACCGCGTGCGGGCGGTCGAAGCCGACCTGTTCGACGTCACGGCGCGCAAGGCGGCAAACTTAAGCGAAGCCGCCGATCTGGTCGTCACCAATCCGCCTTTTCTTGCGCCGGGCGCGGCGCGGGCCTCACCGGACCCGGATCGCGCCATGGCCCATGTGCTGGAGGAGGGCGGCGTGGAGAAATGGCTGCGCGCCGCGCTCAGCCTTCTTCGTCCGAACGGATGTCTTGTCGCCATTCATCGGGCCGATGCTCTGGGCGACCTGCTCGCCGCAACAAGCGGGCGGCTCGGCGCGTTGCGCGTGCTTCCGGTCTTTCCGCGCGAGGGCGAGAAGGCCATGCGGGTGATCCTGCGCGGCCGCAAGGGGTCCAAGGGCCCGCTCGCCTTGCTGCCGGGCCTTGTCCTGCACCAGGCGGACGGACGTTTCACCCCTTTGGCGGACGATATTCACCGTCATGGACGCCGGATCTTCGAGGATTAAAACAAAACCGGCCCGCGGGCCGGTTTCGTCAGGCTCATTGATAGCAATAACGCACCCGGCGCCAGCGCCAGCCGTGGCGCGTGTGGACGTGAACGCGCCGAATATAGCACTGGGTATAGACCGGCGCGGCGTAGTAATAGTCGCCACCCCACCAGCCGGGATCGTAACCCCAGCCCCATCCATAATCGGGGTAGCCCCAGCCGCCCCAGCCGCCATAGCCGCCATAGCCCCATCCGCGACCTCCCCATCCTCCGCGACCGCCCCACCCGCCGCCATGCCACCCGCCGCCGTGGAAGCCGCCGCCATGGAAGCCTCCGCCGTGGAAACCTCCGCCGCCATGGCCGAACGCGAAAGCCGGCTCGGCAAACAGGAGCGCGCCCGCAGTCGCAGCCGCCAATGACATTGTCTTGATCAATCCGTGCGCTATCGCCATGGCGAAACCTCCTCATAACCGATGACGGGAATCTATGCTGACGCTCCTGAACCCTCGCTGAACGCAATGGCCACGCTTTCGTTCCCGAAAGAACGGCGCATAGCGGCGATGGCGCAAGACAAAAGCGGCTCCCGCCCGAAAAACCGGAAAGCCGCTCGAGTCGCGCTGAAGGAGGCTTTGGCCTTGCCGACGATCCTGTGCCTTACGCGATTATGTCAGCAATATTCGTAGGTCCGCCAGAGCCAGCCGTGAATGGTATGCACATGGACCCGGCGCAGGGTGCAGGCGGCGACATCGTCGTCGTAATAATCGTCATCTGGGCTGTAAGCGCCGTAATAGGGGCCATAGTCTCCCCAGTCCAGATACCAGCCCACACCCCCATCCCAGCCGGGCGTCACGATCACGCCGCTGCCGAAGCCGCCAGCGATACCGCCGCCGCGGAGGGCGCATAGGCCAGCGCGACGGCCGCCGCCATCAGGGCCGCTTTCGAAATTTGAACCAACCGGGTCATGACGAAAATCTCCCCAAATGGACGCGCCATGGTTCTCTGTGTGAGCAATTCGAATCGCAACCATTTGTTCCACAATGAAAAAAATTTTTAGGAGCGCGCCGCGCCGCGCCCGTGTTGACCGGCCCTGCCGCGCCCTTTAGGTTGCGCCGCCTGCCCGGACCCGCCCAAATTGAAGCTTGATCGCGCGATGACCGATTCCGCTGCCGCAAATCCCGCTCTCGACCCGAGAAAAAGCTTTCAGGGGTTGATCCTGACTCTGCAAGATTTCTGGGCGCGCCAGGGCGCGGTCATTCTCCAGCCCTATGACATGGAAGTCGGCGCCGGCACCTTCCATCCGGCGACCACCTTGCGCTCGCTTGGCAAGAAGCCCTGGCGGGCCGCCTATGTGCAGCCCTCTCGCCGTCCCAAGGACGGGCGCTATGGCGAGAATCCCAATCGCCTCCAGCATTATTACCAGTTTCAGGTCATCCTCAAGCCGAGTCCGGACAATCTGCAGGAGCTTTATCTGCAATCGCTTTCGGCGATCGGCGTCGATTCCGCGTTGCACGACATCCGCTTCGTCGAGGACGACTGGGAGAGCCCGACGCTTGGCGCCTGGGGGCTGGGCTGGGAATGCTGGTGCGACGGCATGGAAGTGTCGCAATTCACTTATTTCCAGCAGGTGGCGGGCGTCGAATGCGCCCCCGTCTCCGGCGAACTCACTTATGGCCTGGAGCGCCTCGCCATGTATGTGCAGGGCGTCGAGAACGTCTATGACCTGAATTTCAACGGCCTCGACGGCGACGCGCGCATCACTTACGGCGACGTGTTCCTCCAGGCCGAGCAGGAATATTCGCGCCACAATTTCGAGGCGGCGAATGTCGAAAAGCTTTTCGGCGATTTTACCCGCGCCGAGGCCGAATGCCGGGCTCTGCTGGCCTTCGGCGAGCAGGGCGACGCCAAGCATCATCTGATGGTCCTGCCGGCCTATGACCAGTGCGTGAAAGCGAGCCACGCCTTCAACCTGCTCGACGCGCGCGGCGTGATCTCGGTGACCGAGCGCCAGAGCTATATCCTGCGGGTGCGCGAACTCGCCAAAGCCTGCGGCGCCGCCTGGATGAAGACCGAAGGCGGAGGTTTTTGAGTTTGCACCCGCCTTTCCCTCCTTTGTAAAAGCCCGTCATGTCCGACCTTCTGTTCGAACTTTTCTCCGAGGAAATCCCGGCGCGGATGCAGGCCCAGGCCGCCGCCGATCTCAAAAAAATGGTCACCGGCGCGCTGATCGAACGCGGCCTGACGTTCGAGGCGGCGGAAAGTTTTGTCACACCGCGCCGGCTCACCCTCCATGTCGTCGGCCTCCCCACCCGCCAACCGGGCCAGCGGGAGGAAAGAAAAGGCCCGCGCCTTTCCGCGCCCGAGGCCGCGATCCAGGGCTTTTTGAAGAGTGCGGGGCTGACCTCTTTGGACGAGGCCCGGATCGAAACGGACAAAAAGGGCGGCCAGTTCTATCTCGCGGTCATCGAGCGCCCGGGCGCGGCGACGCTCGACATATTTTCCGAAATCCTGCCCGAGGTCGTCAGGAATTTCCCCTGGCCGAAATCCATGCGCTGGGGCGCGGGCTCGGCCGAGCCCAGCGCCTTGCGCTGGGTGCGCCCGCTTCATTCGGTCGTCGCCACTTTCGGGCCGGAGACGGAAGACCCCGAAATCGTGCCCTTCGAAATCGGCGGCATTGCTTCCGGCAATGTCACTTACGGCCATCGCTTCATGGCCCCGCAGCCCCTGAAAGTGCGGCGCTTCCACGATTATCTTTTGGGGCTCCAGGACGCCAAAGTGGTGCTCGATCCGGCGCGCCGCCGCGACATCATCCTCCACGACGCGCGCGACCTCGCTTTCGCGCAGGGGCTGGAGCTGGTCGAGGACGAGGGCCTGGTGTTTGAGGTCGCCGGCCTGGTCGAATGGCCGGTCGTGCTGATGGGCGAATTCGAAAAGAGTTTTCTGGACATTCCCGACGAGGTGATCCGCGCCACCATCCGCGCCAACCAGAAATGTTTTGTGTTGCGCGACCCCGAAACCGGGCGGCTGGCCAACAAGTTCTTGCTGGTCTCCAATATTGTCGCCACCGACGGCGGCCAGAAAATCGCCGCCGGCAATGGCCGGGTGGTGCGCGCCCGCCTCGCCGACGCGCTCTATTTCTGGCAGACCGACCAGGCGCCGCTGCCGGACTTTTCGCGATCCGGCAAAAAGCCGCTCGACCAGCGCCTGGAAAAACTGCGGGCGCTGAACATTGTCTTTCACCAGAAATTGGGCACGCAGGGCCAACGGGTGGACCGCCTGATCGCTCTCGCCAGGGAGCTGGCCCCAAAAGTCGGCGCCGACCCGGACAAGGCGGCGCGCGCGGCGGAACTGGCCAAGGCCGACCTTGTCACCGAAGTCGTCGGCGAATTCCCCGAAACCCAGGGCCTGATGGGCCGATACTACGCCGAATTGCAGAACGAGGACGGCGAGGTCGCGGCGGCGATCGAGGATCATTACAAGCCGCAAGGCCCGAACGATTTGATCCCCGCCGCGCCGGTGAGCATCGCGGCAGCCTTAGCCGACAAGCTGGACACGCTGGTCGGCTTCTGGGCGATCGACGAAAAGCCGACCGGGAGCAAGGACCCGTTTGCGCTGCGGCGTGCGGCGTTGGGCGTTATTCGAATCGTTCTGGATAATCGCCTGCGGCTGCCTATGCGCAATTGGCTAGCCACGAATTCGCAGTTCGAAGACGCAATCTTGGCGATTGAATTCCGCCCGAAATCAGCCGATCAACGCACGATCATCCCGCGTGAATCGATTGAGGCGATGCGCGACTCACGCGTCAGCCGTGTCGAAAATCTCCTTTCCTTCTTCGCTGATCGCCTCAAAATCGATCTCCGCGACCGTGGCGCGCGCCATGACCTGCTCGACGCCGTTTTCGCGCTCGGCGAGGA
>JAJYCZ010000046.1 GCA_021777915.1 Pseudomonadota bacterium | reverse complement strand
CTGGTCGCCGGGGCCGGGCGCGCGGGCGGCGCGCCGGCTTGCGCGATGTCGAGGTCGTCGTCGAAATCCGGCGTCTCGGGCAGGTTGTCGTGGGGCTCGGGCGCGATCGTGTTCCGAGGCGCGGGGCGGCAGACATGGCGTGGCCCGGTCGAGCGCATGCCATGCATCGCCAGATCGACATGCATGTGATTGTAATGGAACGGATTGGCGCCGGGGCTCAGCACCGTGGTGAATCGGTCGCAGGCGCCGCCGTGGAGATCGCGCAGGAAGGCCTGGGTCTGGGGATCGCCGCGGGTCCAGTCATGGACATAAGTGATCCTGCGGCCGTCGGCGAGGCGATAGCCGCCGATGTCGATGGCGTTGCCGAAGGAATGTTCGGACAGCCGCGCCCCGAACTGGTGATTGATCGAGCGGCAATTGTACGAGCCCATCGATTCGATCTCGACGACATTCTGGCCGAAGCGCGCCAAAGCCGCCGGCTGGACCACCGTGGCCAGCCAGTCGTTCAGCTCCGCCACCATCGGACAGTCGAGCGTCTGGGTCGAGCTGAACATCACCGCGCCGTTCTGCAGCGCCGTCACCTTCAGCGGCCGGGTCAGCCCGCAGATCGAAGGGCCTTCGAGGTCATGGGACGCCGGCTGGACATAGGGGCTCAGGGCGACGAGACGGCGGGCGAAACAGGCTTCTTCCGCCTGGGTGCGCCAGGCGGGGCGCTGCGCGGCGCCGAATTTCGAACAGCCGGCGAGGCCGCCGAGCCCGACGACCAGCAGGAAGAGAGATAGACTGCGACGCGCCATGCCGCGATTCCTGCGGCGCCAGCGTTAATCTCCCCTCAAGCAGGATGGTTAACGGCTAAAATTCTTTGGACCGTAACCTGAAAATGACGCCCATCCGGTCGCGAGCCCTTCGTCTCGCGACCGTTCTTTTGACGACGCTGGTCGCGGATCAGGCGTCCCCGTCGCCAGGCGCACGATTTTCGGGCGTCCGCGTCGCGCGACCGGCCATGAAGCGTTCGAAATCCTCGCGGTCCTTGGCGCGGCGCAGGCCTTCGACGTAATCGTAAAAAGCCTGTTCGGCCTCATGAATCCTGCGGCGCTCTTCCTCGAGCCGCTCCAGCTCCGCCTTGCGCCATTCGTCGAAGGCGGAATTACCGCTCGTGCGCCAGCCGCCGGCGAAATCGCGGGACATGGCGCCAAATCCGCCGCCAATTCCGCAGCGTCTTTCGAACTCGCCCCATCTTTCCCTTGCGAACTGGCCGAAATCAGCCTGGTGGCGCGTTTTGCCCTGGTAGATTTTCCAGCCCAGAAGAGCGAGCCCGAGCGGCCAGAAGACGACGAAGCCAAGAACGATCGCCGCGATTTCCATCGGCTTCCAGCGCAGGCAGCGGCGATGGCCGTCGAGCGCGCCAATATGGTGTGAACAGCCCATGAGATGCTCCATTCATCCCGGTCGATGCGGCCGGCTATGTCAATGTTATATACATTTACATCCGCCGCGCGCCAGAGGGCCGGATGCAAATTTTTGCGATCAGCGCGGCGGCATGATCGGGGCGACGCCCAGGGCCTTGCGCACCGCGGCCTCGATCAGGGCGGCGACCGATTCTTCGAGCAGCGCCTGCGGCTGGTCGGGGCTTTCGCCGAAATGGCCGGCGAGCATGAGGTCGGCGATTCCATGGGTCGTCGCCCAGATCTGCAACGCCAGCGCGCGGGCGCCCTGCTCCGGCGCGTAAAACTGGCGCAGCACCGCGACGGTGGTGCGCAGCAGGTCGTCGAAGGCGGTCTGGCCGGCCTTGTCGCCGCTTTGCCGCGCCAGCGCCCCGGCGTCGCCGAACATCGCCTTGTAGAGGCCGGGCTCCTCCCGCGCGAAAGCGAGATAGGCCGCGCCGCGCCGGCGCAGGGCGGAAACGGCGTCGGGCCGGCCGCCGTCCCAGGCGCCCGCCAGTTTCTCATTGAAATGTCCGAAACCTTCTTTCGCCAGTTCGGCGATCAGGGCGTCGCGGTCCGCGAAATGGCGATAGGGCGCGGCGCCGGTGACGCCGACCCTTTTGGCGGCCTCCGCCAGAGTGAAACCGCCTGGACCGCGCTCGGAGATCAGGGCGCGGGCGGCCGCGAGCAGCGCCTCGCGCAATCTGCCGTGATGATAGCTTCGCCCTTTTTCGGCGCGCCGCCTGCAAAAGCCGCTCTCGGCGCCCATGCTCGTCCCCTGCCCGACTCCACCCGCCATTAAAGCGCCGAGACGCGCCGCGTTTCAACGCCTGCCCGACGGGAAACGCGCCGGCGCCTTCCGCTTAGGCAAAAATCACGCGAATGCCCAGAGTTCGGGCGCGTTTGCCTGTCATTTGGAATTGTTCGAACAGGTTGTTAAATTTACACTTTATTCATCATCGCTGGATCGAACTCAAGAAAAGGTCGATCGAAGTCTTGCGGTGACTTTCGTCCCGATCCTTTTGGGGGGCCAATCATGACGACCGCGCTCAAGGCTGAAATTGCGTCTGTTTTCTCCGCCCTTGCTTTCATCGCGGGAATTCTCGCGGTGGTCTGGTAAGTCTTGCCGGCGCCGCGGGGGCGCGGCGCCGGATCGCCAGTCGCCCTGGCCCGGATGCGCCGGAGCGGGGGAAATCCTCCTGCCTCGCTCCGGCGCTCGGATTCCTTGCGCCGCTTGGGCGACGGGCGTGCAGCCTTCCGCGATCTGGTCAGTCGCGGAAGGCTTTTTCTTGCGAAATCAGCTTTCCGGTTCCGCGGTTCGCCCTGGTCCGATTTGCGGGACGAACCTGAAAATTCACCGGGCGAATCTCTGGCTCGCGGTCTGCCGGAACAGGCGGTCCTGCGACACGGCCAGCATTTCCATCTTGCGCAGATTGATCGGCGCGAGTCCCATCACCGATTCGACCCAGATGTCGGTAATGTCCCGCAGTTCCTCCAGCGTGAGCGGCGCGACGCGGCGGCGCACCTTGCCCATCGCCCCGAGCAAGGCGTGACGCCGGGAGTTCTCTTCGATGAAAGCCTCCGCGCTCGCGCGCCCATCGCCCTTTTCGACCAGGACGTCGACCAGGCCCATTTCGTGGAAATCCTCGGACCTGTACATGCGCCCGCTCAGAATCAGCTTTTCCGCGCGCGACGCATCGAGACGCCGCGACACCAGGCTATAGGCGCCCATGCCGGGAAAAGTGTGAAACAGCGCCTCGGGGAAGCCGAGATGAACCCCGCGCTCGGCGATGACATTCTGGCAGCTCAGCGCCGCCTCCAGCCCCCCGCCCAGAGCGTCGCCCTCCAGCAGCGCGATGGTCACCACCGGCGAATCGAAACCGTTGTAATTGTCGTGGATCGCCTCGACGCAGGCATAGGCGTAGGCGCGCAGACCCTCGGCGTCCCGCGCGCGGACGCGATCGAGGAAGAAGGACAGGTCGCCGCCCATGTTGAACACGCCCGGACGCAGGGAGCCGCCGACGAAAAACCTGATCGGCGGGTCGTCGAAACAGGCCCCCGCGTAAAGCGAGCGGATATCGGCGTTGAGCGCATTGAGTTCGCGCAGCAGGGGCAGCGTCCAGCTCACGCTGTTCTCGTGCCGCATCGAACACCAGACTGTCCTGGTCGCGGGATCGAAACGGACGTCCAGGGCCTGGCGCGGCTTGACCAGAAACTCCAGCGGCAGCGGCAAGGCCTGGCCACGGTCGGGGCCGACGCGCCTTGCGCGGGCGACGTGACTCGGCACGGGACGAGCGTTCGGCAAGGACGAAGGGCTGATCGATTGCGTCATGGCTCAAACATTCCGACGGGGCCGCGCACCGAACAACGCGCGCCGGAAATTTTACCGAATGTTAACCCCCTGAAATGTTACGAAACGAACGAACGCCCGCCTCCGGCGCAAATTTTTATGGTTTAAGTCAGAACAAAATCAACATCATATGCAACCTGCCGCGTGCAAGACTAGCCATTCCCCGCGATGGCCGCGTCGATCAGCGACTGGCCGTGACGGGCCAGCAGGCCGCTGGGATCGCCGTGGGTTTCAACCAGTTCGGCGAGGCTTCGGGACGGCGAAACGGCCATGGCGACCAGCCCCTCCTCGCCGATGATCCGCCCCGGCGCGAGGCCGGCCTTGCGCGCGAGGGCGAGCCGCGCCGCGCGCAGACGCCCCAGCCGCCGCGCCTCTTCGACGCTGAGGTTTTTTGCCGCCGGCGCCCAATTGTCCGCTGGCGTCGCCGTCTCGTCCAAATCCACGATCGGCGCGGGCGGCGGAAACAACCGGGCCAGTCCGCCGCGCAAGCCCTGACGGGCGAGACCAAAAACCTCGTGCGGCGCGGCCCTGGCCAGGCGCAGGGCGCGGCGTGGCAAATGGCCGCCGCGGCAATTGTCGCAGCGTCCGCAGGGCGGCGCCTCCTCTCCCAAGGCCCGGATCAGGGTCTGCTCGCGGCAGGCCGGCCTTAGAAAATAATCCGACAGCGCCCGCGCCCTTTCCCCCGCGGCCGGATCGAGCCGCGCCAGTTCGAATCGCGCGGCGCGCAGTTTCGCCATTCGCCCCGGCGCATAAAGGGCGATGGCTTCGGCCGGCCGGCCGTCGCGACCCGCCCGCCCGGTTTCCTGATAGAGCGTCTCGGGATCGTCGGGCGTGTCGTAATGAATGACGAAGCGCACGTCCGGCTTGTCCACGCCGAGGCCGAAAGCGATGGTCGCGGCCATGGTCAGGTCGGATCGCGCGAGAAATTCATCCTGGCGCGCCGCGCGCAGTCCCGCCGGCAGGCCGGCGTGATAGGACGAAGCCGCGAGCCCCGCGCCTTTCAGCGCCGCGGCGACGCGATCCGCCGTTTCCCGCGCGCGGCAATAGATAATGCCGGCGGCGCCGCGCCGCGCGGCGACCAGCCTGATCAGCTGGCGCATCGGATCGCGCTCGCGGGGCAGCGCCGAAAGGACGATCGAGGCGCGCCGGAACGAGGCGACGAACTGGCGCGGCGGACGGTCGAACAGGTTTTCGACAATATCGGCCCGCGTGCGCGGCGAGGCCGTCGCGGTGGCCGCGATGATCTGCGGCGCGCTTAAGCGTGCGGCGAAGCCTGCGATCCGGCGATAGTCGGGGCGGAAATCATGCCCCCATTGCGAGACGCAATGCGCCTCGTCCACCACGAGGGCGCGCGCGTTCGCCTCGCGCAGCAGGGCGAGCGTTTCCGGCTCGGCCAGACGTTCCGGCGCGAGATAGAGCAGCCGCAACCGGCGCGACTCGAGGCCATCGCACACCCGTCGCCAGGCTTCCGGCGCGATGTCGGCGTGCAGGGCGGCGGCGGGCAGGCCGAGCGCCTCGAGCTTGCGCGCCTGATCGCGCATCAGGGCGACCAGCGGCGAAACCACGACGGTCAGGTTTGGGCGAAGCAGCGCCGGGAGCTGATAGATCAGGGATTTGCCGGCGCCGGTGGGAGCAAGGACGAAAATGTCCTCGCCGTCGAGCGCGGCCTGGATCGCGGCGGCCTGGCCCGGCAGGAAATCCGCGAAGCCGAAGCGGTCGCGCAGAAGCGCCCGCGCCTCCTCCAGATCAGCCATGGCGCCGCGCCCCCGCGACAAAAGGTAGCGCCAAGGTCGCAAGCGGGATCAAGAAAGAAGCGATTGTCATTCGCCCGTCCACGGCCTAGATTGCGCGAAGGACGATATTCCTCGGCCACGCGCCGTGGAAGTCCTTTTCCATTCGGTTTTGCAGACCAGCGTCTTCAGGAAGGAAACGACACATGAAGCTCATTCACGCTCTGCCGGCAGCCGCGGCGCTCGCCTTCATCTCCACCGCCGCCCTGGCCGCGGGCGATCCCGCCGCGGGCGAAAAGGTGTTCATGAAGTGCAAGGCCTGCCACCAGATCGGCGCGGGCGCCAAGAACGCCGTCGGCCCCGAACTGAACGGCCTCAACGGCCGCGCGGCGGGCTCGGCCGCCGGCTATAATTATTCGGCCGCCATGAAGGGCGCCGGCTTCAGCTGGGACGAGAAGAATTTCACGGACTATATCGCCAACCCCAAGGCCAAGGTCCCCGGCAACAAGATGCCCTTCGCCGGCCTGCCGGCGGACGCCGATCGCGCCAATGTCTGGGCCTATATCGCCCAGTTCAAGGCCGACGGCTCCAAGTAAGCCTCGGTTGCAAGACGTTTCTCGCGCCGGCCGCCTTCGCGGCCGGCGTTTTCTTTTGCGGTGACGCGAAAGCCATTTGCGGGCTTTCGCATTTCCGACTAAACCGCCGCCATGCCCGACCTGTCGCTCCACTACGCCCATGCCGCGCCCGCCGACCGCCCCGCGATCCTGAAACTGGAGGAGCGCGCCTTCGGACCGGGGCGTTTCGCCAAGACCGCCTATCGCCTGCGCGAGGGCGTCGAGCCCGACTGGAGCCTGTCCTTTCTCGCGCGAATCGGCGGCATGCTGGTCGGCGCCAACACCATGACCCGTATCCTCGTCGGCGGCGCCCCGGCCCTGCTGCTCGGCCCGCTCACGGTGGAGGAGCCTTTTCGCGCCCGCGGACTCGGCGAAGCCCTGGCGCAGAGATCGCTTTCAGCGGCGCGCGAGGCCGGTCATAGCCTGGTGATTCTGGTCGGCGACCCGCCCTATTACGAGAAAATGGAATTTTCCCGCGCCCCCTTTGGGCATTTTGTCTTTCCCGGCCCGGTCGATCCCGCCCGCATCCTCTATTACGAATTGCAGCCAGGCGCCTTGCAGAGCCATAAGGGCGCGGTGTCTCCGGGGCTTTAAGTCGCCTTTCCCCGCCGTCCCTCCCACGCCCAGGCGGCGACCAACGCGCCGAGCAGCAGCAGCAGGCCGGGCCAACCGATCGCCAGCGGGGTCAGTTTGACGCCCCGCGCCACGCTGGATTCGGTGCGGCGCACGCCAATGAAATCCGCGCCGGCATAGACCGGGCTGTCGCCCATGGCGACGATGCGCGGCAGGTGAATCGCGCTCGTTCCCACCGCGCCGATCCGGCGCGCGGAGCCGCCGCTCGCCTCGGCGAGAGGCCGCAGCTTTTCCATGGTCGAGACGACGTCGCGATATTCGAGCGGGTTTTCCGGCCCGACATTGACCAGCGCCTTCAACTCGCCCTGGCTGGCGCGATAGAGGCCGAACTCCCGCGCCTTGATCTCGGCGCGGAACAGGCCCGGCGCGACCTGCGCGGGCGCCACGTCCAGCGCCTTGCCCGAGGGCGCGACCAGATGAATGGGGCCGGACTTGTCATCGAGCGTCTGGCGCTCGAGGGTCAGGTCGCGGCCATGGGCGGTGGCGCGCAAGGCCTCCTCTTCCAGTTCCGGCTCCTTCATCAGCCAATGCGCGGCGCGGCGCATCAGGTCGGCATAGGGGCCGCCGCCCTCGAACCCGCGCGCCCACAGCCACATCTGGTCGGTGAGCAGCAGCGCCACCCGGCCCTTGCCCTCGCGCGACAGAACCAGCAGCGGCGCGTCATCGGGCCCTGACAGCACGCTGGCGCCACGCTCGGGCGACGCCTTCACCAGCCGGAACCATTGGCTCCAGCCCGGCGGCGTGCTTTGACTTCCCGGAAGGTCGCGGGTCACCGGATGGCGCTTGCCGATCTCGGTCAAGGCGGCGCGGAACGGCGTCTCGACCAGATCGCCGTTGGGCCGCGCCGGGACCACGTCGCCGATCGGCGTGTAGAACAGCCCCTCGGGCTGGGAAAAATCGGGCCCGGCGACGATCGCCATCGCCCCGCCGTCGCGGACATAGCGCACGATATTGTCGAAATAGGCCGGCGGCAGCAGGCCCATGTTCGAATAGCGGTCGAAGACGATCAGGTCGAAATCGACGATTCTGCGCCCGAAAAGTTCGGCGGTGGGAAAGGGAATCAGGGCCAGTTCGCGCAAAGGCGTGGCGTCCTGTTTTTCCGGCGGGCGCAGAATGGTGAAATGGACCAGTTCGACATTGGCGTCGGACTTCAGCAGATTGCGCCACGAGCGCTCGCCGGGATTGGGCTCGCCCGACACCAGCAGGATTTTGAGATGGTCGCGGATTCCCTCGACCGTCGCCACCGCCTTGTTGTTGATCCCGGTGAGTTCCCCTTCCATCGGCTCGGCGTCGAATTCGAGCACGCTCTTGCCGCCATGAACCAGACGCAGCGGGATTTTGAGCGGCTCGCCCGGCGCCGCCAGCACCCGCGTGATGACATCGCCGTCGCGGCGCACGGTCACCGTGACCGGCTCGCCGGGGCCATTGGTCTCCTCGACCTTGACCACGAATGTTATGTCCTTGCCGATCAGGCCGAAGCGCGGCGCCTCGACCAGTTCGATGCGGCGGTCGCGCTCCGCGGCGTTTCCGGTGATCAGCGCGTGGAGCGGCGCCTTGAGATTGGCGGCGGCGAGCGAAGAGGGAATGTCGTGCACCTGCCCGTCGGTCACCATGATTACGGCGCCGACGCGCGAAGGCGCGACATCGGCCAGGCCGGCGTTGAGCGCCGAGAACAGTCTTGTGCCGTCCTCGCCCCCGGCTTCGCCGCCGGCCTCGATGAAACGGACATCTATATTATCGAGCTTCTTCAAAGTCCTCGCCAAGGCGGCGCGGGCGGCAAGAGTCTGGGCGCGGCGGTCGCCGAAATCCTGCGAGGCGCTATGGTCGAGCACCACCGCGACCACGTCGCGCAGCGGCTCACGCTTTTCCGCCACCAGCGAGGGGTTGGCGAGCGCGCCGACCAGCAGGATGAAAAGCAGCGCGCGGAGAAGGGCGCCGCGGCGTCGCAGGAGAAAGGCGGCGGCGACCAGCCCCGCGGCCAGAACGGCGAAAAGCGCGATCAGCCACAGCGGCGCGAGCGGGGCGAAGGCGAGGCTGAATTCCTTCACGGCCCAAGCCTTTCCAGCAATTCGCGCACATGGACCTGATCGGCCTTGTAATTGCCGGTCAGGGCGTACATCACGACATTGACCCCGCCGCGTAGCGCCATTTCATGCTGGCGCGGCCCGCCGGGATCGAGCGGATAGAGCGCCTCGCCGTAGGAATCGCCGGCCCAGCCGGCGGCGAGGTCGTTGGAGGCGACGATGATCGGCGAGACGCCGTCGCCGGCCAGCGCCGGCCGATTCTCCTTGCCGGTCTCCGGCGGCAAGGCCTCAAGATATGTCGGACCGTTCTCGGCGCGGCCGACCAGTCCGTCGAGAATGTAGAAGGTGCGATAGACAACATGATTCGGCGGCGCCGGCGCGAGCGGCGGCAGGTCGATGTTCTTCAGGAAATCCCGCAGCCAGGCATGGGCCGCCGTCGGCGGCCCGTCGGAAACCTGCATATCGGCGTCGCGGGTGTCGAACAGCACCATGCCGCCCTGTTTCATATAGGCCTCGATCCGCCGCGCGACCTCGGGCGCGGGCTGGGGCCGGTCGGGCGCGACCGGCCAGTAGATCAGGGGATAGAAGGCCAGTTCGTCATGGGCGGGATCGAGCGCGCGCGGATCGCCCGGCGAAAACGAGGTCCGCCGCGCCAGGGTTTCGGTCAGGGATTGCAGCCCCTCGCGGCTGATGCGGTCCACGCGCGGATCGCCGGTGACGACATAGGCGAGCCGCGTGGTCAGCGCGGCCTCCCTGTCGCTCTGACTGACATTCTGCGCCTTGGCCGGCGGCGGCGCCAGCGCGAGCAGCAAAGCGAGCCCGGCGAGGATCGGGCCGGCTTTTTTGGGCCCGACCTGTTTTCGCCATCTGCCGCCGAGCCAGACCGAGGCGAGCGCGTCGGCCAAGGCCAAAAGGAAGGCGAGGATCAGAAGCGGCGCGCGCAGATCGACCGGGCGCGGCCCGGCGAGTTCGCCAAGGCGGAAATTGAGGCCGGAGAAATCGAGCGGCGTCAGCTTCATGCCGCGATCGAAGGCGTTGAGCGCGCGCGGCGCGGCTGCGGCGCCATAGAGGCCCGCCGGATGGCTGGCGTCGGGGGCCGGCAATCCCCCGGCGGGGAGGGATTTGGCTTCCGCCGGCGGCGCGCCGGGCGCGCCAAAGCCGTCGAGGATGCGCAGCGGCGGCAGAAAAGCATCCGGATGGACGCCCGGCTCTTTGATTTTGGCGACGACGCGCGCGCGATCGACGATGCGCTTGAGCATCGCCACGAACAGGCCCGACAAGGGCAGGTTGGACCAGGCCGGGTCCGCCGTCACATGGAACAGGATCAGACGGCCCGGCCCCCGCCGCTCGGCGGTGACCAGAGGCGTGCCGTCGGCGAGCCGCGCCCAGGTTTTCGCGTTCAGCCCTTCATCCGGCTCGGCCAGAACCTGGCGCGACACCGTCACTTCCGCCGGCGGGGTCAGGCCGAAGAACGGGCTCGATTCGTCGAAGGCCGCGAGCGGCTTGGGCCGCTCCCACGACATCGCCCCGCCAAGCGTGCGCCCGCCGCGCCGCAGCCGGACGGGAAACAGATCGTCGTCGCGCGCGGCGGCGAGGCGCGGCCCGGCGAAGCGCAAAAGAGTCCCGCCCGAGGCGAGAAAGGCGTCGAGCCTTTTGCGCAAGGCGGGCGCGGCGGCGTTGACGTCGGCGAGGATCAGCACGTCCACGCCCTCGTCGAGCAACTGGCCAACCGGATCGGCGGCGCCGGGTTTCGCCGCGCGCAGATCGGCGAAGGGCGACAGGGCGTCGCGCAGATAGTGAAGCGGCGACAGGAGCGGCTGCTCGCCCGCCGCGCCCGCGAAAAACCCGACGCGCCGGCGCCGCGAACCGGCGTCGAGCAGTTTTACGGAACCCGCCGAATGCACGCCCAGAATTTCCAGCCGCGCGATCTCGTTGCGCAACTGAACTGGAAGGTCGAAAGACGCCTTGGCCTTCAATCCATTGGCGAAATCGAAATCGCCGTCGCCGAGCGAGGCGCCTTTGGCGTCAAAGGCCCGCACCCGCCCGGCGAAAGGCCCGCTCGCCGTCGAACGGGCGAGAAAAGCGTCGAGCGTCGCGACGCCATTGTCGGCGCCGGCAATCACCTGAACGCCGCGCGAATCGCGCAAGATTTCGGCGCCGGGGGCCAGCGCCGCCAGTTTCTGGGCGAAAGCAGCGCCGTCGGCGTCCTCCAGCCCGTCGGTCAGCCAGACGACCCGCGCCGAACCGTGCGTCTTGAGAAACGCCGAAATCGCGTCGAGCGCCGGGGCGCGGGCCGGCAGAAAGGCCTTGGGCTTGAAGGCGCGCAGCCGGTTCAGCGCGCCGGCCGCGTCCTGCGCCGCCAGCCCTTCCTTCGGTGGCTCGGAAAAGGCCAGGACCGCCGCGGGGCGCCCGCTGCGGGCGGCGGCTTCGAGCCGGGACTGGGCGGCCTCGACGCGCAGGCTCCAGTCGTTCGCCGCCGGCCAGCCGTCGTCGACCAGCAGCAGCAGCGGCCCGCTTTTCGCGCTCGCCGCCCCGCGCGGCGTCAGCAGCGGCCCGGCCATGGCGAGCACGACCAGCGCGGCGAGCGCCATGCGCAGGATCAGCAGCCACAGCGGCGTGCGCGCCGGGGTGGCGTCGGGTTTTTTCAGGTCGAGGATGAGTCTCAGGGGTGGGAAGGCGACGCGCCGGGGGGGCGGCGGCGTGACCCGCAGCAGGAGATAGAGCAGCGGCGCGCCCGTCAGAACCAGCAGCAGCCAGGGCGCGGCGAAGGAGAGCGGCAGAAAATTCATCGCGCGCCGTCCGCCGTCAAAGCGAGCCGCAGGTTGAGCAAGGCCTCGGAAGCCGGGCGCGCGGTGGAGTGAAGGCCAAAAGTCCAGCCCTGCGCCCGCGCCGCCGCCGCCAAAGCCTCGCGATGGGCGGCGAGCCGCGCCCGATAAGGCGCGGAATAATCCTCGGCGCGGCCGGCGCGCAGCAGATCGCCGGCTTCGTCGTAAAATTCGGTCTGGCCGGAAAAGGGAAAATCCTGTTCCGCCGGATCGAAGACCATCAGCGCATGGCCGCGCGCGCCCTGGGCGCTCAAGCGTTGCAGGCAGGCGGCGAAATCCGCCGCGTCGATCAGGAAATCGCCGATCAGCGCCGCCTTTTCACGCATGCGCAAGGGCGCGGCCTGGGGCAGATCCTCGAAACGCCCGTCGTTGGCCCTTTCCTGCGCGATCAGAGCCACGGCGAGGCTGTCCACGATGTCGCGCGCCGCGCTCAGTCGGGTCAGGCCGAGCCAGCCGGCGCGCTCCCCCGCCCGCACCGCGGAATCGGCCAGGGCCAGCGCAAGGATCAGCGCGCGGTCGAGCTTGGAGGGAACGCCATGGTCAGAGCGATAAATCATCGAGCCGGAAAGATCGGCCCAGACCCACAGCACCTGCGCCGCCTCCCATTCGCGCTGGCGCACATAGAGCCGGTCGTCGCGGGCCGAGCGGCGCCAATCGACATTCTGCGCCGCCTCACCGGCGATGAAGGGCCGGAACTGCCAGAAATTCTCGCCCACGCCCGCCCGCCGGCGCCCGTGCAGGCCGGCTTGCGCGGACGCCGCCGCCTGGCGGGCTTCGAGCGTCAACGCCGGCAGGCGGCGCGCGAGATCGAGCGCCTGGACGCGCTTGTCATGATCGGGACGCGCCGCCGCGCGCGGCAGGAAGGAAAAATCCTTCCCCGGTTTCGGGGCCATCAGGCGAATCTTTGTTTCAGGCGCTCGATGACCGCGTCGATGGTCTCGCCATCGGCGCGGGCGCTATAGGTCAGCGCCATGCGATGTTTCAGCACCGGGCCGGCGAGCGCCAGCACGTCGGCCTTGCCCGGCGCGAGCCGCCCCTGCGCCAGGGCGCGGGCGCGGCAGGCCAGCATCAGCGATTGGGCCGCGCGCGGCCCCGGCCCCCAGGCGATATGCTGGGTCAGGACCGGATCGCCCTCGCCGGGACGCGCCGCGCGCACCAGGTCGAGGATGCCGTCGACCACCGAGGCGCCGACCGGCATCAGCCGCACCAGCGCCTGAATGTCCATCAGGCCGTCGGCGTCGATCACCTGTTGCGGCGCCGGGCGGGCGCGGCCCGTCGTTTCGATCAGGATGCGTTTTTCCGCCTCGCGCGCCGGATAGGGCACGTCGATCTGCATCAAAAAACGGTCGAGCTGGGCCTCGGGCAGCGGATAAGTGCCCTCCTGCTCCAGAGGATTCTGGGTCGCCAGCACATGGAAGGGCCTTGGAAGATCGTAGCGTTCACCGGCGATGGTGACGTGATATTCCTGCATCGCCTGCAACAAGGCCGATTGGGTGCGCGGACTGGCGCGGTTGATCTCGTCGGCCATCAGCAACTGGGCGAAGATCGGCCCCTTGATGAAGCGGAAGGCGCGGCGGTGGTCGGCGCCCTCCTCCAGAACTTCCGAGCCGAGAATATCGGTCGGCATCAAATCCGGCGTGAACTGCACGCGGTTGGCGTGCAGGCCAAGCACCCGGCCGAGCGTCTCGACCAGAAGGGTCTTGGCGAGGCCAGGCGCGCCGACGAACAAGGCGTGACCGCCGGACAGCAGGGTGACCAGAGCCTCTTCGACCACCGCCTCCTGACCGAAAACGACGCCGCCGATCGCCTTGCGCGCCACCGCCAGCAGGTCGAGCGCCTTTTCCGCGCGCGACTCGATCTCGCGCTCGCCTGGGGAAATGTCTTGAGCCCGAAGGGCGGGATCGGCGTTCATGCCAGAGTTTCTCCTGTGCGGACGGCACTATAGGCTGGCGCGCGGGCGCCGATAAACAGATAATAGGCGCCGCGCCGCCATTCACGGGGTAAAATGCCGCCAAATCAAGGCGGCGCGGGTCCGAAACATTACGATGAGCAATCCGTCCGATCCCCTGCGCGGGCTGGCCATGGCGCGCGAATCGCGCGGGCCGGCGCCGGTCCATTTGTGGAACCCGCCCTATTGCGGCGAGATCGACATGCGTATCGCCCGCGACGGAACCTGGTTCTACAACGGGACGCCGATCGGCCGCCCGGCCCTGGTCAGGCTTTTTTCCGGCATCCTGCGCAAGGACCCGGAGCGTTTCGTGCTGGTGACGCCGGTCGAATGCGTGGGCATAAAGGTCGAGGACGCGCCCTTTCTCGGCGTCGAGTTTTTGCGCGAAGGCGAGGGCGAGAACCAGAGGCTCAGGCTCCGCACCAATGTCGACGACTGGGTGGAAATTTCGGCGAAGAATCCCCTGAAATTCCTTCCCGGCGAAAGTGGCGGCCTCAAACCCTATGCGCTGGTGCGCGGCGAGTTATGGGCTCTGGTCAAGCGCGCCTTGTTCTATGATCTCGTCGCCTGGGGCGAGGCCCGAATGGTCGAGGGTGAAGAAATGTTCGGCGTCTGGTCCAACGGCGCCTTTTTCGCCATGGCGCCGATGCGCGAGATCGCGGACCTGACATGAGTTTCGACGCCAAGGACTTTCTGGCGCGCGCCCAAAAGAAGCTGCGCCAGGGCTGGCCGGAGGAGGCTTTCGATCCGGCCGCGCGCCCGCATCACGGCGACCACCGCCTGAACGAGCCGCTGAGCGGCGAGACCGCGCTGCTGCCCTCGCCCGCCCGCCCCGCGGCTGTGCTTGCGCCGGTCGTCGCGCGAGAGGGCGGTCTTTTCCTGCTGCTGACCCAGCGCGCCAGTCATTTGAGCGACCATTCGGGCCAGATCGCCTTTCCCGGCGGCAAGATCGACCCCGGCGAATCGCCTTTGGACGCCGCCTTGCGCGAGGCCGAGGAGGAAATCGGCCTTATCCGCGCGCGCGTTCATATCCTGGGATGTCTCGACCCCTACCAGACCAGCACCGGCTTCCGCGTCTTTCCGATTGTCGGCCTGACACAGCCGCCGCTCGATCTCAGCGTGAACGCCTTGGAAGTGGCCGAGGTGTTCGAAACGCCCCTGTCCTTCCTGATGAACGAAGCCAACCACCAGCGCCATTTCCGCCAATGGCAGGGGCGGCGGCGGCAATTTTACGCCATGCCCTACGAAAACCGCTATATTTGGGGCGCGACCGCGGGCATGATCCGCAATCTCTTTGAAAGGCTCTATTCCTAAATGGCGCGTTCGCTGCTCGAGTCGCTCGGCCTGTTCGCCGCGCCCTTTCTGCTTTATGCCCTGTTCCTGTTTTATCGCGCCCGCCATCCCCTGGTCGTCGCCCATTGGTCGCGCGGCGCCCTGTTCTGGCTGACGCTGGCCGGTTTTGCCCTGGTCATCCTCGGCTTTGTCTATGCCGGGCTGTTCGGCGCCGCGCCGACGGGCGTCTATGTGCCCGCCCATATGGATCACGGCCGCCTGACGCCAGGGCGTTTCCAATGAACGGCGGCCTGTCGAACGGGGACTTGCGGCTCCTGCTCGGCCTCCCGGCGCTGCAAAAGGTCTTCGGCGCGCTTGGCGGCGTGGAGGCGCGGGTGATCGGCGGCGCCGTGCGCAACGCCCTTCTCGGCGAACGGATCGCGGACATCGACCTCGCCGTCGCCGCGCCACCGGAAATCGTGGTCGCCAAAGCGGAGAGCGCGGGCCTGCGGGCGGTCCCGACCGGGATCGAGCACGGCACGGTGACCCTGGTGCTCGACGGAGCCCATTTCGAGGTCACTTCCCTGCGCGAGGACGTCGAAACCGACGGGCGCCGCGCCAAGGTGCGCTTCGGCGAGGACTTCGCCGCCGACGCGCGGAGGCGCGATTTCACCATCAACGCGCTCTCGGTCGATGCGCGGGGCCGGATTTACGATTATGTCGGCGGCCTGGACGACCTCGCCCGGCGCCGGGTGCGCTTCATCGGCGACCCGGGCCGGCGCATCGCCGAGGATTATCTGCGCATCCTGCGTTTTTTCCGTTTTTCCGCCTGCTATGGCGAGGGTCCGCTCGACGCCGACGGCTTCGCCGCCTGCGTCGCCTTGCGCGGCGGGATCGCCCAGCTTTCGCGCGAAAGGCTGGGCGGCGAAATCCTCAAGACCCTGTCTTTCCCGCGTTCGGCCGCCGCGATCGAAACCATGAGCCAGGCGGGACTGCTCGCCTTTCTCCATGTCGCGCCCTGGCCGGCGCGCAACCGCCGCCTCGCCGCGATCCTTTCCACGCAGAAACTGTCGGATTCACTGCTTTCCCTGGCCGCGCTGGCGCTGCACAGCGCCAGCGACGCCGAGCGCCTCGGCGAAGCCTTGCGCCTGTCGCGCGCGGAAAAGCGCAGGCTCGCCGAAATGGCTGGAGCCACAGCCGCCTGGCACGGCGCGATCCAAGCCCCGTCGCCGGCGCAATTGCGCGAACAGCTTTTCCTGCGCGGCGCCCCGGCCGCCCGCGACGCGCTGCTCCTGATCCAGGCGGAAAGCCCGGCGGGGCCGAACGACCAGGACTTTCTCGCGGCGCAAGCCTTTCTGCGCGACACGCCGGCGCCCAGGGCGCCTTTCGCCGCCGCCGACCTTCTCGCGCGCGGCGTCCGGCAGGGCGCGGGTCTCGGCGCGGCGCTGAAACGCCTGCAAGCCGCCTGGATTCGCGCCGGCTTCCCCCAGGACCCGAAACGGGTCGCGGCGCTGATCGACGCCGCCTGCGCCAATGGCCTGCAAGACTCCTGGCCGCAAGAATCCGGCTGGACGCGGAACCGGCGTTAGGTTTTACTCTCGGGCGAGGCGCGGAGCCGCGCCCGCGGGAAAGACATGGCGGTGGAAAACAAGCATCCGGTCGAACTCGCCGCGCGCATGGCCGGAAAGCTGCGGCAGGCGTCGCAGGCGCGGCGCGCCGATGGGTTCAAGCGGGAGTCCTTCGTCCTGCCGCGCGACAAGGCGCGCGAGAAGGCGCGGGAGATTTTCGCCGCCTTCCCCAAGGCCGCCTACATGACCGAAATCGAATCCTGGAGCGAACTGGCCGACGGCCGGATCGAATTTACCATGCGCCGCCTGCCGAGCGCCGATTGAGCGCGGGTTTCCTGCCTGGCCGTTGCTTGCGACCCCGCGATATTAACCAATATAATTTTAGGCTTTTCCATCGGCGCTGGGACGTTTTCGGAAAAATGATGGCTCCTTAACCAAATAATCCCACCTTATTTTAGTTAAACCAAGCGCGCCAGGATTCACTCCTTATTCGCCTTGACCGCATCATATTTCCTAATTTGTATAAACCATTTATTTTTACGCTCCAATTACCTTTACGACCCTAAATCGCTCCAGACCGGCCGTTCCGCGGCCTCGATCCGGAGTTGAGAAATGAAAAAAGTTGCGATCGCCTTGATCAGCGGCGCGGCGATCTCCTTCGCCTCGCTGGCGCAGGCTGCCGATCTGCCCCCCGGCAATGTTGCGCCGGCGTATGATTATCCGCCCTCCTTCACCTGGACCGGTTTTTACGCCGGCCTCAATCTCGGCGCGGGGCTCGGCAATTTTATCGGCGGCGGGCGCAGTTATTTCGGCTCCAATCCGGACGGCTGGCTGATCGGCGGGACTGTCGGCTACAATTACCAGTCGGGCAATCTGCTGGTCGGCGCCGAAGCCGATTACGACTGGTCGCATTTCGCTTCGAGCGGTTCGATCGCGCCCGGCGTCTTTTCCAGCGGCAATATCGAGAATATCGCCACGATCCGCGCGCGGGTCGGCTATGCGATGGACCGTCTGCTGATTTTCGGAACCGGCGGCTATGCGGGCGCGGAAGTCGCCGGCACGTTGAACAATTACATCGCGAGCGCGACCGCCAACCAGAGTTTCTGGTCCAACGGCTACGCTCTGGGCTTCGGCGCGGAATATGCCGTCACGCCGCACATCACGGTCAAGGCCGAATATCTGTTCGCGTCGTTCGGCAGCAACAACTTTTTCGGCCTCACGCCCAATGTCATGACCGCGGGCGCCAATGTGAACATGTTGCGCGCCGGCGTGAACTACAAGTTCTGAGGTCCGCGAAAGACAGGCGACGCTCCCCGCCTCCTCTGAAGCCCCGGCGTCGTGCGCCGGGGTTTTTTTTACGCCCTGGTCCCATCGAAGGCGGGAGCCGCCGCCGCGAAGGAGTCGAGCCAGGCGACGAGACGCGGATGGCCGGCGCGCCAGGCGCCGTCGAAACGCAGGTCGAGATAGCCCAGCGCGCAGGCCAGCGCGATCGCGCCGATATGGGTGGCGCCGGGCGCCGGCGGCGCGGCTTCGAGCGCGGCCAGCGCGCGGTCGACCTTGCCGCGCTGATGTGCAATCCAGTTCTCGCTGTATTCGCTCTCCGCGCGCATCCGCTTCTCATAGATCTGCAGGATCGCGGCGTCGGCGATTCCGTTGGCGAGCGATTCCAGCGTCAAGGCGGCGAAACGCGCCTCGCGTTCGGCCGGGATGACCCCGGCGCCGCCGGCGAGTTCGTCGAGGTAGGCGCAGATCACCGCGCTGTCGTAAAGGCAAACCCCGTCGTCGCGCTCGAGCGTCGGGATTTTCCCGAGCGGATTCCTGGCGCGAAGGACATCCAGCGGATTGTTGGTGTCGGCGCGGACCAGTTCGATCCTGTCGTCAAGGCCCGCCATGGCGGCGACGATGCGCGCCTTGCGCGAAAAAGGCGAGGTCGGCGAAAAATACAGCTTCATGGCGAGAACTCCGCGCGCAGGCAAAACCGCGTCGACGAAGGCGAACCCGATTCTGTCCCCGGCCGCAAGCTTTTTGCTCGCATTGCGGACGCCGCGAAACCCCGCCCGACGCGCTATTCCAGATGGAGATTGACTGCCTTCGGCCCCTTGCCCTTCTTGTCGGGCTCGATCTCGAAGGTCAGTTTCTGGCCTTCGTTGAGCGCCGTCAGGCCGGCCTGTTCGACGGCGGTGATATGGACGAAAATATCCTTGCCGCCATCGGTGGGCCGAATGAAGCCCCAGCCTTTGTCCGCGTTGAAGAATTTGATCGTTCCCGACTGAGCCATGACGTGTTTCCTCCGTTCAAGGCCGACAGTTCGGGCGGCGCGCCGCTGGGATTGCAATTCCAAGTGCAGTCCACCCGGCCCGATTCCCTCGGCCGCTTGGTGGATCGCTTGCTGTTATACAGGCTTTTTATATCGCAAGACCGGCTGTTCCATTGGTCAGCCGCTTCGTCGAAACGAAATCCCCCAAGATCATACGTTGCGGCATAATGTCGCGCTTGGCAAGAGCTTGTTTGTGGTTTCCTTCATTTGTCTTTATTTGCGCCAAGTGCAGATGCGCACATTCGAAGGATTGCATATATCAATCCGAAATTGCCCGGCAAAGCGATGCTTGTTTTTATCTTTTATATTATTGTATATATATCATATATACCTCATTTTAAGTAGTATAATAACTCAAGCTTTTCGCTATGGCTAACGCGGCAGTTTCCGCAAACGTTATGTAGCAATTCATGATAAAAGACTTATAGCCTCATATGAGCCGCGACGCGCTCCGCGAACAAAGACTGCATTTCATCCTAGGCCGAAGGATCTCCGGCGGCGCCGCTTTCGACCAGGAATTCGCTTCCCGGCCCGCGCGCCAGAATTCGCGCCAGGGCCGGGAGGACGATCTTCATTTCCTGAGCGAGGACATAGGGCGGGTTGACGACCATCAGCCCGGTGCGGGCGAGCGGTCGTCCCGGCGCCGGCGTCTCGACCTGAAGCTCGATCCGCAGCCAGTCCTTCGTCCGAGCGGCCAGCGCGCGGCAGAAGGCGCCGGCGATTTCCGGCTCCTTGACCGGCTGCCAGACGATGAAAACGCCGGTCGGCCATTTGCGCATGGCCGCGACGACCGCATCGAACAGGCGCTCATATTCGTCGCGGCGCTCAAAAGGCGGATCGATCAGCACCACGCCGCGCCGCTCCTTGGGCGGCATATAAGCCTTGAGTCCGGCATAGCCGTCGATCTCGACCGGCTTGACCCTGGCGTCGCGGCCCAGGGTCCGGCGCAGGGCTTGCGCCGCTTCAGGCAGCAATTCGCAGAACAGGGCGCGGTCCTGGGGCCGCAGCAGGGATTGCGCGATCAGCGGCGAACCGGGGTAAAGCCGCGGCGGCTCGAAAGCGTCGATCTGGGCCGCGCGCACGGCGTCGAGATAAGGCGCGAGCAATTCCGCCGCCGCGCCGGCATCGACGCCCTCCAGCAGGCGCAGGATTCCGTCGCGCGCCTCGCCGGAGCGGACCGCCTCCGGCGCCGAAAGATCGTAAAGCCCCGCCCCGGCGTGGGTGTCGATGACGCGGAACGGCTTGTCCTTGCGGCGCAGGTAGAGCAGCGTCCGGACCAGGACCGCGTGTTTCAGGACATCGGCGAAATTGCCGGCGTGGAATTCGTGGCGGTAGTTCATCGCCCGGCGGGGACGATCACGCTCATGTCGCGGCAGCCCTCCCGCACGACCTGCGGACAGGCGACGAAATCGCGCAGGTCCTTCGACAGGCAGATCCGCGCCTCGAGAAACAGGCCGCGCCGGCAGGTCACCGCCATCATGCCGGCGCGCAGGCGCGGATTGGCCGCCATGAAGGCGCGCTGGATGTTTTGGGGCGCCAGCCGCTGGTCGGCCTGGGGCGCCTTGAGCGGCGGTGGAACGGCGACCGCGTCGCGCGCGGCGCGGACATCGGCGAAATAGCCCGAAGGGCTCTTGCCGGAGCACAGGCCGTGCTGGCGCCATTCGTGACGCGCGAGGCCTGGATCGGGATAGAGATCGCCAAGCTGCGACTGGACCGAATAAGGCAGATAGGAATTGCCGGGGCACTGGCTGGGATAGCCCTCGTCATTCTGCGGCCAGAGGCCGTGAACCACGAAGCCGGGATTGGCGCCCGCCGCGCATTGCGCCGAACCGCGCCGCGCGCCCGTCGTCGCGCAGAAGCTCGGCGACCACGACAGGGACAGGACGTAGAAATCGAAATCGCCGGAAGCCGCGCCGCCGCGCCAAGGTTCTGACCCGGAATGGCCGGCGGGCCGCGATTGCGACGCGGGCTGGCGGTCGGCGCAATGGTCGAGCAGGCAATCGTCCGCCCAGGCCGGCGCCGCGACATCCGGCGCCGCGACGAAAAGCATCACGATCGCGGCGAGAAGCGCCCTCATCTCGCCGATCAGGGGCCGACGCCGTCGCACATCGGCGCATAGGCGCGATAACGGTCGAGGCCCTCGACGCACCATTCGACGCCACGATTGAAGCTCATGAAACCGCCGCGCTCGATGATGGTGTATTTGATCGTGCGCATGCTGGAATCGTTGAACATGGCCTTGGCGACGCAATAGCGGCGCGGGATGAATTGCGGGCCGTTGGCGCGATAGGCGTATTCGCGGATGTCCTTGAAGCCGCCGATGCGCAGGGGCGAGTTGAAATAGAAGGTCTCCGACGTCGCGAAACGCTGCGTGATTTCATAAAGCGAAACCCCGTCGTCGCATTGCGGCATGCGCCCGTCATAGGGAAGGGTGTAGAAATCCTCGGCGCGCTCCCGCGGACCGGCGATGGCGGCGCCGGCGCAAAGCGCCAGCAGGGCGGTCGCCATAATGGCGCTACGGGTCGAATGCATGGTGTCCCCCGGCTGCGATTGTGAGGACGATGCGCAAAGAAGGGCGGGCGCGTCAAGGCGCTTTTCACGGCAAAGCCGCGCGCAATGCGCTTCGCGCGGCCGGCGTTGCCCCGGAACAACATTCGCGCGCGCATCTCCTGGCGGAAGGAAACCTCGCCACGGCGTCAGGCCCGCGCGATCTGGTAATCCTTGATGTCGGCGAACTGGATCGCCGGCCAGCGTTCCTGGTCATAGCGCAGGTTGAACGCCGATTGCGCCAGAAAGACCGGCGCGCCGTCGAGATCGTTGGCCATCGAGGAGGGATAGGCGCGGACGAATTTTTCCAGTTCGGCCGGATCGCCGGCGGAAACCCAGCGGCAGATTTCGAAGCGGCTGGTCTCGAAACTGACCGGCAGGCCATATTCCGCCTGAAGGCGCTCGGCGAGCACGTCGAGCTGGAGCGCGCCGACCACCCCGACCATGGCGGGCGAGCCGTCATGGGGCAGGAAAAGCTGCACCACCCCCTCCTCCGCCATCTGCTGCAAGGCCTCGCGCAATTTCTTGGCCTTCATCGCGTCGCCCAGTTTTACCCGGCGCAAAATCTCCGGCGCAAAACTCGGCACGCCGCGAAACACCAGATTTTCGCCCTCGGTCAACGTGTCGCCGATGCGCAAGGCGCCGTGATTGGGAATGCCGACCACGTCGCCGGCAAAGGCTTCGTCGGCGAGCTGGCGGTCCTGGGCGAAGAAGAATTGCGGCGCGTTGAGCGCGATGTTTTTTCCGGTGCGCGACAGCCGCGCCTTCATCCCGCGCGAAAGTTTCCCGGAGGTCACGCGCAGAAAGGCGATGCGGTCGCGGTGGTTCGGGTCCATGTTCGCCTGAATCTTGAACACGAAGCCGGTCATCCTGGCCTCGCGCGGATCGACTTTTCGGGTCGAGGCCTCGACCGGCTGGGGCGGCGGCGCGAATTCGGCCAGAGCGTCGATCAGGTCCTGGACGCCGAATTTCTTGAGCGCCGAACCGAAAAAGACCGGCGTCAGATGGCCTTCGAGAAAAGCCTCGACGTCGAAGGGTTTCTGCCCCTCGCGCGCCAGTTCGATTTCCTCGTAGGCCAGCAGCGCGTCGGCCTCGGACGAAATTTCCGCGATGAACGGATCGTCGGGGCCGGACACCTTGATCGGCTCGGCGTCCTCCTCGACGCGCCGCACGACATTGGCGCGCAGATCATATGTTCCGGCAAAGCTCCTGCCCCGCCCGATCGGCCAGGTCAGCGCCACGGTGTCGAGGGCCAGCGTCTTCTCGATCTCGTCGAGCAGGTCGAAGGGATCGCGCGATTCGCGGTCCATCTTGTTGATGAAAGTGATGATCGGAATGTCGCGCAGCCGGCAGACCTCGAA
>JAJYCZ010000045.1:1738-22687 GCA_021777915.1 Pseudomonadota bacterium | reverse complement strand
GTCAATCCCGACAGGACCGGCACGAAAGCGGCGTTTCATGCGACATTCGAGATCGCGCCGGGCGGCTCGACCATTTTGCGCGCGCGATTGCGAAAACCCTCGGAAACCGACCCCTTCGCCGATTTCGACGCCTGCTTCGCCGCCCGCGTCGCCGAAACGGAAGAATTTTACGCCGCGCGTCAATCGGGCGTCGCCGGCGCCGACCAGCGCCTTGTGCAGCGGCAGGCCTTCGCGGGCATGCTGTGGTGCAAACAATTTTATGGCTATGACGTGCGGCGCTGGCTGGCGGGCGATCCCACCCAGCCGCCGCCGCCAGAGGCGCGGCGCGACGGCCGCAACGCCAACTGGCGGCATCTCGCGCTCGGCGACGTCGATCCCGACCAGCCCGGCGACATCATGTCCATGCCCGATTCCTGGGAATATCCCTGGTTCGCCGCCTGGGACCTCGCCTTCCACGCCATCACCTTCGCGCTGATCGACCCGGCCTTCGCCAAGAGCCAGCTCACCCTCCTCACCCAGTCGCGCTGCCAGCATCCCAACGGCCGGCTGGCCGCCTACGAATGGGACTTCAACGACATCAATCCGCCCGTCCACGCCTGGGCCGCGCTGCAAATCTACGAGATCGACCGCAGGGCCACCGGCATCGGCGACGTCGTCTTCCTCGAACGCATCTTCCACAAGCTGCTGCTGAACTTCACCTGGTGGGTCAACAGCGTGGACTCGGGCGGGCGCAACATCTTTCAGGGCGGCTTTCTCGGCCTCGACAACATCGGCCTGTTCGACATGCGGCAAAAACTCCCCGAGGACGCCCAGCTCGACCAATGCGACGGCACCGCCTGGGCCGCCGCCTTTTCGCTGTCGATGATGCGCATCGCCCTCGAAATCGCTTTGGTCAATCCCGTTTACGAAGACCTGGCGACAAAATTCTTCGAGCATTTCCTGGAGATCGCCGCCGCCCTCCATGGCGCGCCCGACCGTGGCGACAACGGCCTGTGGGACGACGAGGAGCAGTTCTATTTCGACATGCTGCGGCGGCCCGGACAGGCGCCGCAACCGATCCGCATCTTCTCCGTGGTGGGCCTGATTCCGATCTTCGCGACCGAGGTCGTGCATGAGGACTTCCTCGAACGCCTGCCGCAGTTCAGGCGGCGCATGGACTGGTATTTCGAACACCGGCCCGACCTCGCGCGGCTGGTGTCGGATTGGCGCGCGCCCAACGACAAGGGCTACCGCCTGTTGTCGCTCCTGCGCTGGCGCCGCCTGACCGCCACGCTCGAACGCGCGCTGAGCGAGGACCAGTTCCTGTCGCCCCATGGCCTGCGCTCGGTGTCAAAAATTCACGCGGCCCATCCGTTCACGATGGAGCTCGACGGTCATGTCTTCACCCTGGATTACGAACCCGGCGAAGGCCGGACGCGCATTTACGGCGGCAATTCCAACTGGCGCGGGCCGGTCTGGATGCCGATCAACGGCCTGCTGATCCAGGCCCTGCGCAAACTGGATCTCTATTACGGCGACCAGTTCCGCATCGAGGCCCCGACGGGATCGGGCGTCGTCACCGATCTGCGGGGCGCGGCCGATGAACTGACGCGGCGGCTGCAATCCCTGTTCCTGCGCGGCGCCGACGGCAGGCGCCCCTATCACCGGGCCTACCCGCGTTTCGACGACGACCCCGCCTTCCGCGACCTCAATCTGTTCTATGAATATTACCACGGCGACGACGGGCGGGGCCTCGGCGCGTCGCACCAGACCGGCTGGACTGGCCTCGCCGCCGTGCTGTTCGCCCCGCTCGCCCAGGGCAGCGGCGCGCAAGCCGCGCCGGCCTTGGCGACCAATGCGCGCCTGACCATGACGAAAGCCGACGACCCCGCCATCTGAAAAGTCCAGCCGCGATCGAGAACCGCTTCCATCCGCCAACGCAAAGCCCGGGAGATCCCGCTATGAATTCCTCATCCACCACCCAGGCGCCGCCGCTGCCGGAACTTCCAAAACTGCTCGCCGGCCAGAAGGCGCTGGTCACCGGCGCCAATTCCGGCATCGGCAAGGCCGTCGCCCTCGCCTTCGCCAGGGCCGGCGCGGATGTCGCCATCAATTACGTCGTCGGCGACGACGCCGCCAGCGAAGTCGTCGAAGCCGCGAAGGCGGAAGGCGTGCAAGCCGCGGCCTACAAGGCGGACGTCGCCGACGAGGGCGAGGTCGAAGCGATGTTCAAACAGGCGATCGCCGATTTCGGCACGCTCGACATTCTCGTTTCCAACGCCGGGCTGCAACGCGACGCCGCGATCGAGGCGATGACGCTCGACCAATGGCACAAGGTGCTCAGCGTCAACCTCACCGGACAATTCCTCTGCGCCCGCGCGGCGATCCGCGAGTTCAAGCGCCGCGGCGTCCGGCCCGAGGTTTCGCGCGCCGCCGGCAAGATCATCTGCATGAGCTCGGTCCACCAGACGATTCCCTGGGCGGGCCACGTCAATTACGCCTCGTCGAAAGGCGGCATCATGCAATTGATGGAAAGCCTCGCCCAGGAATGCGCGCCGGCCCGCATCCGCATCAATTCCATCGCGCCGGGCGCCATCCGCACCCCGATCAACACCTCGGCCTGGGACACGCGGGAGGCCTATGACCGGCTGATGGAGCTGGTCCCCTATGGCCGCATCGGCGAGCCGGAGGACATCGGCCACGTCGCGGTCTGGCTGGCCTCGGACCATACCGACTATATCGTGGGCTCGACGATTTTCGTCGATGGCGGCATGACGCTCTATCCGGGCTTTTCCACCAACGGCTGAACGGTCGGGTCATTGCTGGATCTGCCAGCTCGCCTGCCGGCCGGCGTCCACGCTCAAGGCCGCGCGCTTGTCCTCGCGGGCGGCGCCGAGGCAGGCGGCGCGGCGGGGCGCGGCGCCAAAAAAATCGAGTCCCGTGGCGAGGCGCAGATGCGCGTCGCGCGGGCAGAAGCCGAGAGCGGGATCGAAGCCGATCCAGCCGATCGGATCGACGAAGGCTTCCGCCCAGGCGTGGTGGGGGCCGGCCTCGCCCACTTCCCCGGCGCCGAGGTGGAAGCCGGAGACGAAGCGCGCGGGAACGCTTAAGGCCCGCGCCGCCGCGACAAAGACCTGCGCGAGTTCGCGCGCCGAGCCGGCGCGCGCGGCAAAAACCTCGTTCGCGGGGCGCGGGGCCTCGGTCTCGCCCGGCGCGAAGGCCAGCGCCTTGTGCAGCGCGCCCATCAGAAGATGCATCCGCCCGAGCGGATCGGCTTCATTGGCCAGGGCGTCGCGCGCGAAAACGGCGAGCTCCCTGTCGGCATGGGTCGCCGGGGCGTCGCGCAGGAAGACGTCGAGCGGGAATTTTTCGTTGAGCCCGCGCAGAACGCCGGCGCCGTCATGGGTTTCGACGAGGCCTTCCGCCGTGACGGTCAGGCTGTCGAGCGGGCCGTCGTGCGAACAGGCGTGGACGATATTGCCGAAGGCGTCCTCGCCGCGCCGGCACGTGGCGTCCGGCAGGACGTCGACCCGCCAGTCCCGGACCTCCTGGCTGTCGAAGCCGCGCGGCGTGAGCCGGAGAATCTGGTTCAGGCCGCGAACCGGCTCGGCAAAGGAGACCTGGAGCTGGAATTGAACTGAAGCGCGCATGGAGCGGATTTTCTCCGAAACGGGAGAGGAAGCCTATCCGATCAGATATTGCTCGGTGATTTCCGCACCGAGCCGGTTGTTCTCGTTCACGAATTCGTCCACGAATTCGTGCAGGCCGGACTGGAAAATCTCGCCGGTCGAGGCGCCCTCCAGCCGGCGCTTGATGTTGCGGGCGTGGCGCTGGGACGCGCCCTGGCGGCCATATTGGGCCGCGAGCGCGTCGAGAAAGCGCACGATATTGTCATAGCAGGAGATGAGCGAGCGCGGCATTTCCGGGCGCAGGATCAGAAGGTCCGCCACATTCCACGGCTTGATGCTCTCGCGATAGACCCAATGATAGGCGGTGAGCGCCGAAACCGAGCGCAGGATCGCCGACCACTGGAAATAATCGACCGAGCCGCCGACCGTCTCCTGCTCCGGCAGCAGGACGTGATATTTCACGTCGAGCACACGCGCGGTGTTGTCGGCGCGTTCGACATAGACGCCGAGCCGCGAGAAATAATAAGCGTCATTGCGCAGCATGGAGCGGTAGCCCGAACCGTCGTAGAGGCTCGACGTGGTCTTGACATATTCGAGGAAACCGATCAGGTCCTCGCGGTCGATCCGGCCGGCTTCCCGGTGCGCCGTCTCGAATTTCTTCAGCTCCAGCCAGGCGCTGTTGATCCCCTCCCACATTTCGGTGGTGAGCGCGGTGCGAACGGCGCGGGCGTTGGCGCGGCCGAATTCGATGCAGTTGCGGATGCTCGACGGATTGCGCTCGTCAAAGGCGAGAAATGCGGTGACATTGGCTTCGTCGGCGATGTCGAAATGGTCGAAAAAGGTCTCGTCGGCGCCGGAGGCCATCAGCACGCTTTTCCATTCGTCGCGCGCCGCCGTGTAAGCGATAGGCAAGGCGGAGATGCGGCGGGAGGCCTCGATCAGCCGGGCGAGGAAATCGGCGCGCTCCAGATAGCGCGAAACCCAGAAGAGATTGTCGGCGGTGCGGGCGAGCATGGGACGGACTCAAGACGGAAAGACTGCGGGCGGATTGTTCTGGACGCTTCAGCGCGTCGCGGCGTCGGTCTCCAGAATCCAGGTGTCCTTGGTGCCGCCGCCCTGGCTGGAATTGACCACCAGGGAGCCTTCCTTCAGGGCGACGCGGGTGAGGCCGCCCGGCACGATGCGCACGCCGCCGGCGCCCGAAAGCACGAAGGGGCGCAGATCGACATGGCGCGGCGCGACCCCGCCGGGGAACGAGGTCGGGCAGGTCGAAAGCGACAGGGTCGGCTGGGCGATGAAACCTTCCGGCGCGGCCTTGAGCTTGTGGCGAAAAGCCTCGATCTGCTCCTTGCTGGCGTGCGGCCCGACCAGCATGCCATAGCCTCCGGAGCCGTTGACTTCCTTGACCACCAGTTCGGACAAATGGTCGAGCACATAGTTCAGCGCGTCCGGCTCGCGGCAGCGCCAGGTCGTGACATTCCTCAGCTTCGGCTCTTCGTCGAGATAGAAGCGGATGATCTCCGGCATGTAGGTATAGACCGCCTTGTCGTCGGCGACCCCCGCGCCGACGGCGTTGGCTAGCGTGACATTGCCGGCGAGATAGGCCCCCATCAGGCCGGCGGCGCCGAGTACGGAATCCGGCCGGAACGCCAGCGGATCGAGGAAATCGTCGTCCACCCGGCGATAGATCACGTCCACTCGTTTCAGGCCCTCGGTGGTCCGCATATAGACCACATCGTCCCTGACCGCGAGGTCGCGGCCCTCGACCAGTTCGACGCCGAGCTTGTCGGCCAGGAAGGAATGTTCGTAAAAAGCCGAATTGAACTGGCCGGGCGTCAGCACCACGATATTGGGGTCGCCCGGGCAATGGGGCGGCGCGACCGAGCGCAGCGAGGCGAGCAGCGCGTCGGGGTAATTCTCGACCGGCAGGACGCGATGATCGGCGAAGAGATCGGGCGCGAGCCGGATCATCATCTCGCGGTTCTCCAGCATGTAGGAGACGCCGGAGGGCGTGCGGCAATTGTCCTCCAGGGCATAGAAATCCCGATCGTCCACGCGGATGACGTCGATCCCGGCGATATGGGTCCAGATGTCGTGCGGGACGCGATGGCCCTGCATTTCCGGCCGGTAGGCCGGATTGCGCAGCACCAGATCGGCGGGAACGACGCCGGCGCGGATGATCTCCTGCGCGCCATAGACATCGGTCAGGAACATGTTCAGCGCCTTGACGCGCTGGATCAGCCCGGCTTCCAGCCGCCGCCATTCGTCCTGGCCGAGCAGGCGGGGAATGATGTCGAAGGGAATGAGCCGTTCGGCGGCCTCCTTGTCGCCATAGACGGCGAAAGTGATGCCGATGCGGCGGAACAGCATTTCCGCCTGCTGGCGGCGGGAATCGAGCAGTCCGGGCGGCGAATTTTCCAGCCAGCGCGCGACGCGGTCGTAAAGCGCGCGCGGCGCCGAAGGACTCACGGATTCTCCGCCGTTCATTTCGTCGAAACAGGGCGAGGTCATCGGCTCGATCGCCTTCTGGAAAGTCATGTCCGGCAGCCTCCACGGCGCCCGCGCGCCGGCCGTCGAGCCCAGTCGCGAAAGTCGGAAACGCCCGGCTCGCCTGCGCTTTGAATCAGCTTAATGGCCGTCTGGCGCGATTTCACAGCCCAAATTTTTTGCGTAGCGCCCCACAGGAGGCGAATGGGCGGTTGGCTTGCCGACGTTGCACAAAAAATAGCCAGGATATGCGAAAGTCTATTGACAGTCGACAGACGGGCGCTTGAGCGTCACGAAACGCGAAACGGACCTTTCCGCCATCCCGGCCCCGGGAGTCGGCTTGCCGGTTTCGGTTCGACACGCCGAGACTTTGCCAAAACGGCCGGGCCGGTCAAAAAATAGGCTGAAGCGCTGCTTTTTAAATCTGGATTTTTGCGCCACGCGGTTATCATCCTGTGCGCCGGCGGCCAGAATCCGGCGCTCGGGAAGTAAAATCGGGGGAGCGATGCCGGGACCGACGCCGGTGAGCGCGGCGAAAGCCAAGGCCAGGAGACTGGTGGAGATGACGACGGCCTATCGGCCGCTCACCGGCGTCCCCGACGAGTTCATCGGCGCCGACCACCGCCCGCGCGGCCATTGGCTGGAATTTTTCGACAAGCTCGCGGAGCTTGGCGGCGACGATATCGCGCGGCGTTTCGAATCCATCGAGCGCAATATCCGCGAACAGGGCGTCTCCTATCGCGCCTATGGCGAAACGGTGGACCGCGCCTGGCCGCTCAGCCATCTGCCGCTGCTGATTTCCGAACGGGACTGGGCGGTGATCGAGGCCGGCGTCACCCAGCGCGCCGAGGTTTTCGAGAGCCTGCTCGCCGACCTTTACGGCAAGGCCGAACTGATCTCGGGCGGGGTGCTGCCCGCCGCGGCGGTGACCGGCAGCGCCGACTTCCTCCGTCCGATGATCGGCGTGCGCCCGCCCGGCGGACGCTTTTTGAGCCTTTACGCCGCCGACATCGGCCGCGGGCCGGACGGCCAATGGTGGGTGCTCAACGATCGAGCCCAGGCGCCATCCGGCCTCGGCTATGCGCTGGAGAACCGCCTCAACCTGTCGCGCGCCTTCCAGAACATCTATCGCGAGATGAACGTCCGGCGCCTCGCGCCCTTCTTCCAGGAATTCCAGGCCGGCCTCGCCGCTTTGGCCAGCCGCTCCGATCCGCGCGTCTGCCTGCACACGCCCGGCCCCTACAGCGAGACCTATTACGAACAGGCCTATCTCGCCCGCTATCTCGGCTTCGTCCTGGTCGAGGGCGCCGACCTCGTCGCCCGCGACGGGCAGGTCCATGTCCGCACCATCGCCGGCCTCAAGCGCGCCGACGTGATCTGGCGGCGCATCGATTCCGACTTCGCCGATCCGCTGGAGCTGAAAAGCGGCTCGCAGCTCGGCGTGCCGGGCCTCATCGAAACCATCCGCCAAGGCAATGTGGCGGTGGCCAACGCCATCGGCGCCGGCGTCGCCGAGACGCCGGCGCTTCTTGGCTTCATGAGCAATCTCGCCAGCCGCCTGCTCGGCGAGAAGCCGATCCTGCCCAATATCGCGACCTGGTGGTGCGGGCAGGAGGCGGAACGCGAATATGTGCTCGGCCGCCTCCAGGACATGGCCATCGCGCCGGCCTTCAATGGCGCGTCGTCGCGCGCCTTGCTCGGGCGCTCGGTCGTCGCCGGCGAATTGAGCGAAGAGCGGCGCGCCGCGCTCGCCGCCGCGATCCGCGAGCGCGGCGCGGATTTCGTCGGCCAGGAAGTCGTCCGGCTCTCGACCACGCCAGTCTGGACGCAGGACAGGCTGGAGCCGCGGCCCTTCGTCCTGCGCGTTTATGCGGCGGTCGGGGCGGACGGGAAATTCCACGTCATGCCCGGCGGATTCTGCCGCATTTCCGACCGCATGGATTCGCGCGCCGTGGCCATGGGCGCCGGCGTGCAGACCGCCGATGTCTGGATCGCGGCCAGCCGCCCGGTCGAACAGACCAGCCTGCTGCCGCGCGCCGACGCGGCGCCGATCCGGCGCATCATGGGCAATCTGCCGAGCCGGGCCGCCGACAACCTGTTCTGGCTTGGCCGCTATATCGAACGCGCCGAGGCGACCCTGCGCCTCATCCGCGCCCTGGCGCGCCGCGCCATCGAGAACGAGGATCTCCACCGGGAAGGCGCCGCGACCATCCAGCGCCTGCGCAAATTGCTCGCCGACTGGGACGCGGCGCCCGCCAGGCCGAAAACGCCGCTGTCGGCGCAGGCTTTTCTGAACGCCGCGATGTTCAATGTCGACGAGAACGGCTCGGCGGTCGCGCTCGCCCGCGCCTCGCGGCGCACGGCGTCCACCATTCGCGAGCGCCTGTCGAGCGACACATGGCGCATCATCGTCGATCTCAGCCAGAAGCTGGAAGGCGGCCGGCTGCCGCTCGACGAGCCCGAAATCCTTGAGCTGACCGACAAGGCCTTGCAGGCGGCGGCGAGCATATCCGGCCTGGCGCAGGAGAACATGAACCGCGTCGCCGGCTGGCGTTTTCTGGAAATGGGCCGGCGGCTGGAGCGCGGCGTCAACACCTGCGCCTTCGTGCGGTTCTTCGGCATGGAGCAGGCTAAAGGATCCGATTTCGACGTGCTGCTCGAACTGATCGATTCCCAGATCACCTATCGCTCGCGCTATATCGTCGGCGTCGCGCCACATCCCCTGCGCGACATGGCCCTGCTCGACCCCTTCAACCCGCGCTCGGTCGCCTTCCAGACCGAACGGCTCGGCGAACATATCGCCACGCTGCCGGTGCTGAAATTCGACGGCATGCTGGAGGCGCCCAACCGCATCGCCATCGAGCTTCAGGCCGACCTGCAGACCATGGTTGCGGCCAGCGTCACTTCCGATTTCGTCCTGTCGATCGAGCGGCGGCTGATGGACCTCGCCAACGCCATCGCCGCGCGCTATTTCCTGCAGGGCGCCAATGCCGGGCGGGCCGAAAAGCAAGTGGGGCTCGCGTGATCTACGACATCCGCCACGTCACCACCTACAGCTATGAATCGCCTGTCGCTTTTTCGCTCTGCGCCCTGCGGCTGCGGCCGACGAGCCGCTCCGGGCAAAAAGTGATCGACGTGCGGATCGACTTCGATCCGCCGGCGGCGAAACGCATCCAGCGCCGGGACTTTTTCGGCAATGATTTCGAGATCGTCCACATCGAGGCGGAACATCGCGAACTGACGGTGACCGCGCGCGCGCGCATGGCCGTGTCCCGGCCCGTCGCGCCGGCGGCGACAGCCCTCTGGGAGGACGTGCGCCAGCACGCCTTTTCCGTCAACGATCTCGGCCAGCAATCGCCCGCCCATTTCATCTATGCGAGCCGGATCGTCACGCTCGACGAGCCGGTCGTCGCCTATGCGCGCAAGAGCTTTCCGACCGGCCGCCAGGTGCTGGAAGGCGCGAGCGAGCTGATGGAGCGCATCTGGGAGGATTTCGATTACGACCCCAAGGCGACTCTGATCTCGACGCCGCTCGGCGAGGCCTTTGAAAAGAAGAAGGGCGTCTGCCAGGACTTCGCCCATATCATGATCGCGGGCCTGCGCGGAATTGGCCTTCCCGCGCGCTATGTCAGCGGCTATCTGCGCACCGTGCCGCCGCCCGGCCAGGAGCGGCTGGAGGGCGCCGACGCCACCCATGCCTGGGTCGCGGTCTGGTGCGGCCCGATCGACGGATGGGTCGGTCTCGACCCGACCAACAAGATTTTGGTCGGGGACGATCATATCGTACTCGCCGAAGGCCGCGATTACGCCGATATTTCTCCGATCGACGGCGTCATCCTGTCCTCGGGCGGCCAGGACGTCGATGTCGCCGTGGACGTCATCCCCGTCGTCGCCGAAGACGCGCCGCCGACTTTCGGGTAAGATTTATGATTGAGCGCGGAGGAAGCGGTGAAATCAATTCATCTGATATGCAAACGTGAGGGCCACAGCTTACAGAATCTTAGCCTGAATAAGGACGGAACATATCGCTCCGGTTTTTGGGATTTAAGTGAAGACGACGCCCGTAGCGTACTCGGGGGATGGATTTACCTTCATGAAGCGAAAACGGACAATTCGGAATTCGGCGGGGTTATTCTTAATTTCCAGATGGTTGAGGCGAACGAGTTCTCGCATTCGAGACGAATAGAGTTTGGTTTCCGACCTCGTCGGGAAGCGCGAAATTGCCCATGGCGCGGTCAGGACCATTCCATGGCGTGGACAGGCGGACCCGTCGACGCGACTTTTCCTCATGAACGAGAGAAACGTGGCTGAAGCAAGCGCCCGGGTCATGGTCTGGCGCCCCCCGCTCGACGGATGGGTCGGTCTCGACCCGACCAACAGGATTTTGGACGGGGACGATCATATCGTGCTCGCCGAAGGCCGCGATTACGCCGATATTTCTCCGATCGGCGGCGTCATCCTGTCCTCGGGCGGCCAGGACGTCGATGTCGCCGTGGACGTCATCCCCGTCGTCGCCGAAGACGCGCCGCCAACTTTCGGATAAGGCGCCCGTTTGTTGGGCAGCGCGCCTATTGGCAAGACCAAAAGCCTGCTTTTCAGACGTGACAGGCCTGCTCTGACGCCTTCATAAAGAGCACAGCCGCCGTCCCGAAAAGGCTCTCGCCGCAATGGCCATTCTCGCCAAGCTCCACCATTCCACCCGCTATTCCTACGACCATCCGGTTTCGCTCGGGCCGCAGGTCGTGCGCCTGCGGCCGGCCCCGCATTGCCGCACGCCGGTCAAGGCTTATTCGTTGAAGATCGAGCCCTCGAGCCATTTCATCAACTGGCAGCAGGACCCCCACGGCAATTATCTGGCGCGGCTGGTCTTTCCCGAACCGACCGACGTCTTTTCGATCACCGTGGACCTGATCGCCGAAATGGCGGTCCACAATCCGTTCGATTTTTTCGTCGAGGATTACGCCCAGACCTTCCCCTTTGCTTATGCGGAATCGCTCGCCAAGGACATTTCGGCCTATGTCGGCGCCGAGCCGTCCGGACCGTTGCTCCAGGCCTATCTCGACACGATCCCGCGCGAGGCGAGCGGCACGGTCGATTTCCTGGTCTGGCTCAATCAGGATTTGCACCTCAAAATCAAGTATCTGGTGCGCATGGAGCCCGGCGTTCAGACGCCGGAAGAGACATTCCGGCTCGCTTCGGGCTCATGCCGCGACACCGGCTGGCTGCTGGTCCAGATCCTGCGCCAACTCGGATTCGCCGCGCGTTTCGTCTCCGGCTATCTGATCCAGTTGCGCGCGGACGTGAAATCGCTCGACGGTCCTTCGGGAACCGACCGCGATTTCACCGATCTTCACGCCTGGGCGGAGGTCTATATTCCCGGCGCCGGCTGGGTCGGCCTCGACCCGACCTCCGGCCTGTTCGCCGGCGAAGGCCATCTGCCGCTCGCCGCCACGCCGCATTACGCCTCCGCCGCGCCGATCGAAGGCTCGTTCGCGGGCGACGCCCGCGGCGATTTCGCTTTCGAAATGACGGTCGAGCGGCTGGACGAGAAGCCACGCGTCACCGCGCCTTTTTCCGATGAGGCCTGGAATGCGCTGGACGCGCTGGGCAAAACGGTGGACGCCGATCTGCGCGCGCAGGACGTGCGCCTGACGATGGGCGGCGAGCCGACATTCGTCTCGATCGACGATTACCAGTCGGCGGAATGGAACACCGAAGCCGTCGGCCCGACCAAACGGGCCTTGGCGGACGACCTCACCCGCCGCCTGCGTAAAAATTTCGCGCCCAATGGCTTTCTTCATTATGGCCAGGGCAAATGGTATCCGGGCGAGAGCCTGCCGCGCTGGACCTTTTCGATTTATTGGCGCAAGGACGGCGAGCCGATCTGGCGCGACGTCAATCTGATCGCGCGGGAAAATCCGCAAAATCCGGCGACGCCGGAACAGGCCCACGCCTTTTGCGCGGCCATCGCCGAAAAGCTGATGATTCCGGAAGATTACGTCGTGCCGGCCTACGAGGATCCGGCGCAATGGATCTTGAAGGAATCGGAACTGCCGATCAATGTCACGCCCGGCGACAGCAGGCTCGCCGAACCGGAGGACCGCGCCCGTTTCGCCAGGGTCTTCAGCCAGGGCCTGAACACGCCGACCGGCTTCGTCCTGCCGGTGCAGCGCTGGAACGCGCAAACGCAGACCCGCGGCTGGATCAGCCAGAAATGGCCGCTGCGGCGCGGCGCGATCTTTTTGAACCCCGGCGATTCGCCGATCGGCTTCCGCCTGCCGCTCAATTCGCTCCCCCATGTGCCGCAAAGCTCCTATCCCTTCATCGTGGAGCAGGACCCGACCGAACCGCGCCCGGAACTGCCCAAGGCCGAAGCCATCGCCCAGAAATACCGGCGCGGCGCCGTGACGCCCGACCAGCAGCTATGGGGCCAGCAGCTTCTGAATTTTGCGTCGGAAATCCGCACGGCGATCAGCGTCGAGCCGCGCAACGGCCGCCTGCATGTCTTCATGCCGCCGGCCGGTTTCCTGGAGGATTATCTGGAGCTGCTGGCGGCGGTGGAAGCGACGGCCAAGGACCTCGGCCTGCCGGTCCATATCGAGGGCTATCCGCCGCCGCTCGACTGGCGAATGCAGGTCATCCGCGTCGCGCCCGATCCCGGCGTGATCGAGGTCAATGTCCACCCTTCGGACAATTGGGACGAACTGGTCGAGATCAGCACGACGCTCTATGAGCAGGCGCGCCTGTCCCGGCTGGGCACCGAAAAATTCATGATCGACGGGCGCCATGTCGGCACCGGCGGCGGCAATCATGTCGTCATCGGCGGCGCCACGCCCGACGACTCGCCTTTCCTGCGCCGCCCCGACCTGCTGAAAAGCCTCATCGCCTACTGGCAGCGCCACCCCTCGCTCTCCTATCTGTTCTCCGGCCTGTTCATCGGCCCGACCTCGCAGTCGCCGCGCATCGACGAGGCGCGCCACGACACGCTCTACGAGATGGAGATCGCGCTTGGCCTTACCCCCGGGCCGGGCCAGGGGTTCTTGCCGCCCTGGCTGGTGGACCGGCTCTATCGCAACCTGCTGACCGACGTCACCGGAAACACCCATCGCGCCGAAATCTGCATCGACAAGCTCTATTCGCCTTCCGGCCCGACCGGGCGGCTCGGCCTGGTCGAATTCCGCTCTTTTGAGATGCCGCCCGACGCGCGCATGTCGCTGGCCCAGCAGCTTCTGCTGCGCGCGCTCGTCGCCTGGTTCTGGCGCGAGCCGCAGGAGGGCGAACTGGCGCGCTGGGGAACCAGCCTGCACGACCGCTTCATGCTGCCGCATTATGTCTGGGAGGATTTTCTCGACGTGCTCGAAGACCTGCGCCGCGCCGGTTATGATTTCGATGTGGAATGGTATCGCGCCCAATACGAGTTCCGCTTCCCCTTCTACGGCGAGGTCGAACATTCCGGCGCAAAACTCGAAATCCGGCAGGCCCTGGAGCCCTGGCATGTCATGGGCGAGGAAGGCGCGGTCGGCGGCACGGTGCGCTATGTCGATTCCTCGGTCGAACGCTTGCAGGTGCGGGTCGAGGGCTTCAACGAAGCCCGCCACGTCGTGACCTGCAACGCCCGCCGCCTGCCGCTCAATTCCACGGGCAAGCGCGGCGAGGCGGTGGCCGGCGTGCGCTTCAAGGCCTGGCGACTCCATGCCGGCTACCACCCGACGATCCAGCCCCATGTCCCGCTGACCTTCGACATCATCGACAAATGGAGCAAGAGGTCGCTGGGCGGCTGCGTCTATCATTCGGCCCATCCCGGCGGACGCAATTACGAGACCTTCCCGGTGAATTCCTACGAAGCCGAAGCCCGCCGCCTCGCCCGCTTCCAGGCCCACGGCCATACGCCTGGCCGAGTCGGGCTCCCGGCGCGGGAGGCCACGGGCGATTTCCCGACCACGCTGGATTTGCGCCGGCCTATGGGGTCGTGATCGCCCGATGGCCTTCGGGATCGCGGACAAGGATTTCCTTCTCCCCGGCGCCGGCGATCAAAATTTCGGTCGCGGCGACATCGCCATCCGCCGCCGGCCGCGACACCGGCGCGGGCCGGCGGCAGGCCAGCAGTTCGACGCCCGGGCGTGAGTCATCCGGCGCGGCGAGCGACACGATCTCGACCTCGGCGTCGGAAACCCCGTCAAAACCATCGAGCCGCGCCTGTTCCGGGCCACGATTGAGCCCACGCCGGACGCAGACGAAGCCCAAGCCCTGCCAGAACCCTGCCGCCGCGTCGGCGTCGCGCGCCGCGAGCCCGGTATGGTCGACGCCGTGAAAGACCCGCCGCGGCGCGGCGGCGAAGGAATCGCGCCAGAATGGCGGAACGGCGTCTTTCGCAAATTGCAGCAGTTCGAGCGGATGGCCCTCGGGATCGCGAAACTTGAAAGCCGCCGCGCCGCCCGAGCTTTGCGGCAGTTGCTCGGGACCGGCGAGCGAAATCGGCCGCCAGCCCGGCGTCTGGCGCAGCAGGTCATAGGCCCGGCCGATCTCCGCCACGACCAGAGCGAAATGCTGGAAGCCGCTCTCGTTCGAGGCGAAGTTTTGCGGGGCCGGATTGACCGCCGCTGCAATTTCGATTTGTGCTTCACCGATGCGGAGCGTCCGGCCGGATAAAGCCGCGCCGAAAGCGCTTTGGTAAAAGGCGGCGAGTTTTTTGGGCGCGGCGCTTCTCAGCCGCAGCTTTTCGATGCGCATGGACGCTCCCTCAATAGGCCACGGCGCCGCGCGTGTTGAGATAAACGGCGTAAAGCGTATGCGAGCCGCCGATGAACAGCCGGTTGCGCGCGGGACCGCCGAAACAGAGATTGGAGACCCGATAGGGAATGCGGATTTTTCCCAGCAATTCGCCGCGCGGGGAAAGGCAATGCACGCCATCGCCGGCGCTCGACCAGATATTTCCGCTCACGTCCACCTTGAGGCCGTCGCAATAACCTGGCGCAATGCGATGGAAGATGTCGCCACCCGAAAGCGCGCCCTTCTCGCCAACGCCGAAGACGCGAATATATTGCTTCGGATCGCGTCCGGTCTGATCGCCGGTTTCGGCGACATAGAGCAAGGATTGGTCGGGCGAGAAGGCCAGTCCGTTCGGCCCGTCGAAATCGCTCGCCGCCGCTTGCAGAACATTTTGACGCGGGTCGAAACGATAAAGCGCCGGCTTTTTTTCGCTCTGCCGCACGCCGCCCTCGTAATCGCTGGAAATGCCGTAAACCGGATCGGTGAACCAGATCGCGCCATCGGCGGCGACCGCCACGTCATTGGGCGAATTGAGCCTCTTGCCGTCATGGCGGTCGGCCAGCACGGTCAGCGCGCCGTCATATTCGGTGCGAAGGATCGCGCGCAGGCGATGCGAGCAGGAAATCAGTCTCCCCTGCCGGTCGCGCGCCTGGCCATTGGCGAAATGCGACGGCGAGCGCCACAGGCTGGCGCCTTCCCCGTCGCGCCACATCATGGTGCGGTCATTGGGCAGGTCCTGAAACAACAGGCAATTCCAGTCCCCCATCCACACCAGCCCCTCCAGCCAGCGGAAGCCCTCGGCGAGGCGTTCGAGCGGCGCATTTTCGAGGATCAGCCGGGCGAAAGACGGATCGGCGATTTCGAAGGCGTCGTAATCGACGAGCAATTGGGCGGCCATGGCTTCATTCCGCGCAAAATTCCGGCGCCGCCGCCGGATCGTTGAACTGGATCACCATCAGCACCGCCGGCTCGTCGCCAAGCGTGCCGGAAAGATGTCCCTTGCGGCCATCGCGCGCGGCGCAGCCCTGATCCCCGCCGAAGGAAAATTCGCCCGGTCCGAATTCACGCCGCTCGCCGTCCATGGCCTCGACGAACCAGCGGCCCCGCAGAGGCACGATCCATTGCGGCGTCGGATTTTCATGCCACTCGCCAAGCCAGCCCACCGGCTGCGCGGTGACCATCACCGAAATGTCGCCGCGCCATTTCTCGCCCTGCCATTGCGGCGCCGCCGGCGGCTGCATCGATTTCAGCTCGAAATCACGCAGGACGCAGCGCGCCCAGCGGCTGACGCCGTCGGCGTCGGCATAAAGCCGCCAATAGGCGACGGCGGGCTTTTCGGCAAAATCGGTCATCGAGCTTCACCTGGCCGATGATAGGGATGGTGGGAGGCGAACGGGGCGTCGAAGAAATTTTGCGCGCTTGTCGCCGTCGTTCCCAGAGCGAGCATGAAAAATCCGCCCGCCACCGCGAGGTTTTTCAGAAAATCCCAGAACAGCTCCCGTCCCTGGCTCGTTCCGACAAGGCGGAAATCCGGACGTCGCCAGAACTGTTTCCACAGAAGCGCGGTGACGATGCAGTAGAGCGCCAGAACGAAGGCGCAAAAGCGGTCGGCGAGTCCGGTCAAAACGCCGAGGCCCATGAACAATTCGATGCCGAAGCCGCCCAGAATCAGCAGTTTCGCCAAAGCGGGATTCTTTTCCTCCTGCTCGGCCTGCCCGACCGCGAGATTGAAATTCAAGAGCTTGTCGAGAGCGCTGAACGGCAGAAACAAAAGCACCAGAAGCACCCGCGCCAGAAAGGCGGCAAGAACTGCAAACATAAGGAAAGGCCCTTGTGACAGCCAGATTGGCAATGAAACCGCGACGCGCGCGAATGGTTCCGCTTGAGGTCGATGCAAATGCGCCGCCACGACGCGCGGCCCGGCGAACTTCGCATCGGGCGCGGAAAATTTCACGAAATCTCAACAAGGAAAAATGGTCGGAGTGGCGGGATTCGAACCCACGACCCCTAGTCCCCCAGACTAGTGCGCTAACCGGACTGCGCTACACTCCGACTGCCCGCCTTATAGAGAAGGCTTTTGGGGCTGGCAACTGGAGAAGGCGTCAGGCTGGGCGGCAAAAAACCGCGCCGCGCCGTCAGCTCCGCCGCGCCTCCTCGAGAAGGCGCGCGCCCTCGGCCAGTTCGGCCAGAACGGCTTCCATGCGATGGCGGTCCTGGGGCGAAAGACGGGTCGGGACCGCGTTTTCGGCGTCGCCGGCGAATTCCTCGCCCAATTCCGCGGGCGCGGGCTCGAGTTCCGGCGCCGAATCGGCGCTGTCCGCGGGAGACGGCAGGCCGCGCCCGCCGGCGCGCGACGCCGCGATCAGCGCCTTGGCGCCCTGTTCCTTCAGCAGGCGCTGGACGCCGCGGATCGTATAGCCTTCGCTGTAGAGCAGGATCCGGATCGCGGCGACGAGCCGCACATCGTCGGGTCGGTAATAACGCCGTCCGCCGGCCCGCTTGACCGGTCGAATCTGATTGAACTTGGTTTCCCAGAAGCGCAGGACGTGCTGGGGAAGATCCAGCTCCTCCGCGACTTCGCCGATGGTGCGAAAGGCGTCCTGCGTCTTGTCCATCGCCGGCTCCGGCAAAGCGACCGCCCGTTCGAGTCGGGGCTCACTCCTCGTTTATGCGATCGCGCATGATATGGGAAGCCTTGAACACCAGCACCTTGCGCGGCGATATTTTCGCCTCCACGCCGGTCTTGGGATTGCGGCCGACGCGTTCGCGCTTGGAGCGCTGGATAAAGGTGCCGAAACCCGAGAGCTTCACATTTTCGTCGCGCAGCACCGCATCGCTGATCTCGTCGAGCACCATTTCCACCAGTTGCGCGGATTCGAGACGCGACAGGCCGATGCGGCGGAACAGGGCGTCCGCCAGTTCGGAGCGGGTCACCGTGCGCTTGCGCGAATACGCCATGTCGCCCTCCCCCGCGCGCAGAGGAATCTCAAAGCTTTTCGCCTGCAAGATTTCGGTCGCCATTGAACAAGCCCCCGGAAAAAATTGGCCTTGGCCCGACCCTTGGGTCAGCCGCACATTCGGAAACTATAATCTGATAAGTCAGGGGGTTCTAACGGAATTTCCCGAATTGCGGATGTTACGGATATGCGGCGTCCGGCCTGGGGGCCGCTCACCACCGGATCAGCGCCGCGCCCCAGGTGAAGCCGCCGCCGATCGCCTCGATCATGACCAGATCGCCGGGCTTGATTCGCCCGTCCTCGCAGGCCGCGCTGAGCGCGAGCGGGATCGAGGCGGCCGAGGTGTTGCCATGCAGTTGCACCGTCTTCACCACTTTCCGCGCCGCGATCCCCAGCTTCTGCGCCGATGCGTCGATGATCCGCAGATTGGCCTGGTGCGGCACGAACCAGTCGAGATCGTCCGCCGTCAACCCCGCGTCGGCGAAAGCGTCGACCATCACATCGGTGACATGGCCGACGGCGAAGCGGAAGACCTCCTTGCCCTCCATGCGCAGGCAGCCGGCGGTTCCGGTGGTCGAAGGCCCGCCGTCGACATAAAGCTTGGACTTGTGCCGGCCGTCCGAGCGCAGCCTCGCAGCGAGGACGCCGCGATCCGCATTGGTCCCCTCGCCTTCCTGGGCCTCAAGCACCAGAGCGCCGGCGCCGTCGCCAAACAGCACGCAGGTGGTGCGGTCCTGCCAGTCCAGGATGCGCGAAAAGGTCTCGGCGCCGATGACCAGGGCGCGCTTGTGCGAACCGGAGGTCAGGAACTTGTCGGCGGTCGCGACCGCGAAGACAAAACCGGCGCAGACCGCCTGAAGATCGAAGGCGACGCCGCCGTGAACGCCAAGCTCCGCCTGGATCATGGTCGCGGCCGAGGGAAAGGTCAGGTCCGGCGTCGAGGTGGCGCAGATGATGAGGTCGATGTCCTCCGGCGCGCAGCCGGCGCGGGCCATGGCCGCGCGCGCCGCTTCCGCGCCGAGGCTCGCCGTGGTTTCGCCCTCGCCCGCGATATATCGCTGGGTGATGCCGGTGCGCTGGACGATCCACGCGTCCGACGTGTCAACCCGGCTCTCCAGCTCCTTGTTCGTCACGCAGCGGCGCGGCAGCGCCGAGCCCACGCCTTTCACCACCGAGCGCAGTTTTGTTGCCTGTTGCGTCAATTGCGGGTCCGATCCTTGTCTCAAGCCCCGTCGGGCGGCGGCGCGTCGGCGCCGTTCGCCCGCGCGACGCCTTCCAGCGCGGCGGCGTGTTCGTTGGCGAGCGTCATCATGTCCCGGATTTTTTCAAGCAGTCCGTGGCGGACCATGTTGGCGCCGAGCTCGATGGCGCCGGAAAAGCCATCGGCGTCCACGCCGCCATGCGCCTTGATCACCACGCCGTCCAGGCCGAGAAACACCGCGCCGCTGGCCTCGCGCGGCGACAGTTTCGCCTTCAGATCCTCGAAGGCCTCTCGCGCCAGAAAGGCGCCGAGCCTGTTCTTCAGATTGCTGGTCAGCGATTGCCTGAGATAGGCGCGGATCTGTTTCGCCGTGCCTTCGGCGGTTTTCAGGGCGATATTGCCCGAAAAACCTTCGGTCACCACGACATCGACCGTGCCGCGGCCGATGTCGTCGCCCTCGACGAAGCCGCGATAGTCGAGCAGCGGCGAGTCGATCGCCTGCAACAGGCGGGAGGCGGCCTTGACCTCCTCGATGCCCTTGACTTCCTCGACCCCGACATTGAGCAGGCCGACGGTCGGCCGCTCGACCTCGAACAGGCTGCGCGCCATGGCCGCGCCCATGATCGCGAGATCGACATAATGCTGGGCGTCGGCGCCGATGGTCGCGCCGACGTCGAGAACGATGGAGCGTCCGCGCATGGTCGGCCACAGCGCCGCCAGCGCGGGACGGTCGATCTGGGCCATGGTGCGCAGACAGATTTTCGACATGGCCATGAGCGCGCCGGTGTTGCCGGCGGAGACCGCGCAATCGGCGGCGCCGTCGCGCGCCGCCTCGATCGCCATCCACATCGAGGAATGGCGGCGGGTCGCGCGCAAGGCCTGACTCGGCTTGTCGGCCATGCCCACCGCGACGCTGGTGTGGCGCAGTTCGGTCGCGGCCTTCAGCCGGGGATGGGCGTCGAGAACGGGCGCGATCTTCGCCTCGTCGCCGAAAATCAGGAAGCGAACGCCGGAACTGCGCTCAAGGAACAAGGCGGCCCCCGGAACGACGACAGCGGGGCCGAAATCCCCGCCCATGGCGTCCAGCGCGATCCGCACAGGCTTTTCCATTTCCTTGTCACACTCCGGTTCCGGCGAGGCTATATTCCGGTTCCAGCATGATTTTCCCCGAAACACGGCTTGCCGCCGCCGGGCTCATGCCGGGGCGCGCCGGACAATAGACGTTGCGCGGCGCTTGGCAAGCCCTTGGGCCTGAAACGGCAGGGTGTTCACTCCTTTTTCAGTTTCGCCAAAGCGGCGAAGGGCGACGGCGGCTCGTCGGCGTCCTCGATCAGCGGATCGAAGCGGGCGCTGGGCTTGCGCGGATAGGGATCGAGCCCGAGCGCGAGGAATTCCGACGCCAGGGCGCCGAGGTCGATCCGGCCGCCGATGATCGGATCGGGCGGATCGGCCTGCGCGGCCAGCGCCGCCGCCTTGTCCCGCGCCGCCTCGATCTCCGCCATGGCTCGGGCATAGGCCGCCTCGGCCTCGGCTTCCGGCGCGAACTCGACTTCGAACGGCTCCTCGACTCGCGCCTCGAACGGCTCCAGCGTCACCACGCAGATTTGCGTCACCACCGCCCGCACCCGCCCCTTGACCAGGAAACGGTCGCGCCCGCGCCGGGCGACCTCGGCTTCGACGCGCAGATCGCGGAGGGCCGCCAACCCGTCCTGTCCGGCGAGCGCCGCGCATTCCGCCGGGCTTGCCTCCAGTTCCAGGCGCAACCCCTTCTCGCCCACGGTTTCGACGGCGATCGGCCGGGAAAACGGCGGCGGTCCCGCCGGAACACAGGCTTCTGTCATGGCTTTCCCCCTTTTCCTCTTCGGTCGCCGGATCTCTCGTCGCGGAGCGTCAGGGCGCCGGGAAAGGCGCCTCACCTCGCATGAAG
>JAJYCZ010000045.1:0-1728 GCA_021777915.1 Pseudomonadota bacterium | reverse complement strand
TTGGCCCGCAGGAAGTAAGCGGCGAGCGGCGCGCCGTCGCCCTGGCCGGAGAGAACATTGCGCGCGAGAGCCGCCGCCAGAGCCGCCTCGCCCTCCGCGCAGGCCGCCCCATAGGCCGCGCCCCGTCCCATGAAGGCGCGGGCGAGCTTTTTCATTTTCTTGGGCACGCCGACATCCGATACGCCGACCTCGCGCAAGGCGTCGTCGAAGCCGGTAAAAATGGCGTTGGACAGGGATTGCGCGAGTTCAGGCCCCGGCTCCGACAGGAGGCTCAAGCGCCGCAGAACCAGCCCGGCGTTGAGGGTGATGAGTTCGAAACGTCCCTCGAACGTGTCGGCGACGCCATAGGGCGGCAGGAAAAAGGCGGGAAGGCGCGACTGGGCGACGACCGCCTGGTGCAGGCCCCCGATCTGAACTTCCAGCGGATTTTTGCGGAAAAGACCGAAAATCATGCTGCTCCTTCGCACGAGCATTTACTGGCGGCCCATTCCAGTCGCGGACTTGGATCGCAGACTTGGATCGCAGACTTGGATCGCAGACTTGGATCGCAGACTTGGCCTTGCTTTTGCCCTCAGCGGGGGGTAGGCGTGTGCGCGGCAGGATGCAAGGCAAAAATAGCGGGAGCGGTTGGCGCACGCCAGAGCGACCGCTACAAAACTTCAGGAGCGGTTGGCGCACGCCAGAGCGGCCGTTCAATGGTTGATCGACAGATGGAGATTGCGAATGCGGGCGAAGATTGATGGGCGCAAGGGACGGGTTCAGCCGCGCCGGGCGCTGGCCGGCGGTTTCCTCGCTCTCGCCGTCGCCCTTCCCGTCGCCGCGCTTTCGGGCTGCTCCACGCTCGACGAAAACACCATCCATCGCGGCTATGTCTTCGACGACAAGACCGTCGCCCAGGTCCACGCCGGCATGCCCGCCGAACAGGTCCTGCTTCTGCTCGGGACGCCGTCCACCACTTCCACGATCGGCATGGAGGCCTGGTATTATATCAGCCAGCAGGTCGAGCGGGTGCTTCCGGCCATGCCGGCGAAGATCACCAAGCAGCGCGTGTTCGCGGTCTATTTCGACAGCAACAAGAAGGTCGCCCGCACCGCCAATTACGGTCTGGAGGACGGCCGCGTGGTCGATTTCACCACCCACAAGACCGTCACCGGCGGCGGCGAGAACCGCTTGCTCCAACTCCTGCTCAGCCAGATGGGCAAGTTCAAGTACCAGTTCTAAACGAGGGCCTCAGCCCGCCTGGGTCTGGCCGGCGGCTGTTGGCTGGCGGGCCAACGCCTCGCGCACTGAAATTGCTTTGCGAACCGCCGGAACCCGCCACGTCCCGCGTCTGGCGTTTCGGGGAGTGGCCGCGATGACGTCGGCTACGGCGATGCGTTTGAATTCGGTCAATTTATGCGGCGCGCGCTTAACCACCGGCCACGGCGATCACCGTAACCAGCGCCCGCGCTGACGGGAACCGGCTCCCGCCAGCGGGCGGCGAAGGCGATCGCCTAACCGTTCGGGGCAGGCGCCGCCTCCTAATCCGCGTCCCGCGAAGGCGGTCCCCAATCCTCGGGCGGCGGCGGCGGTCCCATATCGGCTTCCCGCGAAGGCGGCCCCCAGTCCTCGGGCGGCGGCGGCGGTCCCATATCGGCTTCCCGCGAAGGCGGCCCCCAGTCCTCCGGCTGCGGCGGCGGTCCCATATCGGCTTCCCGCGAAGGCGACCCCCAGTCCTCCGGCTGCGGC
>JAJYCZ010000223.1 GCA_021777915.1 Pseudomonadota bacterium | reverse complement strand
GTTTGTTGACCGACGTTCAAATCCCGCTTCCTGCACCGCATATCCGCCGTACACGAGCCTCCGCCGTCGATCAAAATCGGCGGGCCAAATCCATGCGAAAAGCCCTTGTCAGCAATCATGAGAGTGGCGGAAAGCCAACGGCCGGCTCCCGAAAGCGGATGGCCCTGGCGGGTGGATTCAAACGATTGCGGCCGAAGGTCCGGTTAGTAGAACAGGCCACCGACCGTGGACGGCGAGAACGGCGTCGTGGGCTTGGATCGTTCGAAGGAACTGTCGCCGGGCTTTCGCGCGTGGCGTCAAATCAGCCCTTTGCCCGCCGGTTCCGATCGAGGCCGGCCGGCCGCTATCGAGATCGGGCCTTCTCGTCAAGGAAGCGGGGAGCCAGAAGCGTCCCGGCCGAAACAGCCTCAAGCGAGTCGGCTTGCTTTTCAGGGGGGGCTGCGACACATTCGCCCCGTCGAGGAGGCGGGCGAGTCGGATGGAGAATGTCCCATCGAAGTCGTGCGAAACGCGACGAACGCCTTGCCATTTCGAAAGGCCGGATTGTCATTGGGGGGCGTCATGACCAGCATGTTTTCACCAAAGACCGACATGGCTCGGGGGCTTGGCGCCTTGCGCGCGAAATGGGGCTGGATCGTCGCGCTTGGCGTGGTCTATCTCGTCGCGGGCTTCATCGCGCTCGGCAGCGTGGTGACGGCGACGGTGGCGAGCGTTCTCGTGGTCGGCGTCATGATGGTCGTCGCCGGCGTGTTCGAAGTGATCAATGCCTTCCAGGTCAAGAGTTGGGGCCGATTCATCTTCTGGCTGCTGCTTGGAACGCTCTATATCGTCGCCGGCTTCCTCGCCTGGGACAATCCGCTGCTCACCGCGGTCTGGCTCACCCTGATTCTCGGCGCCGTGCTGGTCGCCTCCGGGATCATGCGCATTTTCCTCGCCTTCAGCATGAAGCACGGCTCGCCCTGGGTCTGGGTGGCCTTCTCCGGCCTGATCACCTTTCTACTCGGCCTGATCATCCTGGCGCACTGGCCCGTCTCGGCGGTCTATACGCTTGGCATATTCCTGGGCGTGGACCTTATCTTCGCCGGCATGAGCTGGATCGGCGTCGGATTCGGCCTGAAAAACACGCGGATCTGATCGATCCCTGAACGTGCTTCCGCCCCGGCGGGCGACGAGGAAACGGAGATGGCCCAGACGCGACAAGCGTTCAGCGATGGCTCCTTAACGTCGTCGCCGTCCGGCGCGGCGGCGTCTCTGGCGCCTGGATCGCGATGAAAACTGCGCCAATGGCCATCGCCGCCCTCGCGTCTCTCGCCTTGCTCGGCGCCGCCTCGGCTCAGGTCGCCGGGCGGGGACGGCTCGACGCCGCGAGCGACGCGCAGGACGCGATGGACGACGCTTTGTTCGCGACGCCCAATTCCACGACGCCGGCGCCTCTTTCAAACCTTTACGCGACCGCGCCGGACCTCGAGGCCCAGGCGCCGTCGCCGCAATTCCGCGCCAATGCGCTGCTGCCTCTCGGCTGGAACTCCAACGCCGACGAATTGAGCCAGGGCGGAACCTCGTCGGGCCAATGGCGGCCGGTCGGCAACCTGTCCTGGGCGTCGCCGATCGGCGATCTGCCCTTGCGCGCGACGGTGACCGGCTTCGCCGAAACCGATCGCACTTTCCAGGCCTCGAATGTCGATCTCGACAAGACCGGGGGCTCCGGGCGCCTGCAACTCGTCGATCCCGCGAACGATCAGGCCTTTTCGCCTTATTTCGTAATCGGACCGCGCTGGGATTTCATCCCGACGTTCGACAACCAGATTTCCGCGCGGCAGGATTTCAACCTCGGTTTCAACAAGAGGTTCAATTTCGACGCGAATTTTCAGCAGGTCGCCGCCGCCGCCGACACGTCGAGCCAGACCGTGTGGTCGCTGGGCATGACGGCGTTCCTCCAGCGCCGCCTGCGCGAGCCCGGGGTTTCGTCCAACGCGGCTTTCGTCATTCCCTCGCTGAGCTATGCGAGCGGCCAGAGCTGGAGCGCGAGTTTCGCGGTCGAATTCCTCAGCCGCTGGTTCGACCAGAACAGTTTCGGCCTGTCCAGCGCCTGTGAAGTCCAGCCGATCGCCACGCTGGAATATGTGGTTCCCGCCGCGGCGCTCGGCGGCGAGCGCAACGCCGCTTTGCTCGGCCATCCCGCCATCGATCTGCAAGGCTCCTATCTCAAGGTCTGGTCGAACGGGCCGGGCGGCGGGTTCGAGCAATGGCAGACTGTCGCCGCGCTCAAGATGGGCTGGCGGTTCTGATGGCGCCTTCGGCAAAACCTCCCGCGCCGGGGAAAGAGCCGCCTTCCGTCGCTTTTCGCCCGCCCTCCGCCTTCGACGCCGCGCTCGTGCTCGGCGCGCTGCTCGCGGGCTCCTATCTGCTGTCCGGCGCGGGCCTTGCCGGAACATTCGCTTTCCGCCATGCTGCTTTAACTTTGTTTCCGGGGATGGCGAAGCAATCGTGCGGAAACCGCGTTACATTCGGGGACGACAATATCCATGTGTCTTGGTGTTCCGATGACCATCGTCGAAGCGGACGAATTTTCGGCTCTCTGCGCGCGCGGCGAGGACAGGCGGCGGGTGTCGCTGCTGCTGGTCGGGCCGCAGGAGGCCGGAACCAGGCTGCTGGTCCATATGGATTCCGCGGTCAGGATCCTCGATGAGGAGGAGGCCGCGCAACTCGACAAGGCTCTCGACGGCCTTGCCGCCGCCCTGCGCGGCGAAAATTTCGAGGAGGCCTTCGCCGATCTGATCGAGCGCGGACCGCAATTGCCGGGGAATTTGCGCTGAGCGCCCTGTCGGCTCCCCCGCGATTCGAGGATGTTTCTTGGACTATCTAGCCCTGTTCGCCCATCCCGACGCCTTTGCCCGTCCCGACATATGGGCCAGCCTGCTGACCCTGACGGCGCTGGAAATCGTCCTCGGCGTCGACAATCTGGTTTTCGTGGCGCTCGCCACGCAGGGGCTGCCGCCCGACCGCGCCTTGAAGGCGAGCCGGCTCGGGCTTGGCATGGCGGTGGTTTTCCGCCTCGCTTTGCTGGCCGGGATGGTCTGGATGATCCATCTCACGACGCCGATCCTCTCGATCATGGATCGTCCGGTTTCGGCGCGCGATCTCATCCTGGTCTGCGGCGGTCTGTTTCTGCTCTACAAGGGCACGCTGGAGATCCATGAGGAAATCGACCCGGAGATCGAGGACGGGGGCCGCAAGAGCGGCAAAGGCTTCTGGCGCGCGATTTTCCAGATCGCCGTGCTGGACATCGTCTTTTCCCTCGACAGCGTGTTGACGGCGATCGGCATGGCCGACGATTTCGTGGTCATGGCGGCGGCGGTGGTCGTCGCGGTCGGGCTGATGATCCTTGCCGCCGGCCCGGTCGGCCAGTTCATCCGCGAAAATCCGACCGTGAAGATGCTGGCGCTGGCTTTCCTGCTGCTGATCGGGGTGACCCTGATCGCCGACGGCGCCGGCCATGACATTCCCAAGGGCTTCGTCTATTCGGCGGTGGGCTTCTCGCTCCTGGTGGAGGGGCTCAACCAATGGGCGCGCCGCCGCCGCGCCGCGCGCCGTGGCTAGCCCTGTCAAGAAAAAACTTGGCGCGGGCGAACGGCTTCGCTATAAGGGGTCGCGTGGCGCGTGGCCGAAAGGTCCCGCGCCGCCTTTCTTTTCGCTACCCGCCCGCTTGGCCGTTCGCTCACGGCTCGCGGGACGGCCGAAACGGGACGATCATGGCCAATCCCTTCAATTTCCTGCAGGACGTGCGCGCCGAAGCCAGAAAGGTGACATGGCCCACCCGCCGCGAAACCTTGATCACCACCGGCGTTGTCATCCTGATGGTGTTCATGACCGCGCTGTTCTTCGTCTCGGTCGATGAGATCATCCGTCTGCTCGTCGGCTTCATCCTTGGCCTCGGCCGCTGATGGCGGCGACCGCAAGAGACTTTCGCTTTTCCTGGATAAGACCATGACTAAACGGTGGTACATCGTCCACGCCTATTCCAACTTCGAGAAGAAGGTCGCCGAAGCGATCAAGGAAGGCGCGGCCCAACGCGGACTGAGCGATAAATTCGACGAAATCCTGGTTCCGACGGAACAGGTCGTCGAGGTGCGGCGCGGCCGCAAGTTCAATTCCGAGCGCAAGTTCTTCCCCGGCTATGTGCTGGTGAAATGCGACCTGTCCGACGACGTGTACCATCTCATCAAGAACACGCCCAAGGTCACCGGATTCCTCGGTTCCGACAACAAGCCGATGCCGATCCCCGAGCACGAGGCGGACCGCATCAAGGGCCAGGTCGCGGAGGGCGTCGATCGCCCCAAAACCACGATTTCCTTCGAAGTCGGCGAGAAGGTGCGGGTCAACGACGGCCCCTTCGCCACTTTCGAAGGCCTGGTCGAGGAAGTCGACGAAAGCCGTTCGCGTGTCAAAGTCGCGGTCTCCATCTTCGGCCGCGCCACGCCGGTCGAGTTGGAATATGGCCAGGTGGACAAGCTGGGCTAGGTCAACGAGCTGGGCTGAGTGGATTCCCTTCTCCCCTTGCGGGAGAAGAGCCTGCCCCGGGCAACGTCCCGGGGGTGGCCCGACGGGCCGGATGAGGGGGGCGCGATTGGCCCCGCGTCTCGTTCCGGGCGATAACCGGGTAACACCCCGGCGCGCGGCGCGCGCCCATAATGCCTTTCTGCGGTTCAGCGCAGGGAGGACAATCATGAGCGCCAAGAACATCCTGATGATCGTCGGCGATTTCGGCGAGGACTATGAGATCATGGTCCCGTTCCAGACCCTTGCCGCGGTCGGCCATCGCGTCCACGCCGTCTGC
>JAJYCZ010000222.1 GCA_021777915.1 Pseudomonadota bacterium | reverse complement strand
GATGGCCCTTCCACGGCGCTTCCGTTTTCGGAATGTCTGGAAGCACGCACGGTCGAAATACGTCTTAATTAATTGATTTTAATGGCGCGCCCGAAAGGATTCGAACCTCTGACCCCCAGATTCGTAGGGACGCTTTCGACTTGTTTCCACAGTGCTTTTGCGTTCGCTCGGTCATCCGAGCAGCTCGGTCTGCTCTGGCAGGAAGTGGACTTCGAGGCGAACCTCATCCACATCCGCCGCATCCAGCTCCGCGACGGTTCGCTGTCGGACGTCACCAAGACCTCGGCGGGCCTGCGCGCGATCCCGATGCCGCAGATGCTGCTGGAATGGCGCCTGCGCTGCCCACGCCGTGACGGCGTCCTTGAGAGGGTTTTCCCGGCGCAGGGCGCCATCCGCGCATGGCCCTTGCCCCGCGAGGGCGGCGGCGGGCCGCTCATCTACAACAATTTCCGGACGCGCTTCTGGGCTCCGGCGCTGAAGCGCCTCGGCCTTCCCGCCGTCACGCCGCACTCGGCGCGGCATTCGTTCATCTCGACCCTCCAGGCGCAGGGCGTCGAGGTCGGCTTGGTCGCCAAGCTCGCCGGCCACAAGAACGCGGTCGTGACGCTGTCGCATTACACCCACGCCATGCGCGGCGGCGAGGAAGCCGTCCAGACGCTCGACCAGGCCTTCGGGCGCAGCGCGTGAGGCAAGGCGAAGAATGGCGTCGTTTTACCCGGACCTCTACGAAGCCGCGCTTCGCCTGCTGATCGAGGCCAGGCGCCGCGCCGGCTTGTCGCAGGAGGCGCTGGCCGAACGGTTCAGGATGGCGGCGGCGTGGGTCAAATCATTTGAGAACGGGCGATGGCTGCTTGATCCGGCAGAATTTATCGCGATCTGTCGGGCGATCGGCGTCGACCCGTATGAGCTGTTGCGGAAGGCGGAGGAGGGCGGCGGCGAAAGTTAAGAGCACGTCGCGCGCGTGACCGCCGCCTGTTTCCCGCGCATGATGTTGAGAGAGCGCGTGTTGCGGGCGCCTGGCCGATGGCGACGTAAACGGAACGTCCGGTGCGTGACGCGGTCGGCTCTCGGCTCGAAGCCGTCGCCGCCGCAGTTGCGCGCGATGGTCTCATTATGGCGCGGAGGCGTCGTTCGCGGGCGCTGGCGAATGGCCGCTCAAACTAATTGCCGACCCACGCGCGAGGGCTGGCTTGCGGCAGAACAGTTCCACACGCGTCGATTGCCCCTTCGGCGATCGGTGACGAAAAAATGCCCCGGAAAAAAACTCCCCGGGGCCCTTTTCGTGCGTCTTGCGCCTCAGGCTTGATCGAACGCCTCAGTAGTCCATTCCCATGCCGCCGGGCGGCATGGCCGGCGCGTCCTTCTTGGGAGCATCAGTGATCGTCGCCTCGGTGGTTACAATCAGGCCGGAGATCGAAGCGGCGTCCTGGATCGCCGTGCGCACCACCTTGGTCGGGTCGATGATGCCGAGCTTGACCAAATCTCCATATTCGCCGGTCTGGGCGTTGTAGCCGAAGACGTAGTCCTGCGATTCGAGCAGCTTGCCGACCACAACCGCGCCGTCGTCGCCGGCATTATCGACGATCTGGCGCGCGGGCGCCTGGATCGCCTTGCGGACGATGTCGACGCCGGTCTTCTGGTCTGGATTTTGGACCTTTAGACTCGCGAGCGCGGGGATGGCGCGAAGCAAGGCGACGCCGCCGCCGGGCGACACGCCTTCTTCCACTGCGGCGCGGGTGGCGTTGAGGGCATCGTCGACGCGGTCCTTCTTTTCCTTGACCTCGGTTTCGGTCGAGCCGCCGACGCGAATGATCGCGACGCCGCCAGCCAGCTTGGCAAGACGCTCTTGCAGTTTTTCTCGATCGTAATCGGACGTGGTTTCTTCCATCTGCGCCTTGATCTGGGCGATGCGGCCTTCGATGTCCTTTTTATCGCCGGCGCCGTCGACAAGGGTGGTGCTTTCCTTGTCGATGCGGATTTTCTTGGCGCGGCCGAGCATTGCCAGAGTCACGTTCTCAAGCTTGATGCCGATATCCTCGGAAATGACCTGGCCGGCGGTGAGGATGGCGATGTCCTCAAGCATAGCCTTGCGGCGGTCGCCGAAGCCGGGCGCCTTGACGGCGGCGATTTTCAAGCCGCCGCGCAGCTTGTTGACGACGAGCGTCGCCAAAACCTCGCCCTCGACGTCTTCGGAGACGATCACCAGCGGTTTGCCAGTCTGGACGACCGCTTCCAGTAGGGGCAAGATTGCCTGCAGCGACGAGAGTTTCTTCTCGTGAATCAGGATGTAGGGCTCGTCGAACTCGGCGATCATCTTCTCGGCGTTGGTGATGAAGTAGGGCGAGAGATAGCCGCGGTCGAACTGCATGCCCTCGACGACGTCGAGTTCTGTTTCGAGGCTTTTCGCCTCTTCGACCGTGATCACGCCTTCATTGCCGACCTTCTGCATCGCCTTGGCGATCATGTCGCCGATCGATTTGTCGCCGTTCGCCGATATCGCGCCAACTTGGGCGATTTCGTCGTTGGAGGTGACCTTTTTCGAATTCTTCTTGAGATCGACGACAATGGCGTCGACGGCAAGATCAATGCCGCGCTTCAGATCCATTGGGTTGAGCCCGGCGGCGACCGCCTTGGCGCCTTCGCGCGCGATGGCGGCGGCGAGGACGGTCGCCGTTGTGGTTCCGTCGCCGGCGATGTCATGCTGCTTGTTCGCGACTTCGCGCACGAGCTGGGCGCCGAGGTTTTCGAAACGGTCGGCGAGTTCGATCTCTTTGGCGACGGTGACGCCGTCCTTGGTGATGCGCGGGGCGCCATAGGATTTTTCGATGACGACGTTACGGCCTTTGGGGCCGAGGGTGACTTTCACCGCATTGTTGAGCATTTCGACGCCGCGCAGAATGCGGTCGCGCGCGTCAGTGGAGAAACGGATGTCTTTGGCGGCCATGGTGGTTCAACTCCAAAAAAATCTTGAGTTTGCGTAAAGCGGGGAGGATCAGCCGACGATTCCCAGAATGTCGCTTTCCTTCATGATCAGCAGTTCCTGACCGTCGATTTTGACCTCCGTGCCCGACCATTTGCCGAACAGGACGCGGTCCCCCGCCTTGACGTCGAGGGGGATGAGATTGCCGACCTCGTCGCGCGCGCCAGGGCCAACAGCGACGACTTCGCCTTCCTGCGGCTTTTCCTTGGCTGTGTCGGGGATGATGATGCCGCCCTTGGTCTTCTCTTCGCCCTCAAGGCGTCTGAGCACAACGCGGTCATGAAGGGGACGGAACGCCATGTTGTTTTCCTTGATTGGAGCCAGAGCCCGCTTTGAGCAGGAAGGCGCGTCACTGGACGGAGGTTTCGGCCGTTTAGCACCCGTCGATCGTGAGTGCTAAGAAGCTACCGGCACATGGGCATGCCTTCGGTGTGATTCAAGGCGTGTTCAAATCTCTGTCCGAGGTTTGCGGTATCGCAGAACATGCTTCAACCGCGACGCACGCTCGTTTTGCGTCGGCCCCGCTAACGGCAGAAAGGCTCGAAGCGATAGTTCGCTCGCGAATTACCAAGGGCGAAGATACGCCAAAGGCAGGAATGTCTCACCTGCCGCTCTGCGCTAGCGCTAGTGGGACAAGCCGGTGAGATTCGGGATCATTTCGAGTGGGCGGAAAGCCAGGCCTCAGCCTCTTCCAACGAAAAGGAATACTCGTGGTCGGGGACGCCAGAACGCATCCTTGTGCCCTCGGCTACGTTCTTAATGTAAAAGCGGCCATGGCCCTTTCCATGCCCCCCCTTCTCCAGGTGAAAACCCTTCCGCTCGGCTAGGTGATTGACGCGCTTCTCGTCTGCGTTGCTCACGATATTGCTCCCGTTGAACCGCCCGAACCCTATTTAGGTCGCCGCCGCCGTGAAGGTGGCGCCTTGGGTCTGGCCCGAAAGAATAGACCTGATTTGCCGCCGCCGAAACTCAACCCGCTGTTTGGATCGGAACCTGTCTATCACTCGGTTCATCACCCAAACCTTGCCGTTTCCATCCTACCTTGCGTCGTCGACGAAGCGCGGGAGAATGACCTGTTGTCAGCAAATATTTCAATGTTTTACGGCCAGAGCCGAATTTCCGCTGATCGCGCCAGGCGGCCCTTGCGGATGGCGACTTTGGACTTCGGCTTTCCGCCGCAACCAGCCGATCACCATCGGCAGGAATCGGCTCGAAGCTGTCCTTGGCCGCATAGACAGCGGCCGCCCGCTGTCGACCCGAAGGAGACGGGCGACGGCTTTTATGGATGGCTGCTCTCATCACTGTAAGAGACATTGCTTGAAACCGTGGTTGGCGCATCTCCGGAACGCCGAAATAGGTCATCACAAAAATAAGAATAATATTTCTGGCCTTGTTATCGCCATCGTCCTCGCTTATCGAAGCTAATCGAAATTTTGGCTGACGCTTTGGCCGCGCGTTTCAAACGCTGCTGACGACTTCCTCTAAAAACATCGATCGAGAGTGGCTCATTCGCAGGAATGAGTTACGCTCATGCCTGTTTAAGGGAGCGGAAGCGCATGGCTACTGGCATTGTAAAATGGATTAATGGACAAAAGGGATTTGGTTTCATCCGGCTCGACGACGGAAGCAACGATGTCTTTGTTCACATCAACGCAGTCGAACCGGCTGGACTTCCAGGCCTCAGTGAAGGCCAGAAGATCAGTTGCGACCTGACCGCCGACTGCCGCACGGGCAAGTCCTCGGCTTCATGCCTGAAAACACTGCAATGAATCTTTTTTCTCGCAGGCGCGTCGTCGTTCCACGGATGTACTGGCGCGATGCGATGCGAGATCAGGAAGCCTCGGGTGATGCGCCCGGGGCTTTTTCGTTTGCGGCAGACGACGCCA
>JAJYCZ010000044.1 GCA_021777915.1 Pseudomonadota bacterium | reverse complement strand
GCCCCGGTTTATGTCGCTCCGGTTCCGGCTTTCTCCTGGACCGGCTTTTACGTCGGCGCTGACATCGGCGGGGCTTTCGCCTCGACCAGCCTGAACGACACGGCGCTCGGCCTGACCTCGCACTCGCTCAACACTTCCGGCGTCATGGGCGGTGGCTACATCGGCTATAACTACCAGATCAACAATTTCGTCCTCGGCATCGAAGGCGACTTCCAGGGCACGTCCGCGAGCGCCAACTACGGCTGGGCCGTTACTCCTGTTAACACCATCAGGGTAGCGCCCACGATCTTTTATAACGCCCAATCCTCGCTGGACTGGCTTGCTGCGATCAACGGTCGCCTCGGCGTCGCCTATGATCGCGCCCTGTTCTACGCCATCGGCGGCGCCGCCTGGGCGGGAACCAGCTCTTCGCTCACCGCCGTCACCTCGACCGGCGCGGTCCTCGGTTCGTTCAGCAACAGCGACACGCTCTCCGGCTTCGATGTCGGCGCCGGCGTCGAATATGCCTTCACCCCCAACTGGGTCGGCCGCGTCGAATATCGCTATTACGATTTTGGCAGCTACAACCTGACCGCGTTCGGCGCCGCGACCCCGTTCCGCCTGCAGAGCTCGGTCAACAGCGTCCGTCTCGGCCTGGCGTACCTGTTCAGCAATCCGGCGCCGGTCGTCGCCAAGTACTGAGATCCAAAAGGGTCACGGAATTCTCCCGATCGGGCCCGGTCTCGCGACCGGGCCTTATCTTTTAGCTAAGGCCGTGAGGCGCGGAAACCCGTCGCAAGCACATAAAGCTCCGCCGAATCGGCGCGGCTGGCGCCCGGCTTGATATGGCGAACGAGAGCGTAATCGCGCTTCAGTTGCGTCACCAGTTCGCCCGTCTCGCCGCCCTGAAACAATTTGCACAGGAAGAATCCGCCCGGCTTCAACACTTCGCCGGCGAATGCCGCCGCAAGCTCGGCCAGATGAATGATGCGCAAATGGTCGGTTTTCTTGTGGCCCGTGGTGTTGGCGGCCATGTCCGAAATCACGCCGTCGGCTTCGCCGCCCAGCATCGCCTTCAGCCGTTCCGGCGCCTCGGGGGCCAGAAAATCCTGAACCGCGAAATCCACGCCCGCGATCGGTTCGACGTCGAGCAGGTCGATGCCGACGACTTTTCCCTTCCCCTGGCCCTTCCCTTCCGCCGACCTGACCTTTTTCGCCGCCGCCTGCGACCAGCCGCCGGGGGCCGCGCCAAGATCGACGATTCTCTGCCCAGGCTGCAGCAGATGGTGCTTCTCGTCGATCTCCAGCAGCTTGAAAGCCGCGCGAGAACGCCAGCCCTCGCGCTTGGCGCGCGCGACATAGGGATCGTTCAATTGCCGTTGAAGCCAGAGAGTCGAGGAGAGCGTTCGCTTGCGCGCGGTTTTCACCCGCGTCTTCAATTCGCGACCGCCCGGCCCGCCCGGCCCCTTTGTCGCTTTCGCCATTCGCCGCCCCTCTTGCCCCGCTTTCACCCCGTAGCCGCAAACGCGCGGAATGAACAGGCCCGAGGCGTCACGCGGCGGGGCGGTCGGCGCGCATCAGTTCGAGCAGCATGCCCTCACGCAGGCCGCGGTCGGCGATCCGAATCCGCTCTGACGGAAAACAGCGTCGGATTCCCTCAAGGATGGCGCAGCCGGCGAGCACGAGGTCGGCGCGGTCCGGCCCGATGCAGGAGTTCTGGATGCGCTCGGCGTAAGACATGCTCCGAAGCCGCTTCATCACGGCGTCGATTTCGTCTCGCGACATCCACAGGCCGTCAACCCGGCGGCGATCGTAACGCGGAAGATTGAGATGAACCCCGGCGAGCGTCGTGACCGTGCCAGACGTGCCGAGCAAATGGAACCGCTGGCATTTTTCCTCTTTCGACGCACGCGCGAGAAAGTGCTGCAATTCCGCCTCAACGAGATCGGTCATCGCCGAAAATTGCGCGAAGGACACCTCGGCGCCGCCGAATCGCTCGGCGAGCGTGACAACGCCGAGCTGGAGCGAAGTCCAATGACGGACGCGCTCGGCGCCGGACAGGCCATCACCGGAGGCGAGCCAGACGATTTCCGACGAGCCGCCGCCGATGTCGAACAGGACCACGCTTTTCGCGCCCGAATCGGCCAGCGAAGCGCACCCTGCCGCCGCAAGCCTCGCCTCGGTTTCGCGGCTGATGATTTCGAGCTCCAGTCCTGTGCGCTCGCGCACGCGCTCGATGAATTCGGCGCCGTTTTCGGCCGCGCGGCACGCTTCGGTAGCGATCAACCGCGCGCGCGTCACCCCGCGCAGGGCCATTTTCTCGCGGCAAACCAGCAAGGCGTCGATGGTGCGCTGAATCGCCGGCTCGGAAAGCCGTCCCGTCTGGCTCAAACCTTCGCCAAGGCGGACGATTCGCGAGAAAGCGTCGACGATGCGAAAATTCTCGCTCGAACCGCTGTCCTCATCGCGGATCGGCCGAGCCACCAGGAGACGGCAATTGTTGGTGCCAAGATCGAGCGCGGCATAGGTCGCCGCGCGCCGCGCAAAGCGCGGGCCGCCCTCCGGGGAAAAGCCGCCCGGACGCGCCGCCTGGCCCATGGCGCTCCGGCTCCTCGTTGCCTCGATCGACGGCACAATCCCTCCTGCGCCCTGGCGCACGCGATCAATCACCATAAGGCCCCGGAAAGAGACCCGACAAGGGGTTTATGTCAAACCGCGCCACATTGCGCGGCTGCCGATGAAAAGGCCGGCCGCTTGCGGCCCCGCGTCCTCGATGGGACGATCTACGCCTTGTCGCCCTTTCGGGGCTGGACAAGCTGCTTTGCGCTTTCTATAAGGCGACCACTGCGACGGCCCCGGTCGTTGCGAGAGAAAAAACACGCCCAGGTAGCTCAGTTGGTAGAGCATGCGACTGAAAATCGCAGTGTCGGTGGTTCGATTCCGCCCCTGGGCACCATCCTTTCCCCACGAAATCCTACGATAAACCACGATAAATCAAGTGGTTGTGCACACCGCCCGCGTACTCAGCCCTAGCCGTTTCTACGCCCCGATATCCCTCGATTTGCTGCCTTCCCCTTGCTGGCGCCTATCCCTTGCTAGCACAGGATCGTCCGAGCTTGACTTATTGCAAAGGCGCGGACAAACTCGAATCGTATCGCTGCCGAAAAGGCGCGCCGATGCCTTGTCGAGACGTTTCTGTTTCGGTTTTGACGACGTCCGCGCGAGCGATCCGTCGGGTTTTGCCTTTACCCTGTCCTGCTCGACCATTCGGCCTGCTCTCGCTTTTCGCCGGAGCCCTCGCTTTGGCCGTTTTCCTGGCGACGCCGCTTCAGGCGCGCGCCGACGGCTGCAATTTCGGCGACTTCCTGAACGACTTTGTGAACACCGTGGGCTCGCTTTCGTCGGGCGCGTGCGGGGCCGCTTGCGCGGATAGCGGCGCGTGCGCGCTGTCGGCGGGCCTGGCGGCGACGCTGGGCGGCGTCGCCGCAGCCCAGGGCCAGGGGTCTGTCGACAATCTCTGCACCCAGCTCAACACGGCCGTCCAGGACGCCAACGCCTTGCAGAGCTGGTTAACCGCGCTCGGCGTCGATCCCAGCGCGGTCCAGTCCATCACCGGCCTGGGCGATCCGATCAGCATTGCGCAATGCGGCTGCGATCTTGAGCAAGGGGTCGGCCAGATTGTCGGTTCGCTTGGCGCCTGTTTCCAGCAGGCGCTATGTGGCCTGCAGCAGGCTTTGTTGGGCCAGGGCTGCGGCTGCACGCCCTCCCCGCCTCAAATGGTCGATTGCGGCTCGATCTATGGCGAGAACAGCAACCCTCCGCCCTCGCGGGTCGATCAAACGCCGAATGGCGTTCTGGTCACCAGTCTCGTTGACGCCTGCCAACCGCAATATTGCCTCTGCCCGAGCCCGATGCAGTTGGGCGAGCAGCCGACGCCGCAGGACGCCAGCGTCGGCTGGCCGTGCCAGAATAACGAATTCTACGATTGCACCTGGACCTATTCCTGCCAGTGCCCGACGAGCGCCGATCCCACGCAAAACACCCATCCGGCGGCGCCGTCGGGTCCGTTGTCCCAGGTCTGCATTTGCGACCAGACCGGCCGAGCCGCCGTGCCGCCGGTCGCCGGGCAATACAATCCCGAAGGGCAGATCTGTCCGCCGCCGCTGGTCAAGAACTGCCCCCCAGGCCAAGTCAATTACAGCGGTAATTGCGTGCCGCCCTGCGCCGCCACTCAAGTGAGAACGCCCGATGGAACCTGCTGCGACCCGACGCAGGTGACGTCGTGTGGAACCTGCTGTCCCGCCGGGTCCCCACCGAATCTGACCCTTGGAACCTGCGGCCCCAACCAGACGACTCAATAGGCGGACCATGGCCGAGAGGAGTGGAACATCGCGCGCGAGGGACGGGGGCCGCCGGCGGGGCGCCGCATTGAGCTTGCGCCGGATCGGTCTGGGCCTTGCCGCCTGGATCGCCGCCGCTCTTGCTCCGACCGGAGCCGCGCTGGCGCAACAGCCGCCGCCCTTCGCGGTCGTCGCGCCGGGCGAGGCCGTCGTCACCGGGTTTTCCGGCGCGCCCCTGCCGGTGAGCATCGCGCCCGGCGAGGACCCCGGCGCGAAGACGATGATCGACCTCGCCGGTCCAAGCGCCCGCGTCGTCGATTTGCGCCGCCCCGCCGGCCCCGCCGCCGGACAATTCGTGGATGCCCCCAAACCCTTCACCTTCGCCGCGCGGGACGTGGGACAGGTATTCGGCGTGGCCCTCGACGATCAGGTCCGGCCCAATATCTATCTCGCGGCGACCTCCGTTTATGGCCTGCCCATTGTCGCCCCCGGCCCGACCGGCGCGCTTGTTCATGTGCGGACCGGGGCGGCGGGCGCGCGCTTCATGCCCGGCCTATGGGGGCCGCAAGGCGGGCCGGGAACGATCTACCGGATCGATGGCGTCACGGCCAAGGTTTCGCTCTTCGCCAATGTCACGACCGACGGACGCTCCAATTCCGGCGCCGCTCTGGGGGCGCTGGCTTACGATCCGCGGTCGAAATCTCTCTATGTGTCGGATCGCGAAAACGGCCTCATCCACCGCTTTTCACCGACCGGCTCCGAACTCGGGGTTTACGATCATGGCGTCGTGGGCTTAAGCGCGCAGGGGCTTGCCCCCGTCGCCTGGGACAGGCGGACGCCGCTCGATCCCGCTTCCACTTCGTTTGATAGCGGCGATCCCGAATCCTGGGGATACGCCGCGCCGGCGCGACGGGTCTTCGCCCTCGCGGTCCATGACGGACGGCTTTATTACGCCGTCGCCGACAGCCTGCGGGTCTGGTCCGTCTCCTTGCGCGAGGACGGCGGCTTTGGCGACGACGCGCTCATCGAATTGCAAACGCCCCCGGCGAGCGGACCGACGGAAATCGGTACAATAGCCTTCGATCATCAGGGCCGCATGCTGCTTGCCGAGCGGGCGGCGCCGACGGGATCAATGACGTTCGAGCCGCTCGCCGCGCCGGGAATCGGCCGCGTGCTGCGGTTCGCGGTCATCGGCGCGGCTCCGGGCGGGCGCCGCGTCTGGCAGGAAGTTCCGGACGAATATGCGATCGGTTTTCCCGGCGCCTTGCGCAACGCCGACGGCGGCGCGGCCGAAGGACCGAATTACGACCGACGGGGCGCCGTCATCACCGGATCCTGCGGCGGTTTCCTGTGGGCGACCGGCGAGGATCTGCGCAATTCCCCCGACGTCGAGACCGCCCGGCGCCTGGGCGCGAGCGGCCCGCTCCACGTCGATGGGCTTCAGGGCGAGGGCCTCTGGCTCGACCGGCCGCGCAACGTTCCTCCCTGGCGCAGCTATTTCATCGGCTACGGCGATGGCCCCTGGGACGCTTCCAACCATGGCCGGCTCGGCGCTCTGGCCATCCGCCTCGCCTGCATCGAGAAGGCCTTCGCGCCTTTGATCCCGCCCGCGCCGGCCCTCCCGCCGCCCGGAGGCGCGCGGCCGCCCGGAGGCCCGCCGCCGCCGCGCAAGGTCAAACCGCCGCCGCCTCCGCCGCCGGTCTTGGGTTGCCCGCCCAATGAAGTCCGCCGACGCGGCGGCGGCGAATCCGGCTGCCAGCCGGGCTGCCAGCGGCCCGACGTCCAGATCGGCGGCGTCTGCTGTCCGCCGGCGGCTCTGGCCGCCAGCGCCGCCTGTTCGAATTCGTCGTGCCCCGCCGGGCAGACGGCGATCGGCCCGAGCAATTATTGTTGCGACAGCGGCCACGTCTATTCCGGCGCCAATGGTGCGAAAGCCTGCTGTCCAACCGCGCTGGTCAACGGGCAATGCGCCCAGACGCCGCCCTGCGCGCCGGCCGGCGGCGCGAATTGCCAGCCGGGCTGTGCGCCGGGCTATGTCGTGGCGAGCGGCGTTTGCTGTCTCGCCAGTCAGGCGACCTCGACCGGCCAATGCTGCCCGACGGGCCAGGGGCCGGGCGGACCCAACAACAGCCAATGCGTGATCCTGATTCCTCCCATCAAGCCCGGACCGTCCTGCTGCGGGGCGGGGCTCATTCCCACCCCGAACGGTCCCTGCTGCGCGGCGGCCAATGTGACCAGCAACGGCGAATGCTGCCCGGCGCCGGTCGATGCGGCGAGCCGCGGCGCCTGTCCGGCGCCGAGGAAGCTGATCCTGACGCCGCTGCCCGTCCCTCCGTGCGCGGTCGGCTACGCGCCGGTCGCGAACGGCTCCTGCTGCCTGCTCCGCAATCTCAGCGCCGACGGCAAGCGCTGCTTGGGCGCGCCGCCAGCTTGCCCCGGGGGCGCCGCGCTCATCGGCGGCAAATGCGTCGCAACGCCGCCAACCCCGCATGGGACGTGCCCTGCCGGCATGATCAGTCTCCGGTCGGGCCGCTGCGTCCTGCTCCGGCATGCAGCCTGTCCTGGCGGAATGCGCAAGCTGCGGTCCGGCGGCTGCGCCCCACCCGCAAAATTGGCGTGCCCTGACGGGATGGTCGCCACCCGCCGCGGCCAATGCGTGGCGCCGCGCCATCTCACCTGCGGCCCGGGTTTTGTGCGCGGCCCGCGCGGCTTCTGCCGGCCGCTCCACCCACCGCCTTGCCCGCCGGGCTTTTTCCGCAATCGCTTCGGAGGTTGCGCGCCATTGCCGAGACCAGGCCTCACGGGACCGGGCCAGGGCATTTTTCCCGGCGGCGGATTCAGGCCGGGCCCGGGCCCCGGATATCTGAGATGACCTTGGGAAAGCGGGAATTTTTCGGGCCGCCGCCGAATCCACGCTCCAATTTTTTTCTTCGTGCAGGAGAAACGCCATGAAAGTCTGGAAAGCGATCGGCGCCGCCATCCTGGTCGCCGTGGCGTCGCCGGGCGTCCAGGCGCAGGACCAGCGCGGGCAAGTTGAAGCCGTCGTGAAGGATTATCTCGCCAGCCACCCGGACGAACTCGGCGAAATCGTCAAAAACTATTTTATCAGCCATCCGGAAGCAGTGGGGCAGATTCTCGCCGCGATCTTGAAAAGCCGGCCCGGCGCGCTCGGCAAGGCGACCGACGGGACGGCCATCGACCGCTCCGCGGCCATCGCCAGCCGATCGACCGTTTTGTTCGACTCGCCGCATCAAGTCACCCTCGGCGACCCGAATGGTGACGTAACGCTGGTCGAGTTCTTCGATTACAATTGCGGCTATTGCCGGCGGGCGCTGGGAGATACGCTGCGACTGCTCAAGGACGACCCGCGCCTGAAGATCGTGTTGAAGGAATACCCTGTTCTTGGTCCGGGTTCGGCCGCCGCGGCGCGGGTGGCGATCGCGGCGCGAATGCAGGCGCCCTCGAAATATCTGAGCTTTCATCAAGCGTTGCTGCAAACGCCCGGCCCGGTGAGCGAAGCCAAGGCTCTCGATGTCGCCCGTGGACTGGGCCTCGACATGGACCTGCTCGCCCGGGACATGGCGAGCGCGGAAGTGGTCGCGACGATCGAGGAAACGGTCAAGCTCGGCGCGGCGCTGGGCGTGACAGGCACGCCGAGCTACGTCGTCGGCGGGAATTTGCTGGTCGGCGCCGTGGGCCTCTCGGCCCTGAAGGCGCGGATCGCCGCGACGCGGGCCGCCCACCCGAAATAGGAAAGCCACGGCCAGATGGAGTCCGTGGTTTGTGCGCGCCAACGCGAAACGCGAGGTCGCCGGTTGACACCACGTCAACGATGTCCCGATGAGCGTTCGAAGGCATATTTGCACGGCGCCACACTCTCGGGCCAAGCGCCGCGTCGACCCGCTGACTGGCTCCCCCTGACAAGGAGACAATCACAACTTGTGGCTGACTCCCCTTCGGGTCGACCTCTGCCTGTCGACCTTCGCCGGTCAGTTCAAACGGTGGAGTTCAAGGTCGACGGTCCCCGGGCGGATTCCGGCCCTGGATCGAAAGGAAGAAACAGGCCGATAAGCGGACCTGCGCCGGGGTCGGGTGAATTCAGCTTGGCGGCGCGATCTGCGCCGGCGTGGCCGCAAGACGAGCGAAGGCTGGATCACCGCCGTTTCGGATTCTCGACGCCTCGCCCTGGCGCCGATCGCCGCTGCCTATCCCGTTGGCGACGTGACGCCCATGAAAGCGGCCACGGCGAGGAGAACGACCGCCAAGCCTTGATCGACAATGACGTTGCGAAGCAAATCCCTCGCGGCTTCCCTTGGCCGGATCGCGAGTGAAGGCGCCAGGACGAAACGGTTGCGGCAAGCGATCACGATCAGTGCGCCAAACAGCACGGCTTTCATCGCGGCGGCCCACCACCACGCCGATGGGTTCGAGGCTTTCAAAGTCGCCATCTCCGGTCCGATATTGATGGCGGCGCCGAGCAGGAGCAGCCCGACCGAGGCGCTCGCCATGGTCGCGAAACGTCCAAGCGCGACTTCGACATAGGGCTGAGCGCGATCGTCCTTTTGCAATTCCGCCAATATCGCGCCCAATGGCCAAAGTCCGCCAATCCACGCCGCGCCGCCCAGGAGGTGCAGGGCATAGCCGGCAACGACAATTGGCCGCTCCCCGAGGGGTAGCCCGGCCGGATGACCGATGCCGGCCTGGCTGATGAGCAGCGCGCCGGCAAGACCAAGCGCAAAGGCGGTCGCCGGGTTGCGGGCCGGCAGGCGCCCGCGCGCCGCGGCCAGCACGCCAACAAGAACAATTGTGAGCGACAAACGCGCCAGCCAGATGGTCCCGAAGCTGGCTTCGAAGAAGAACGCCTTCAGGAAATCGGCGTCGCGGAGGCTGGACCAGCCGTCCCCCATGCTCGCCATCGACGCCGCGAGCCAGACCAGGATCGAAAGCGGCTGCGCGGCCCCCGCGATCAGGACCGCCCTTCGCATCTTCAAAGCCAGCCGCTCTCCGCTGGGCGCCGGGGCCGCGCGCGTGACATAGAAGGGGAACAGAAGCACGCCGAACAGGACGAACAGCGAGAGGAATTGCGCCCACCGCGCCGCCGTGAGAAGCACGAAAAAGCCGTCGGTCATGGACGCACTTGGAAATGATAGCTTCCGCGCATCACATGGCTATCCATGCCGACGCAACGCCAGCGCGCCTCATAGGCGCCAGGCGGCAAAGGCTGGGAAAGCTTGACGACAAGGGTCGCGGGCGCGGCCCGGTCGACAAAAGCCTTGCCTGCCGTGGCGACCTGCCCCTTCGGCCCGACGATCGTGATTGCCGACAGGCTCGGCTCGATGGCCTCGCTGAAGGCGATCCGCACGTCCTGTGGCGCCGTTTCGACGACGGAGTCGGGCGCTGGACTGGCGCTTTTCAGATGCGCGTGAGCCGACGCGCTTTCCACCATCGCCAAGAAGGACAGAACAGGAGCGATCTCCCGGAATCGAAGTCTTGCCGTCATTTTTCCCTCATGGACCTGGATTGGCGCGCCCTCGCCTGTCAGCCGCGCAAATATTTGATCAGCGCCGCGACCCCCAACACGAGGATGGCCAGGACCAGAAGCCAGATCAGCCCCATGCCCCACATCCCGCCTCCGCTCGTCATGCCGCCGTAGCCCCACATCGTTCGTCCTCCTCTTTGGCGCGCCATCGACGCGTCCGCCAGACCGGCCGCCGGTTGTCACAGTCGCGCCTCGACCGCGCCCGCGGCCTCCGGCTTGCCAAGCGTCTCGACATCGACTCCGGCCAGCGCCTCAAGCTCGGTGAGCCGCTTCTCGCGCTCGATCCGCGCTTCCGCGGCCAGAAGCCTGATCGCGTCATAGGTCCGGATGCTGTCGATCAGATCGACAAAAGACGATTGCCCCGCCGCATAGGCCTGTTGCGAACTCGCAAGCGTCTGCTGGGCGAGAGGCGTGATGCTGCGGCGGTAGAGCGCGACCTGGCGCTCGGCGTTGCGCATCAGATAGAGATTGGCGACGAAACTGGCGGCGCGGTCCTTGCCCGTCTGCCGCAGCAGCGCTTCGGACGACCGCTCCAGCGCCGCCGCATTGTCGATCGTCGCCCGAATCTGCGGCAGAGTCGTCGGCAGCATCGCCATGGCGCCAAGGGTTTGGGAAATCGATCCGGTGACGGAAAAGGACGGGATGACGTCCGGCAGATAGCCGAGCGAGGCCAGATCGATGGCGTCCTTGCGTCCGGCGACCTGGCGGGCGAGCGCGGCGAGCTCCGGATTGCGATCGACGGCGACGGCGATCAGCCGCGCGTCATTGGCGGGAACCGGACGCGGCGCGGGCAATTGCGGCGCCAGGTTGAGCGGATCCCGCGCGTTGCGCGCCAGCAGGCCGTTGAGCCTGGCTTTGGCTGACCGGACCTCCGCGTCGAGATTGCGGAGATTGTTCCTGGCGATTTCCTGTTCGGTCCTGGCCTTCAGCGCGTCGGGCGCCGAGCCGCCGACCTGGGCGCGCGCGCTCGCGGAAGCCGAGGCCAGATCGAGGAAATGAACGACGTCGCCCTGAATGCGGACCTTTTCTTCGGCCAGCGCCAGGTCGAAATAAGCGTCCAGGACCTTTTTTTGCAGATCGAATTTGGCGGCGCGGAATTTCTCGCCCGCCTCTCTTGCCGCCTCCAGCGCGACCTTGCCGGCCGTCGCCGGCTTGACCGGCAGTTGCAAATTGACGCTCGGATCGAATCCGGCGGCGAGCGTCGTCCGATCCCAGGCCGTCATATTGGCGGGCGAGAACAAATAGCTGTAGCCGAAGGTGAGATTGCTGTTCGGCCAGGCCGAAGCCTTGTCGATCTCGATGAAGGCCGCCTTCCATTCGAAATAGGCCGCCTCCAGATCGCCATTGGCGAGAAAGGCTCGATGCAGCACGTCGCGCCAGCCCACGCGCCCGGATAGAGTCGGCAATTCACGCGCTTCGGCGGGTTTCTCGAAAGGCGTTGAGGACGCGGCCAGCCTGGCCTGCTCGTCGCGCGCGCCGTCCGGCGTCAAGGCGCAGCCGCCGAGCGCGATTCCGAGCGTCAGGCTCAAGCCGGTCAGGACGGCGGCGGAGGGCGGTCGCATTCCCATCATCCTTTGTTTCCTTGACAGCGGGCGGCGCGGGGACGCCGGGCTTTACCGAGTGGGCTCGACCGCGTCGATGACATACATGCCGTCGGCGCCGCGGGACAGGGTGAAGGAGATTTTCGATCCGGCTTTGAGCGCAGTGAGATCGACGCCCGGCGCGACGCCGAAATCCATGGTCATGCCCGGCCAGTCGAGCGCGGCGATCGGGCCATGGGTGATGTTGAGCTGGCGCTTGGCCGCATCGATGGCGTTGAGCGTTCCCTGGCCGGAAGGTTTCTCGGCCCGGGCGACCCCGGCGGGGCGGTCCGCCGCGAGCGCCGCGCTGGAAGCGGCGTTCAGGGAAGCCGCCGCGGCTATCGTCCAGACGACCGCGGAGCAGGCGCGCAAAAGATGAAGGAGGTTACGCATTCTTTTTCTCCTGGATGCGACCGGGCTCAGTCGCCGTGGCCCGCGTTTGCCCGGGTCACGGCGTCAGCGCGACGCGCTGGAACGGCCCGTTATTTCCCCATGCCCGGCATGGACTCGGGTTTCATCTGCCCCGGCTGGGTCATTCCGCCGCCCTTCGATCCGGCGCCCATCATGCCCTGCCCCATCATCCCGCCGCGCGACATCCCCGGCATCGCCATCATGCCCATTCCGACATGCGGGCCAAGCAGTTCGTCGGCGGTTTTTTTCTGATCGTCCGATAGAGCCGCGTAAAGCGGGACCACGGCCGCCTTGATCGCTTTCAGGCCTTCGAGACGGGCCGTGAGCAAGCGTTCCTGCAGATCGAGACGGTCGACGACGGTCGGCGGCTGTTGAGCGGCGCCCTGCCCCGCCATGGAGCCGCCCGTTTCGGCGAGCTTTTGCGCGCGAGCCCGCAGCGCATCGGCGAAGGCGTTCCACACGCGCGTCTGCTCGTCGGTGATCTTCAGTTCGGCGCGCAGGAAGGCAATGCGTCCTTCGACATAGTCAGTCGCTTCCATCGCCCCCATGCCGCAGCCGCCCATCCCCATCATCCGCATCGTCCGCATCTTGCGCATCATATCCATGCCCATGCCGTCTCCCATGCCGCCGCCCATCGATTTCGGCATCGCCGCGCCGCCCATGCCGCCCTGTGCGGACGGAGATGCTGGCAGGGCGGGCGCGGCGGTCGGCGCTTCGCTTTGCGCCGGATGATGCGCGTCGTGGTCCGACGGGCTCTGGGCCCAGGCCAAGGGGGCGAAGGCTGGGGCGGAGACGGTCAGCATGCCGAAGGCCGCCAGGGTTTTGACGATTGTTTTCATCTGGTCTTCTCCTCTTCAATCGGCGCGGCGCGCGGTATCGCGCCATGGCCGGAAACCTTTCGAACATGTCGGCGCCATTTTTCCCCTATTCGGCGGCCGCCGGCTGGGGCTCCTTGGTTGCGAGGACCGCCGCCTGTTCGCGCGGCAGTCCAGACCCCTTGACGAGGGCGTAGATCGCCGGAATGACGATCAGGGTGAGCAGGGTGGACGAGGTCATGCCGCCGATCATCGGCACGGCGATGCGCCGCATCACTTCGGAACCCGCGCCCGTGCTCCACAGGATCGGCAGGAGGCCCGCCATGATCGCGGCGACCGTCATCATCTTGGGCCGCACGCGCTCGACCGCGCCGCGCATGATCGCCGCATGCAGATCGGCGCGGGTAAAGGGCTGGCCCGCCGCGCCGCGCTCGGCCGCGACCTCCTTCATCGCCTGGTCGAGATAGATCAGCATCACCACGCCGGTCTCGGCGGCGACGCCGGCAAGCGCGATGAAGCCGACCGCGACCGCGACCGACATGTTGAAGCCCATATGCCACATCAGCCATATGCCGCCGGTGAGAGCGAAGGGCAGCGAGGCCATGACGATCAGGGTTTCGGTGAGGCGGCGGAAGTTGAGATAGAGCAGCAGGAAGATGATCAGCAGGGTGACCGGCACGACCACCCGCATCTTCGCCGCCGCGCGCTCCATATATTCGAACTGCCCGCTCCAGGTCACATAATACCCCGGCGGAAACCGCACCGCCTTCGCCACCGCCTGTTGCGCCTCGGCGACATAGGAGCCGATGTCGCGGTCGCGCACATCGACATAGACATAGGCCGCCAACTGCCCGTTCTCGGTGCGGATCGCGGTCGGTCCGCGCACGAGGTCGATTTTGGCGACCTGGCCAAGAGGCGTCGTGCCGCCGCCTGGCAGGGGAATAAGCACATCACGGGCCATCTCCCGCGGCGACGAGCGGAAATCGCGGGGATAGCGGATGTTGACGCCATAGCGCTCGCGGCCCTCGACCGTGGTCGTCACGGTCTCGCCGCCGAGCGCCGTGGCGATCACCTCCTGCACGTCGCCGATGGTCAGGCCATATTGCGCCAAAGCCGCGCGATCCGGGTCGATTTCGAGGTAATAGCCGCCGATGATCCGTTCGGCATAGGCGCTCGAAGTCCCCGGAACCTTTCTCACCGCCGCCTCGACCTGACGCGCGAGGGTCGCGATCTCGCTCAGGTCGCGGCCAAAGACCTTGATGCCGATCGGCGTGCGAATGCCGGTCGCGAGCATGTCGAGACGGCCCCTGATCGGCATGGTCCAGGCGTTGGCGACGCCGGGGAACTGAAGCGCGGCGTCCATCCTGGCGATCAACTGGTCGACGGTCAGGCCTGCCGGCCATTGCTCGTTGGGTTTCAGCTGGATCACGGTCTCGAACATTTCGATCGGGGCCGGATCGGTCGCGGTATTGGCGCGGCCCGCCTTGCCGAAGACCGATTTCACCTCCGGGAAGCTCTTGATGATCTGGTCCTGTTTCTGGAGCAGTTCGGCCGCCTTGGTGACCGAAAGGCCCGGCAAGGTGGTCGGCATGTAAAGCAGCGTGCCTTCGTTGAGCGTCGGCATGAATTCGCCGCCGATCTGGCGCGCCGGCCAAACCGTCGCGGCCATGGCCGCGATCGCCAGCAGGATCGTCGGAACCTTGGCTCGCAGAACCGTCCGGATCGCCGGCCGATAAATCCAGATCAGGAATTTGTTGATCGGATTCCTGTGCTCGGCAATGATTTTTCCCCGCACGAAAACCACCATCAGGGCGGGAACGAGGGTCACCGATAGTATCGCCGCCGCCGCCATCGAAAAGGTTTTCGTATAGGCGAGCGGGCTGAACAGCCGCCCTTCCTGCTCCTCCAGCGTGAAAATCGGCAGGAAGGAGACGGTGATCACCAGCAGGCTGAAAAACAGCGCCGGGCCGACTTCGCTCGCGGCTTCGATCATGATGTCGAGCCTCGGCTTGCCTGGCGGCGCGCGTTCGAGATGCTTGTGGGCGTTCTCGATCATCACGATGGCCGCGTCCACCATCGCCCCGATGGCGATGGCGATGCCGCCCAGGCTCATGATGTTCGCCCCGAGGCCGAGCGCCTTCATCGCCGCAAAGGCCATCAGGACGCCAACAGGCAACATGACGATGGCGACCAGGGCGCTGCGCACATGGAGCAGAAAAATCACGCAGACCAGCGCGACGATGAGGCTTTCCTCGAACAATGTATGTCTCAACGTCTCGATCGCCGCATCGATCAGTTGCGAGCGGTCATAGACCGGGACGATCTTGACACCCTCGGGCAGGCTCGGCGCGATTTGCGCGAAGGCCGTCTTGATATTGTCGATGACGGTGAGCGCATTGGCGCCGACGCGCTGGAGCGCGACGCCCGCCGCGACCTCGCCCTCGCCGTTGAGTTCGGCGATGCCGCGCCGCTCGTCCGGGCCGATCTCGACCCGCGCCACATCCTTGAGCCGCAGCGGCGTGCCGTTGTCGGAGCGCAGCACGATGTTTTCGAGGTCGGAGACGCCGCGCAGATAGCCGCGCCCGCGCACCATGAACTCGAATTCCGAAAGCTCGACCGTGCGTCCGCCGACATCCTGGTTGCTGGCGCGGATGGCGTCCCGCACCTTTTGCAGAGGAATTCCGAGTTCCTGCAAACGGCCTGGTTCGACGACGACATTATATTGCTTGACGAAGCCCCCGACGCTCGCGATCTCGGCCACGCCTTCGGCCTTGGCGAGGCCATAGCGAATCGTCCAGTCCTGAAGCGAGCGTGTTTCGGCGAGCGTCAGCTCTTTCGCCACCAGCGCATATTGATAGACCCAGCCGACGCCGGTCGCGTCCGGCCCCAGAACCGGCGTAACCCCGGCCGGCAACTGCCGGCCGGCGGCGGAGAGATATTCGAGGACGCGGGAACGCGCCCAGTAAAGATCGGTCCCGTCCTCGAAGATGACATAGACGAAGGACACGCCGAAGAAGGAGAAGCCGCGCACCACTTTCGAGCGCGGCACGGTCAGCATGGCGCTGGCGAGCGGATAAGTGACCTGATCCTCGACGACCTGCGGCGCCTGACCGGGAACTTCGGTATAGACGATGACCTGAACGTCCGAGAGATCGGGCAGCGCGTCGAGCGGCAGCGTGCGCAGGGCCATGACGCCGGCGCCGACGACGAAGACCGTCCCGATGAAGATCAGGAAAAGATTGCGCGCCGACCAGGCAATGAGGCGCCCGATCATTGCGACGCCCCCGCCGGGCTGAGGCCCTTGAGCGCCGCCTTGAGATTGCTCTCGGCGTCGATCAGGAAATTGGCGGCGGTGACGACCTTGTCGCCCTCGGCGACGCCTTCGCGGATTTCGACTTCGCCCTGGCCATGAAAGCCGGTCTTGACCGCGCGCGGCTCGAAGCGCCCATTGCCAAGATCGAGCAGGACGAGCTTGCCTGTCCCGGAATCGATGACCGCGCTTTCAGGAACCGTCAGAACCTTGTTGCCGCCGCCGGTCGCGATAATGGCCTCGACATACATTTCGGGGCGAAGGATGAGGTCGGGGTTGTCGAGATCGACCCGCACGCGGGCGGTGCGTGTCGCGCGATTGATTTCCGGGTAGATCAGGCTGACGCGGCCGGAAAAGGTTTTGCCATTGACGCCGCGCGCATGAATCGTGACCTCCTGACCAGGTCTTGCCCTTTCATAATCCTGTTCCGAAATGTCGATCAGCGCCCAGACGTGACCGAGATCGGCGATAGTGAACAGGGTCTGGCCGGCCTCCGCCTTCATGCCGTCGACCGCCTTGCGCTCCATCACGATCCCATCGCGCGGGGAAGGCCAGTCGATGGACAGGGGCGCTTTCTTCGTACGGTCGATCTCGGCCAGAACGCCCGGCGGCGCATCAAGGTTTTCAAGGCGCGTGCGGGCGCCGGCAAAATTCGGCGTGGCGAGATATTGCGCGGCGGCGGCGGCGATTTCCGGCGAATAGAGCCGCATCAGGATCTGGCCTTTTCTGACCCGGTCGCCGGTCGTCACATTGGCGACCTTCTCGATGAACGAGACCGAGCGCGGCGCGACCACCGCGACCAGACGCTCGTCGAGCTGGATCGTGCCGGGCGCATGGATCGTGGCGGCGAGGTTTTTGGCCTCGACCGGCTCGGAGCGCACGCCGGCGCGCTGCACCTTGCCAGGCGACAGCGTGACGACAGGCGAATCCGTGTCCTCGCCCTCATAGACCGGCAGGTAATCCATGCCCATCGAATCCTTCTTGGGAACCTTGGAAATGTCGGGCAGGCCCATCGCGTTGCGGTAATAAAGGATACGTCTCTCGCCCGTCGCGGGCTTCGCCGGCGCCGCGGCCGGGGCGGGCGCGCCGGTCGATGGCAACAGCTTCGCGATGTCGGCTGGGCGAACGGGCAGATAATCCATGCCCAAGGAGTCCTTTTTCGGCGCCAGCGAGATATCCGGACCGCCCATGGCGTCGCGCCAGAACAGCGGCTTTTCGTCCGAGGCGGCGGCAACGGTGGGCAGTTGCTTCAGCAGGGGAAGAATGTCCGAACGGCGCACCGGCAGGTAATCCATGCCCATGCCGTCCTTCTTCGGCCCGAAGGACAGGTCGGCGCCGCCCATTGGGGCGCGATAAAAGAGAACGGGATCGTCCTGGGTCTGCGCGAGGGCGTCAGCCTGCGCGGCGAGAGAAAAATTTGGGACTGCAAGCGTCGCCGCAAAGGCCACGCCTCCCGCGAGCGCCCATGCGCCCCTGAATAGAGCGGAAGAGGTCATGCTGATCGGTCTCCCAGCCGGCAAGCCGGCGTAAGCATAGAATCGCGCCGCGACCGCCGGCCCTTCAGAGCAGGCGGAAGCGAAGAATCAACGCTCTAAGCGATGGGAGGCCGCAAACCAGGGGAGACGGAAAAACTTGGCGGGCCCGCGTCATCAATTGCCGGCAGCACAGCCTGCGCATAGGCGCTTGGCGTGACGACATAGGCTTGAGGCGCGGAAACCGGAGCCATGAGGGCGCAGGCGCCCATCACGCAGCAGTCGGGGGTCGCGCCGTGATGCTCGCCGGCGGCGCCCGAGGCGTTGTGGCCCATGATCATGGCGGCCGCCATTTCCGGGCAGTGATGGCGATGGCTCTTGCCCGCGAAAGCTCCGCCCGTTCCCGCGGCCAGCAGGCCTGCGAGAGCCAGTACAGAGAGAATGAGCCGGAACCAGGACGACATGGACGGACCTCGGAACGATCAAACCATTAACACGGGGCCGGGCGATCTCCAACCCATCGAATATGCGACATGGCGCAGCACCCGACCTCGCAGGGGTAGACGATCATCGGTTCCCCGTCACACCGACAACGCGACTATCGAGTACGGGGAATGGTCCGGTTCCGCGAGGAACCGGGAACGTGTGCGGTGAACGATCCACCGTGTTCTAATCGGGCGCGTTCAGTCCTCGGAGAACCGGAATCGGCTCTATCGGCGCGAATCTTCCCCATCATTTGCAGCCATTCCGGCCCACCCATTCTCCAGGCGAAAGCGGGCGTGGCGCCCATAAGGGCGAACGCCATCGCGAGAGCGATAGGGGATTTTGAACGGGACATTTCAGCCTCCTCGGAACAATGTCTACGTCGGCAACATCAAAGCACAAAATAAATTATAGTAAAGTAATATATCAGTGATATCGCCAATAATTGAAAAAATACACAGTGAGATATAAACACAAATAACTGGTATTCTGTATTTTTACAGCATAACATACAGCGGTCATGATTGGATTTTAAACGCCGACCCAAAAGGCGACGCCCAAAGTCTTACCGCGCGCAGCCGCAAGGAGCGCGGTGACGCCCCGGGCTGTTAGCCGGCAAGAATTTTCAGGCGCACGGCGGCTTTAGTTCGGGCGGATGGTCGATGCCGGCGATAATTTGCAAGGCGTCGGGGACAATGGGGGCCGGCCCATGTTCGAAAGAGACTGCAAACGCCGGCTCGACAGCCAAAATGTCGATACAATGAAAGGCGCAAGACGCCGTCAAAGCGCATCTCGGACAATCGTTGATGGGATTTTCGGGACAGTCCGGGGCGTGGTGGGCCATGTCCATCATCGGCGCCGGCCCCATCACCCTATGCGCGGAGCCGGTCGTTGGCGCAAACAGCAGCCCCAGAACCGCGAGGCTCAGCAGAAGTTGCCGGATCGCCGCCAAAACGCGCATGTTGAATTATCTCATAAATCGCTTCTGGCGTGAAGCATGGCAAGGCGCTTTGAGCCAGGAGAATGAAAATGGGTCCTGGCGGCAGCCAAAGCCCCGCCCTTTCCGGTCGCCGGATCGCGAAAGGCCATGACGGGGGCGGCGCAAAGGGGCTATCAAAGCACGCCTCATAAGCTCGCATTGCGGCAGGAAGACTCGTTTGACCGGCGGGTCTTTGGGTTGGCCCCCGGGCTCGAGGAAAACGCCAGCTTCGCTGAAAACGTTTGGTAAATGGCGGCGAAAGCCAACTCCTCCAAACCATCGCGCCAGACACGCGCCAATTCGAAGGCGTCGGAGGTTTTGGCGATGAAGTCACGTTCCAGCTTTAGCCATGGAGACAAATCTGGAATGGGTCGCCTTTGCGCGCGCACGATCGGCGCCAGAATCTCGACCCACTTCATCGCCGGGCAAAACTGCTCGGACCAGAGATAGCGGCTCGCCCGCATGGGATGCGCCCAGCGCAGCAAATTCGCCGTCACGGGCGTCGAGAAAGCCCGGACCCATGGACTGACGAAGGTCGAATAATAGGAGTCCAGCGCTTTCGACACGGCTTCGACGCGCTCGAAGGACGTGTCCGTCCGCCCGAAGCGCAGGTCCGCGACATCGCGCGGCTCGAAGCGCACCGAATATTTCGGTTTATGGCAATCCTCGTCGCCAGATGGATTGTCGATCTTCATTTCGTAAAGCCCGGGCGCCAGCGCTTCGACCTCGCCAAGGCTCTCCAGAATGGCCCGGTGCTCAAGCCGCGCCACCGAGGCGGAAACAAATATGCCGAGGTGGCCGATATGCGGATTGATCAGATAGACGATCCGCTGGCCAGAAGCGACGAGGTCGGCGGTGTCCTTGTAAACAGCGGCGATCCAGCCGAGCGCCTGATGCGGCGGCGTGATGTTGTCGCCGTGGGAGGCGAAGATCACCAGTGGGTTTTTGATCCGGCGCAAATCGGCGTGACAGCCCGCGCAAATCCGGTACAAGCCACGTTCGATCTGATCGCCGATGAAGAGATTTTCGACGATGGCGAGGATTTCCTCGCGGCCGAGACTATGGAATCCGCTCCACCACCGCTCAAAATCGAGGAAGCGCTCGCGTTCCGTGTCCAGATGGGTGAAAAGCTGAGCGTATTTGTCCCACAGCGCGTTAGCCGGCTTCAGCGTTTCAAAATTCTGCGCGAGCCATGCGCCGTCAAAGCGTCCGTCGCCAAGATCGGCTAGAAAGTGGGGGAGCCAGACCCCGCCGAGCAGACCGCCGGCGAGACGCGCGGGATTGACGCCGGATTCGCCCGACCAATAGGACAAAGGCGAGCCGTTGAGCACCGCCGGCCCGACAAGGCCATGACAATCGGCCGAAAGCAAGGTGATCGCCCAACCCGCCTGGCAATTGCCATAAAGGACGGGAGGCTTGCCGGGGTGGCGGCGCGCGACCTCGTCGACGAAGCGGCGGAGAGCATGGAGCACGTCGGCGAGCGTCTGGCTCGCGCAGGGCTCGGGGAAGAATATGACGAAATAGACCGGGTGGCCTTCTTTTAGCGCCATTCCGACTTCGGAATCGCGTTTGAAGCCGCCGATGCCCGGCCCATGCCCCGCCCTCGGGTCGACAACGAGGACAGGCGGCTTCTCCAGGTCCACACATTCGCCCGCGTGGCAGCCCGCTGCTTCGGTGATGCGCAGCAAGGCGTAATTGGCCGGTCGATCGAAGGTTCTCGCGTCGAGCAACATTTCCCATTTGAAATCGAGCAAGGCCGGCAGGCCGAGACGCTCGTGCTCCAGAAAATTGTCGGCGCGCTGGCGCAGGATGTCCCAGAACAGGAGGCTGCGCTCGGCGAAATCCCGGGCGTAGGCGAAGTAATCGCCGAGCGGCGCATTCGCGGCGCGGGCGCCGGTTTCCACGGCAGGGGACGTGGAGGCGGCAAACCGCGCGGCGTCCCCGAGCGCAACCGACAGGGGAGCGCCCCCTTCCGACGCCTTGGCGCCGGCGATTTTCCTCGCGACCGTCATTTTATCGCTCCTTCAATCCGCGACAGGGGTCGCGGTCCACTCAGTGCTGGCGCCGAAGATCGGCTGAGTTCTGGCCGGACAGTCTCGGAACGAAGGCCGGCGTTTTCTCCATATAATCGCGGTAGGCGTCTCCGAACCGCCCGATCGAGGCCTGCTCCTCGCGGCGCGCCAGGCCGGCGTAGACACAGGCCAGCACCGGGAACATCAGCAGCGTCGGGATCGTTGGCCATTGCAGCAGGAAGCCGAGCATGACCAAGACGAAGGCGACATATTGCGGGTGACGGACGCGGGAATAGGGTCCGGTCGTCGCCACCCTGCCGGCGCGTTGCGCTTCATAAAGCGGTCGCCAGGCATAGCCGAGCAGCACGAAGCCGGCGCCGATCAGCAGGCTGCTCGAAATATGCAGCGGGCTGAAATGGGGATTGCCCTTAAGGCCGAGCAGCGTCGACCACAGGTGACCGGAGTCGTGCGACATCAGATTGACGCCCGGATAATGCGCCGCCAGCCACCCCGACAGCAGATAGATCGTCAGGGGAAATCCGTACATTTCGGTGAACAGCGCCACGACGAAGGCCGAAAACATCCCCAGCTCGCGCCAGTTGCTTTTCCAGCCGCCGACGGAAAAGCTCGTGGCGAAGAAAATGAAGAAGACGCTGTTGATGATGACCAGCGACCATAGGCCATAGGCGGGAGCGTCGTGACTCATGGCCGGCTCTCCTTGGAGGGATCGCTGGCGACGCCGCCCAGGTCAGCCCCCTGATCGCGGCCCTGTCGCGCGCCATCGCCGCCGTGGCTTCCGTGTCCGCCATGCCCGCCGTGCATGAACAAATGCAAGAATGGGCAGGCGAGGAGGAACAGCCAGGGCAGGACGCCGAACAGATGCGCGGTGTGCTCGGCGAGCAGGTAGAACGCCCCGATCGCCAAAAACCCGCATAACACCCATCCGGCGGGCGTCTTGAGAAACGGCCGCGCTTCCGGCGCGCCGCCGTGGTCATGTTGGTGAGTCATCTGTCGCTCCTTTCAGCGACTGGGGTCATCGACCGCCTTTTCGTTTTTGCCGCCGCGCTTCGTCGATCGATGACGAAGCGCGGCGGCGCATGTTCTGATGGATCGCGCTCAGTGCCGCATGCGGAAATCGAGGACCTTCACGACGCCATTGTCGTTGGCGATCTCGATGTCCACGGGATCGCCCTTGTGCAGCATGGTGAGATGCGTGGAATCGGCGACCGGGAAGGTCATCGTCATCACCGGCATGTGAGCTTGCGGAACGGCGGCGTGCCTGACGGTCAGCTCTTTCGCACGGAGGTTGACCTTTTTCACCGTGACTTGAACCCAGAGCGGCGTGCCCGGCGCGGCTTTGTCAGCGCGAATCTGCTCCATCATTTGCAAAAACTGCGGGCCGCCCATGTTCATGGCGAAGGACGGAGTCGCGCTCGCCAGGGCGAGCGCCAGGGTAAGAGCGATGCGGAATTTCGAACGGGACATTTTGACCTCCTCGGAACATTGCCGACTGCGGCAACATAAAAGCACGAATACAGCAACCGTCAAGAATTATTGTTGATGTTAACCAATATTACAAATGTTTAATACTATACGATAGCGCGTATGCGGTTGCGTTTACTGTGTTGACACAGTATTTAAAACTGTTCGGAAATTTGTCTGTTGTTGCCGCCTGCCTGAAGGACAAGACCGAAACTTCGGCGACCTGTCGGGCCGTCCGCCGGCGGATCGTTTCAGGCGCGTGGCGGCCTCAGCGGCGGCGGATGGTCAATGCCGGCGAGATCGGTGGTGAATTGGGCGGGAACAGCCCCCGCGTGAAGATCGAACGAGACCGCAAATGTGAAGTCGGCCGTGAGATCGTCGATGCAATGAAAGGCGCAGGACGCCATCAGGGCGCATTTGGGACAACCTTCGACGGGTTTTCCAGGGCAGCAGGGCGCATGATTCGCCATGCCGATCATTTGACCGGGCCCCATCGACCCATGCGCCGCCCCCGCCGACGGCGCAAGCAGAAGCCCGAGAACCGC
>JAJYCZ010000221.1 GCA_021777915.1 Pseudomonadota bacterium | reverse complement strand
CGAGCAGGACGCCTGCGTCAAGGCGGTGCAGTTCAAGTGCAACGTCCTCTGGGCGCAGCTCGACGCGCTCTATCTCGCCTATGTCCAGGGCATGATCCCGCCCGGCGCCTTCGTTCCGAAAGCCTGACGAATTCTCCATTTTCTTTGGCGGCGCGCGCGGAAAAGCGCGCGCTTTTTTCATTTCGATTTCGTGGCGCGGCGCCGGAAACCGGCTTGCCGCCCAGGCGCACGCCGTGCAAAGGCTGTCCCATGAGAGCGAAAGTGCGGATCATCGACGTCCTGCGCGACGCAGTCCATGGCTTTGTCGAGGACAAGGCGATGACGCGTGGCGCCGCGATCGCCTTTTATCTCGTCACTTCGCTGGCGCCGACCACCATGATCGTCGTCGCCCTCGCCGGCCTCATTTTCGGCCGCGAGGCCGCGAAGACCTATCTCCTCGCGCAGATCGACGCCTCGATGGGCGGCGCGGCCGCCGGCATTTTCCGCGGCGCGCTCGAAGCCGCGCACGCCAGCGGCGGCGGCTGGTTCGCCACGGCGACCGGGCTCGCTGTGCTGCTCGTCGGCTCCACCGGCGCCTTCAGCGAAATCCACGCCTCGCTCAATGCGATCTGGCGCGCCAAGCCCACGCGGTCGAACGCCTGGGCCATCGTGCGGACGAGACTGCTCGGCATCGCGCTGCTCATCCTGCTCGGCGTCCTGCTTTGCGTCTCCGTCGCCGCGACGGCCGCGATCACCGTGCTCCAGCGCTATGTGGCGGGAGCCTATGCGCCGTTCCTCCACATCCTGCCGCTGGTGAACGGCGGCCTGTCCCTGACGCTGCTGACCTTGCTCTTCGCCGCCTTGTTCAAGATCCTGCCCGACCGGCCGCTGCATTGGGGCGATGTCTTCCTCGGCGCCTTCTTCACCGCCTGCCTGTTCACGGCCGGGAAATCCCTGATCGGCTGGTATCTCGCGGTCGCCGCGATCGGCTCGGCCTATGGAGCGGCCGGCGCGCTGATCGTGATCCTGCTGTGGGTCTATTATTCTGCGCAGATCTTCCTGTTCGGCGCGGAAGGCGCCAAGGCCTACGCCCTGCGACGCGGCAGTCTGGTGATCGACCCGGAAGACGCGCCGTAAACAGAGGAAAAGCGCGGCGGGTAGAGGTCTGTTTTCTCAAAGTCCCTGCCGGGGCCGATCGGAACAGGCGTTCGGCCGCTCGCGATCTCGAGTCCGTGGATCAGCGCATGTGGCTTTCGTTGAAAAAATACATCGCCTCGCGATCCTGGATGCGAAACTGTTTTTCCCGATCGTGCGGCCGCGCCTGCGTATGACGCTCCCGCGCGTCGTGGGCGTAGGCCGGGGTAATTTCCCGCATATATTTCTCGAATTGCCCGACGAGGGCGTTCGGTTCGACCTGCCGGTCCTTTGCCGCGCCCCGCCGCCCGACGGCGTTTTTAAAGCCCATTGCGTTTCCCCTTGATGTCGCCCCAAGCGCCGCGAATTTTTTTTTGGTGGTTCAACGCGCCCGCGGCGCCTTACGTTTCACGCTTCGGCGCAAACGCGCACCCTGATTCCATCTAATTGTTGAAGACTTATTAAAATTAAAATTTTGCTTTTTCATGACGATTGCGCCCGAATGCTTAGATTCGGGAAAAAATTTCATTTCTCGGTGCGTGATTGTATAGTTGTAGACAGCCACGGCGGCGTAAAAAGGCGGCGCGATTGTTCAGGCCGAGCCATGCGTCTTGACCCGGACCATCGATGGGCGCGGCGGGGGCCGTTGGTCGTTCATCGACGAACCGCCGGCGCGCCGCCGGGCCGAAGTCCGTCGCGCGCGGGGCGCGGCTTCCTCTCGCGGAAAATTGGCGCCACAATGACCGCGCGATTTCCACGACCCGAAACGTTCGCAGGTCGGTTTTTTTTAAGATCGAAGGCGGCGAAAGGACGCGCTCATGGCGGGCAATGCTTATGATGTCCTGATCATCGGCTCGGGTCCCGGCGGCGCGTCCGTGGCGTGGCGGCTCGCCCAGACTGGCAAGCGCGTCCTGCTGGTCGAGCGCGGCGCCTATCTCAAGCGCGAAAGGCAGAACTGGGACACCAGCGAGGTCTTCGGCAAGGGCCGCTACCAGGCGAAGGAAACCTGGCGCTCGCAATCGGGCGAGACCTTTCACCCCGGCCTGCATTATTTCGTCGGCGGCAATTCCAAGCTTTTTGGCGCGGCATTGTTGCGGTTGCGCGAGAGCGATTTCCACGGCGTGGTCCATCCCGACGGCGTTTCGCCGGAATGGCCGCTGAAATATGATGTGTTCGAACCTTATTACCAGGCCGCCGAAAACCTGTTCCAGGTCCATGGCCTGCGCGGCGAGGACCCGACCGAACCGTGGGCCAGCGGCCCTTTTCCACACCCGCCCGTGAGGCATGAGCCCCGCATCGCCGAAATCGCCGAAGCCTGGTCGCGCGAGGGCCTGCACCCGTTCCACCTGCCGATCGGCGCGATGATCGAGGAAAACGAGGAGGGCGAGACCCTGCCCCATTCGCCCTGCCTGCGCTGCGATCCCTTCGACGGCTATCCCAGCCTCACCAACGGCAAGGCCGACGCCCAGATCGTCTGCGTCGATCCCGCCCTGGCCGCCCATGAAAACCTGACGCTGCTGACCAACGCCTATGTCGAAAAGCTGGTCACCGATTCCGGCGGCGGCAGAATCGTCGGCGTCGAGGCCTTGATCGAGGGCCGGCGCCAGACCCTGAAGGCCGATATCGTCGTCGTCGCCTGCGGCGCCCTGTCCTCGGCGCTGCTCTTCCTGCGCTCAGCCAGCGACGCCCATCCCGACGGGCTCGCCAATCGGTCCGGACAGGTCGGCCGCAATTACATGCGCCACAACAACGCGACCGTGCTCGCCATTTCGCGCGCGCCCAACCCGACCGAATTCCAGAAAACCCTCGCGCTCAACGATTTCTATCACGGAAGCGCGGTGTCGCCGGCCAATGACTGGGAATTTCCGCTCGGCCATATCCAGATGGTCGGCAAGTCGGACGGCGCCCAGATCGAGCTCGAAGGGCTGCCCGCCCTGCTGCACTGGCTGCCGCAAAAGCCCTTCGACTGGATCGCCCGCCACGCGGTCGACTTCTGGCTGACCTCGGAAGATCTGCCCAACCCGGAAAACCGCGTCTATCACCAGGGCGGCGAGGTCTATCTCGATCTCGCCCTCTCCAACATGGAGGGGCATCGGCGGCTGCGCGACAAGCTCAGGTCGATTTGCGAAAAGGCCGAGATCCACCCCCACCTGATCGATCGCGGCCTTTATCTGGGCAAGAATGTTCCGATCGGGGGGACGGCGCACCAGGCCGGAACCTTGCGCTTCGGCGAGGACCCCGCGGCCTCCGTCCTCGATCTCGATTGCCGCGCGCACGGGATCGACAATCTCTATGTGACCGACGCCAGCTTTTTCCCCTCGATCGGCGCGGTCAATCCGACCCTGACCATCGTCGCCAACGCGCTGCGGGTCGCCGATATTGTCGCCAGACGCCTGGGGGCGGCGCTCCCCGCCATGAATTGAGGAGCCGGAAAACGAGGCTGGCCCATTCCCATCCAGAAACACGAGGCCCATTTTGTCCAATCCGGCGAATCGCCCCACTCTCGCTCCGTCGCCGCGGCGAGTCGCCATCTATGAGATAGATCAGTACGCTGTCATATTATCGACAGGACACGGATGAAAACGGAAACCGCCAACGCCCGATGCGCCGCTTGCTCGCAGACCGCCGAGGGGCGGCGTCTCGCGCAAATCGCCGAGGGCGCCGACTGGCGGCGCTGGGGTCCCTATCTCGCCGAGCGGCAATGGGGCGTGGTGCGCGAGGATTATTCGGCCGATGGCGACGCCTGGGCGTATTTTCCGCACGACCACGCGCGCAGCCGCGCTTATCGCTGGGGCGAGGACGGACTGGGCGGATTCGCCGATTCCCGGCTGGAGACCTGCATGGCGCTGGCCCTGTGGAACGGGCGCGACCCCATATTGAAGGAGCGCATGTTCGGCCTCACCAACGTCCAGGGCAATCACGGCGAGGACGTCAAGGAGCTTTACTATTATCTCGATGGCGTTCCGAGCCATGCTTACATGCGGATGCTGTACAAATATCCGCAGGCTGCCTTTCCCTATGAAGAACTGGTCGAGAAAAACGCCGCGCGCGGCCTCGACGAGCCCGAATACGAACTGATCGACACCGGCGTCTTCGACGAGAACCGCTATTTCGACGTGTCCATCGAATATTCCAAGGCCGATGTCGACGACATTCTTCTCCGCGTCACCGTCGTCAATCGCGGGCCTGACGCCGCCATTCTTCACGTCCTGCCGCATATCTGGTTTCGCAACCTTTGGTCATGGTCGGAGAACGCCCGCAAGCCCGTTTTGCGCGCCGGCGCGAACGGCCGGATCGCGCTGACCACAACGAAGGGCGACGAATTCGAATTCATCTGCGACGGCGTCGAAACCGCCCTGTTCTGCGACAATGAAACCAATGTCCGCCGCCTCTATGGCGCGGCCCTGCCGGGCCATCCCAAGGATGCGATCAACGATTGCGTCGTCAACGGCCGCGCCGAGGCGGTCAATCCCGACAGGACCGGCACGAAAGCGGCGTTTCATGCGACATTCGAGATCGCGCCGGGCGGCTCGACCATTTTGCGCGCGCGATTGCGAAAACCCTCGGAAACCGACCCTTTCGCCGATTTCGACGCCTGCTTCGCCGCCCGCGTCGCCGAGACCGACGAATTTTACGCCGCGCGTCAATCGGGCGTCGCCGGCGCCGACCAGCGCCTTGTGCAGCGGCAGGCCTTCGCGGGCATGCTGTGGTGCAAGCAATTTTATGGCTATGACGTGCGGCGCTGGCTCGCGGGCGATCCCACCCAGCC
>JAJYCZ010000220.1 GCA_021777915.1 Pseudomonadota bacterium | reverse complement strand
CCTCAGGTCCGGTGGGCATAGGGAGGAATCTCCACCAAGGTTCCGATCAAGCGAAGCAATGCTTGATGTTCAGGCCCATTCGCCTTGTCGCTGAGAAATGCCGCCAGTTCGATATGCGACAGCCGACCGCCCGAGGGAGCATTCGGCTGGTGAATGATGAAAGCGCGTCCATCGGCTGGCTCGCGCGCCAAGAACCATGCGTCGCCGTTCGGACTCCGGTATAATTCTCGCCTGTCTGACAATTTAGCTCTCCCCCGCGCATTATATTAAGGATAGCATGGGAGATCGGCGCCGGGGATAGAAAGTCAACGGCCTCAGATTCCAAACTGAGGCACTACCGACCAAACTCACCCCATCCGAACGAATAGGCGCCGTATGATCCGTCGTCGACAAGCGGCGGGCTGAGCGACTCCCCTGCTGGGCATCCGCGCTAATCTTAATTATTCAAGGCTGTCGATGGGGGCCGGCCATGGCGGTGAAGACAACGATGATTCCCGTCTCCGATATCCGCGGATATGTGCAACTTTCTGTCGACGCGGCGATCGGCGTTACGGATCTCACGCAGAAAGTCCACCAAACGGTATTGGACACGCCGGGGCCGTTTGGCGCGGCCGCGCGACGCTTGACTGGCGGGATCACCCGTTTGATCTACCGTGGCGTGCGCGGCGGGTTGCACCTGGGCGGAACCGGAGCCGACTGGCTTCTGTCGATCCTCGACGACAAAGTCGCGTCATCATCGTCGCCAAATCGCGATATCGTGCTGGCCGCGCTGAACGGAATCTGTGGCGATCATCTGGCGGCGACGGCGAATCCGCTAGCGATCGCCATGCAGCTGGTTAGCAATGGACGCTGTTTGCCTCCTGAGAGGGCCGCCATCGAGGCGGTAATTCCCTCGTCACGAGGGCGCCTGGCGGTTCTGGCGCATGGCCTTTGCATGAGCGAACGGGCCTGGAATCGCGCCGATCGCGATCATGGCGCGGAACTCGCGCGCGTACTGGGCTATACGCCGATCTATCTGCGCTATAACTCGGGCATGCACATTTCGGTCAACGGGCGCGCCTTTGCCGAAACGCTCGAAACCCTGACTCGACAGTGGCCGACGCAGATCGAAGAATTGGTCATCATCGGCCATAGTATGGGCGGACTGGTTGCGAGAAGCGCCTGCTTTTACGGCGAGGCCGCGGGTCATTCTTGGCGACGCCATTTGAGCAAGATGGTTTTTCTCGGAACGCCGCATCATGGCGCCCCGTTAGAGCAACTTGGAGCCTGGGTCGATCATTTCATTGGCAGAATTCCCTATGCGGCGGCTTTTGGCCAAATCGGCGAGGCCCGGAGCGCCGGCGTCACCGATCTGCGTTTCGGCTCGTTGATCGATGAAGACTGGCGTGATCGTGATCGATTCGAACTTTCCGGCGACTGCCGCCGTCCTATCCCATTGCCCGAGGGCGTTGCGTGTTTCGCCATTGCCGCGACCCAGGCGGCCGCGGTGAACACGTTCCATGACAGACTCATTGGCGACGGACTCGTTCCCGTAGCGAGCGCGCTCGGCGAACACGCCGAGCCCGCGCGCAGGCTGGATTTCGACCCGAACCGGCAATGGATCGGCACGGAAATGAACCATTTCGATTTGCTCGGCGGGCGCGAAGTCTTCGACCAGATCGCACGCTGGCTTCAGCCTGGGATGCGCTCGCGCGCTTAGGGAACGTGCTTGCCCTCATTCCGCGTCATTCCCGCTGCATAACCCGGCAGATCAAACAACACATCGGCTTTGAGTTCGTCCTCCCGAATGCCGCCGCGGCCGGTGCGGTGCTCAAGAAAGCGGTCAGAACGCGGCTTTGCCGCCTTCGATGAGTGACCAACGGGACCAAGGTGAGTGCGGCGATATGCATGAGTTCCAAATCAAAGTCGAGCGCATCGAGGCGGTGACGTCAGATACAACAAACGACCTGGTTTGCGTAACCTTTGAAGTCGAGCGAAGTCCAATAAGATTCCAAATTCCGGTCATGTTAAAGATGAAAGAGTTTGACGATACAGAAATGATTCAAGTGGCGCGGCATGAGTTGCATCGAATATTTGTTGAATTATCGGCCCAAACCGTCAATTGGACGCTGACCGTGGAAGACCTGCGGAACCTTTCAAAACTGAGTTCGCGTCCAATGACGTGATTTGGCTTGTTTCGGCTGGTGCGACGCGGAGCTTATGGCAAAAAGCAGTTCTGCCATCTTTGGTGAGTGGATTGTGAAGGATCCTGATTGAAGACGATAACAAGGCGCGGTTGCGCTGCGAACGCAGCGATTGCTTCTTTGCTCAAGATTGCGCTCGAACGTCGCGCAGCGCGTTGAAAATATCTGCGTCCTCAGCGAACGAAAAGCACGCGCTATATCTCGCCCGCCAGACGCCTTTCACTTCGCGGCATCTTTTTACCAAGTCAGGCTCATCAGGATATCGGCGTACCAAGCGCAATTCAGACCGAGCGCCTCGTCGCGGTCGAGGTCGCGCGCGACGTCGAACCGCGTCGAATGGACCCCTAGCAGCAGCCATGGCGGATCGAGCGTGGAGCCTTCGGCGCTGACTGCGCGGGTCACGACAGGAGAACCGCTCGCACCGCGATGAGTTCGCGCGTCGGTCAGAAAATAACCCTGCCCCTGAAAACGCAATCCGAAGGACGACGCGATAACCCCCTGACGCACGACCGGCATGTGATGCAAGGTGTCATGGAAGCCGAGCGGAAATCCGACGACCAGCACCGATGCGCCGGTTTCGATTGTTTCAAAGGCGCTCGGCAGATGATCAGGCATGAAGGCGCGATAGATTGTCGGTTCTGGCAGCGCCGCGCGCTCGATTTCGATCACCCCGACGTCGATGTCGCCGGAGCCGTCGCCCCCCTGTCGCCAAACCGGTTTTCCGTTGCGATAGAGCAGCATTGAAAAGCCAGTCGATCGCGCCAGATTGTCGCCGTCGACGTGAAGTTCGATTTCGATGCGGTCAGGAAAATGGCCGCTGGGTTCATCGAACAGAACATGCCGGCTCGTGACCAGAAACAGGCGACCGTCGCGCAGGAAGTAAAAGCCGCTCGCACCCGTAAGGACGCGGTCCTGACGAAAGGTGGAGAGCCGCGCCGAAGTCAGAAGCAGCGGCTCGACCGACCATGTGTTCATTCTCGCCTCCGACGTTGACTTGACGCGATTATACCTTTCCTGCGGCGGCAGGGCGTCGTCATGTTTGGACAATCGACCTTTCGTCACCGTGGATGAATCGGCAAGCGCCATTCCGGCGTGACGCGCGCGCTGCTCTCCCGCTCGCTCTTGATCTTGTATCGCGGCCCCGGTCCACCGTTCGGGAGATGGCTCGCGATTTTGAAGGAAGTTTGGTCGGCGCAGCCGATCATCTCCACGAGGCATCCAATCGAATATTTGTGGCGGCACGAGGACGCTGGGCAAGTGGGCGCATCGGAGGCTGGCTTTTTTGGAAAACGGGAGCGAGCCATTTGCGACGATCTCGGGATTGAAAGACCGATTTCATTCATCGTGCGCGGTCACCGCGCCGGAAGCGAAAAAAAACCGCGCGTCGCCCATGGGTTCTAGCCGTCACGCGAACGCCTGAGCTTTGGCCGACTCGTTGCTCACGAGCGCCGCAAAACTTTAATCGCCGCCATCGGGCGACCCGAGAGCCGGGCGATTTCCTGATCTTGCGCTTCGAGAAAAGCCCGGGCCGGTTCATCGCCATCGACGCCGCCAAGAAGTTCCTTCGGGACGCGCCGGTGCGAACTTGCGGCGCCGTCTACGTACATAGCGTCGAACAAGACAAATTCGCTTTTAGAGCCACGTTTGCGCGCCATGTTTTCAAATCTCCGCATCGCGAAAGGCGAGACGATTCTCGGTCAAGAAGCTGGCTTCGTCGCGGAGAAGGAAGCCTCAGCAGGTCGTTGCGGACCGCGCGGGGCCTTGCGTTTGGGTTTGGGCAATAGGCCCTCATATTGCGCCTTCTTGCGCGCCAGCTTGCGCGCCCGCCGAATGGCTTCGGCGTTTTTCCGCGTGCGTTTCTCCGAGGGCTTCTCGTAAGCGCGGCGCTGTTTCATTTCGCGAAAGAGACCTTCACGCTGCATTTTCTTCTTCAGTACGCGAAGCGCCTGCTCGACATTGTTGTCGCGAACCAATACCTGCACGATTTGTCCAATCTTTGAATTGAAGGGGCCGACGGGCATGAAATTCGACAGATTTCCAATAGCGGTCCGGCGCCGATTACTTTCGAGCCACTGTGAGCAGCGGCTCAATCACGAAGCGTTTATAATCCTCGCGCTCGCGCTTGATCCTGTATTGCAGGCCCAATCATCCGTTCGGGAGAAGGCGCGTGACCTTGAACAAGGTCTGTTCCGATTTGCCGATCAGGATCACAAAGCTTCCGAGCGCAAATTTGTGGCTTGCCGGCGAAACGATTGGCCTCGCTTGGTCCGTCGAGGACTTTGGCGATTTGTCGCGCACGAGACATCCTTTCTTTCGCCCGCCGGTTGCTATGATCAGCCGGCTGCTGGCGTCGTCTGCCGCAAACGAAAAAGCCCCGGGCGCATCACCCGAGGCTTCCTGATCTCGCATCGCATCGCGCCAGTACATCCGTGGAACGACGACGCGCCTGCGAGAAAAAAGATTCATTGCAGCGTTTTCAGGCATGAAGCCGAGGACTTGCCCGTGCGGCAGTCGGCGGTCAGGTCGTAACTGATCTTCTGGCCTTCACTGAGGCCTGGAAGTCCAGCCCGTTCGACTGCGCTGATGTGAACAAAGACATCGTTGCTTCCGTCGTCGGGCCAGATGAAACCAAATCCCTTTTGTCCATTAATCCATTTTACAATGCCAGTAGCCATGCGCTTCCGCTCCCTTAAACAGGCATGAGCGTA
>JAJYCZ010000219.1 GCA_021777915.1 Pseudomonadota bacterium | reverse complement strand
TCGCGGCTTACTGAGGCGACCCTGCCGCTTCGCCTTGGTCCGCTCTCTGCCCCGATCCAGACCTCCTGGCTATGAGGGGAATCCGCCCAACTGTTTCCTTGCCGGCGACTTCGCTGGTCGTCCGCCGAAAAGAGCCGACCGCGCCACGAACCTGGTGTATCGTTTAGGTCGAATTCCTGCATCCCACCGGGGCGGCCGTCGGCAAAATGCCGCTTTCGAGCGCGGCGCGGGCCGCCTATAAAGCCCCATGACCGTTTCGCCGAATCCCCGCGCCCTCGACATGCCGTCGCTCGCCGAGCGGCTGCGCGCCGGCGACCGGGCGGCGCTCGCCCGCGCCATCACTCTGGTCGAAAGCCGAAAAGTCGAGCACCAGCATCAGGCGCGCGAACTGGTCCAGCTTCTGCTGCCCTTCACCGGCGCCGCGATGCGGGTGGGGATCACCGGCGTGCCGGGGGTCGGCAAATCCACCACCATTGACACATTGGGCTCCAATCTCATCGCCGCCGGCCACAAGGTGGCGGTTCTGGCGGTCGATCCGTCCTCGGCGCGCACCGGCGGCTCGATCCTCGGCGACAAGACCCGCATGGCGCGCCTGTCCGCCGAGCGCGACGCCTTCATCCGCCCCTCGCCGTCCTCCGGGACGCTCGGCGGCGTGGCGGCCAAGACCCGCGAGACCATGCTGCTGTGCGAGGCGGCGGGTTTCGACGTGGTCCTGGTGGAGACGGTCGGCGTCGGCCAGTCCGAGACCACGGTCGCGGAAATGACCGATTTCTTCCTGGTGCTGATGCTGCCCGGCGCCGGCGACGAATTGCAGGGCATCAAGAAGGGCGTGCTGGAACTCGCCGACATGATCGCCGTCAACAAGTCGGAAGGCGACAACCGCGCCCGCGCGGTGGCGGCGGCGGGCGAATATCGCGCGGCGCTCCATATCCTGCAGCAGGCCTCGCCCAACTGGTCGCCGCCGGTGGTGCTGGTTTCCGGGCTCGACAATGTCGGCCTCGACGACATGTGGGCCAAAGTGGTTGAACATCGGCAAAAATTCGAGGCGACCGGCGAACTGGCGCAAAAGCGCCGCGACCAGCAGGTGAAATGGATGTGGACCATGCTGGAGGAGCTGGTGTTCGCCCGGCTGCGCCACGACGCGAAAGCGCGGACGCTGCTGCCCGAGATCGAGCGTCAGGTCGCCGCGGGCGCGCTGGCGCCGACGCTGGCGGTCGAAAAAATCGCGGCGGCCCTCGGTTTCTGAGCCATGCGCAGCCTTCTCGTCGCCGGCTTCGGCGCCTTTCCCGGCCACCAGCGTAATCCGGCGGAATTTTGCGCGCGATGGCTGGAAAAGCGGAAAAGAATCTTTGCCTTGGCGGGCGTCGAGCTCCATGTCGCGGTCCTGCCGGTCGAATTTCTCGCGCTCTCGCCGACTTTGTCCCAGCTTTTCGCGCGGACGAGCCCGGACGCCGTCCTGCTGCTCGGCGTCGCCGGGCGCCGGCGGCGGCTGACCATCGAGACTCTTGCACGCAATCGCGTCTCGACGCTCAAGCCCGACGCCGCGCGCCAAAAAGCTTATTGCCGCGCCATCGTCCATGGCGGCCCGGATTTTTTGCGCGCCGGCTGTTCGCCCCCGCGCCTTGCCGCCGTGGCGCGGCGCGGCGGCCTGCCGGCCACATTGTCCCGCGACGCCGGCGATTACCTGTGCAACGAGAGTTTCTATCTTTCGCTGCTGATGGACCGCCGCGCCTGTTTCCTCCATCTGCCCAACTGGCGCGGCGCCCGGCTCGAACGCGCGGCCCGCGTGATTCTAGCCATGGCCAAAAAATTCGCTTTCGAATAGCCTGCCGCGTGACGGCGACGATCAGAATCGCCGGGCGATTCTCTCTTCCCGCCGAATCGGGGCGAGGGGACGCGACGAGCGCGGGAAACGGAAATGGATCTATCTCAAGCCATCGGCGCGCTGATCGAGATCATCTGGATCGATCTGGTTCTGGCAGGAGAGAACGCCATCGTGCTGGCGATGGCGACGCGGGCGCTGCCGCAGGACCGGAAACGGATCGCGCTGAACGCCGGCACGATCCTGTTCATTCTGCTGCGCGTCCTGCTCGTCTATGCGCTGCTGGCGGTCGCCGGTCTGCCGGGCTTCGGCTTCGCCGCCGCCGCGCTGATGCTGTGGGCCGCGCTCTGGGTCGCGATGCGCGGCGAGAGCGACAAGATGCCGGACATCACGCCGCGCCGCGCGCTTGGCCCGGTGCTGGCCGGGGCTCTGGCCTATGACGCGCAGGGCGCGCTGCTCAACATGACCGGCGTGGTGGGCGCGGCGCAGGGCGACAAGCCGTTCGTCATGCTCGGCCTCGCCCTGTCGATCCCGCTGCTGGCCCTGGGCTCGGCGCAATTCGTCATGGCGCTGCGCAAGCCGCCGATCTTGTGGGCGAGCGCCGGTTTTCTCGGCTGGATCGCTGGGCGGATGGCTTCCGTCGACTCCCTCGCGCTGGCGAGTCCGATGCCGGCGGGCCTGATGCATGATTTCGCACCTCCGCTGGGCGCGTTGATTGCGCTGCTGCTCGCCTTCGGCTATGCGCGAGGGCGCAAGATCAAGCGCGTCGAGGACCAATGAACCAGAAAACCTTTGCCTGGCGCTTCTTCGACCTTGGCGAAAGCCACCTCGCCCTCACCTCGCTTTTTCGGCGTCCGGCGGACATCCGGCCGGTGGCGCAACTCGCGCGGGCCTTTTATCCCATGCCGCCGGAGCCGCCCTATGCGCGGCAGGAGGGCGGCGAGACCCGGCCGCCGCAAGGCGGGCTGGCGCAGCTCGACGACGCCTGTTCGCTCGATGGCGCGCTGATCGCCGCCAATGGGGCGCTGGTCGCCGAAAGCCTCGGCGAGCACGACGCGCCGCTGCCCCGGGCCCTGCGCCGTATGCGCAAAGGCGGAATTTCCGTCCGCATCCGGCCGCTGAGGTCGATTCGCCGCCTTGCCGGCGCTTTCATTTTCCTGCGCCAGCCGGGCGACAGCAATTACGCGCGGTGGCTGATCGAAGTCCTGCCGCGCGTGGCGGTCGCCGCCCAGTTTTGCGATCTTTCGGCGTTCCAGTTCGCGGTCCCGCGCCAGCGCGGCGCAATGATCGCGGTGGTCCGCGAATCCTTGCGCCTCTTCGGCGTGCCGTCCGAGCGGGTCGTCGCCATCGGTTCCGAGCCGGTGTTTTTCCAGCGCCTGGTTTTCCCGCTGCCGGTGGCGCGATTAAGCGCCAAATCGCCGCGCGCCATGGAGGTGCTGGAGTCTCTGCCGGCCCGTTACGGCGCCGCGCCCGAGGCGCCGCGCCGAATCTACATCAAATCCGGCGTCGCGACGCCGTTTTTCGACCTGCTCCAGCCGCTGGGCTTCGTCGTGGTTGAGCCGGAGCGCATGAATTTTGCCGAGTGCGCGCGGGCTTTTTCCAAGGCCGAATGGATCGCCGGAGCGCCGGGCGCCGGCCTCGCCAACGCCGTTTTCGCGCCGCGCGGTCCGCGGCTGCTGGCGATTGGCGCGGACGAGGACAGCAAGGCTTATTACCGCGACCTCGCCGAAGCGAAAAAGGGACGCTTCCTGTCGCTGCGTTTGCAGAGCAATGATGCGGCCGTAAGGATCAAGAAATTCTTCGCCTGAGGCGCTTAAATGGCTGAAAGCCGCGCGAGCCGCGCCCCCGCCGCTTCGAAGATCCGCGCAAAACGGCCGGACAGCAGAAAGGCCAGTTCGACTTCGCGCGAAAGAGTCACCGGGTCGAGTCGCGCCAGTTCCTCGTCGACATGGCCGGGATGGCACATGATCAGCGGTTTTCCGCCCGGCGCGCGCAGATAGCTGGCGAAATCTTCCGCGTAATCCGCTTTGGCGTCGAAGTCGGAAAAGCCGGAAAAGCCGTCGTTGAGGCTAAATCCAGCCGCCCTGGCCCTGGCGTGGAAGCCCCGCGCCAGCCCCGCCACGGTCAGCGCCTTGCCCCAATGCCGGCCCCGGGCGAAAATCCGCCTGGGCCGGTCGGCGCTGTCGCGCAGCCAGGTCCTTCCGGCAAGCCCGCGCGCGGAAAGTTCGGCGAGCAGATCGTCGGCGATTCCCGGCAGGACCTGGACATGCTGATGGCCGTCGACGAAATCCGGCGGCGCGCCGAAGGACTCCTCGAAAGCGTCGAGTTGGCGGCGCAGTTCGTCGCGGATTTCCGCGCGCGGCAGGGTGCGCCGCCAGGCGGCGGGGACGATGGCGTTCATCGCCGGAAAGGCGCCATTCGGCGCGAAGGCCGGCATTGCTCCCAACGGTCCGCCGAGCGTCAGATTGAAATGCAGGCCGAGATCGGCGTGGGGGCCGAGGTCGCGAAAGGCTTTGGCCGCCTCGGGCCAGTTTTTCTGCGTCGTCATCGCCGAGGTCGCGGTGAGCCGGCCGGCGGCCAGGGCTTCGAGAATCCCTCGGGTGACGGCGGGCGAAAGGGCGAAATCGTCGGCGCAAAGCGCGAAGGCGTGGGCGGACATGACCGAATGGGGTGGGACGCGGCAGACGCCTTTCTTGCGCATTTTCGTGGCGCGGCATAGAGCTTGACGCTGAAAAGCAGAAGCTTTGATTCTCGCGATCCGATCCCGGCGGTGTCGGGAAGCGCGCCAGCCCGAAGCTTCGATCCAACCCGAGCGCCGCAGCCCCATGTACAGAAACTTCTTTTCGGTCAGCGGGATCATGCTGCTCTCGCGGCTGGCCGGGTTTCTTCGCGATGTCATGGTGAGCGCCTTCATCGGCGCCGGCATGATGGGCGACGCTTTCGCGGTCGCCATTCGCCTGCCCAGCCATTTCCGGGCGATCTTCGGCGAGGGCGCCTTCAACGCCGCCTATGTCCCGACCTATCTGCGGGTCTACGAGCAGTCCGACATCTGGGCGGCGCGCCATTTCGCCAATCAG
>JAJYCZ010000218.1 GCA_021777915.1 Pseudomonadota bacterium | reverse complement strand
GCGAGCGTGGCGCGACGACTCGGCGTGGTCAGGCGAATCCGATCGCCGCGGCCTGCTCGGTCCAGGACACGGGCAGCTTACGCGCCAGCCGCGAAACGGTGAGGTCGGCTGAGACTCGGCCGTCGGCGATGGCCTCGATGATATGCGGGGATAAGTAGGCGAGCGGCGCCAGAAAGCGGACGTGGCGCTCGGCCAGGTCTTCCTTCTCGGCGATCGCAGCGAAGTCCGTGTTCGGGTCGGCGGCGATCGCCTCGATCCAGGCTTTGGAGCGGGCGATCGCCCGGAGCAACCCTTGGCGAGCCGCCTCATCCATTTCCTGTTTGGGCGCTGGAGAATGGGCGACGCCCTTGCGCGGCGGCTGCGTCGGCTTGAAGGGAATGGAGATCGTCAGGTCCATAGGCGACACGCCATTGTCGGAGCCCTCGTTCGGCTTTCGGCGGATCTCGATCCGATCTCGGCGCACGATCGCCCTGTCGAGGCTGCTTCCGATCAGATCCCTGTCTGACGTCTCCGCATAACTCAACTCAGCGGATCGTAACACTGCGACGATCGATCCTTCAACCTCGGCTGCGGCGACGCGCGCGACCGTTCCCGCATCGACTTTCCGCCCCTGAAGCAATGCATGGGACGTGTAATAGCGATAACGCACGCCCTTCTTGTTGGCGTGGGTCGGCGACATCGGGTTACCCAGGTCGTCGAAGAGCCTCCCTGTCAAGAGATGCGGAGAGCGGAAACGCGCCAGCTTTCGCTCGACCGCTTGGTCCTTCAATCGCTGCTGCACCGCTTCGAACAAGCTGCGCTCGAGGATCGGCTCGTGCCCGCCTGGATGGACTTCACCTCGATAGACGACTTCGCCGATGTAGAATCGATTTTTCAGGAGGTGGGCCAAGGGACCGACGCGGTAGCAAGTCGCCTGGGTTGTCTTGCCATTCGCCAGCAGGCGTGGCCTTGGCCTTTGGCCATCGGCATTGAGAGAGGCGGCGAGCGCGCCGATCGATCCAAGCCTCAGGTAATTATTAAAGATCTTGCGCACGAGGTCCGCCTCTTCCGCGGCAACCTCCAGCTTCTTGTGGACGCTGCAATAGCCGAGCGGGACGGGACCGCCGACCCAAAGGCCCTTCCGTTTCGAGGCGGCGATCTTGTCCCGAACCCGCTCCCCGATCACCTCCCGTTCGAATTGAGCGAAGGAGAGCAGGACGTTGAGCGTCAGCCGGCCCATGCTGGACGTCGTGTTAAAGCTCTGGGTGACGGATACGAACGAGGCGTCGTTCTCATCGAACAACTCCACCAATTTTGCGAAATCGGCGAGCGAGCGCGTGAGACGATCGACCTTGTAGACGACGATGACGTCAACCTGCCGCGCCCGAACCCGGTTCAACAAGTCCTGCAAGGCCGGGCGCTCCAGCGAGGCGCCCGACAAGCCGCCATCATCGAACCGGTCCTTGACCAGGGACCAGCCCTCATGCGCCTGGCTCTTGATATAGGCCTCGCAGGCTTCCCGCTGCGCGTCGAGCGAATTGAAGGCGAGATCGAGGTTATGCTCTGTCGACTTGCGCGTATAAATCGCGCAAAGCTGACGCTTTGGCGCGCCGCATTTCATGACGCAGCCCCAAGCTTAGCCGACGCCATGCGCACACTGGACCGACGGCCTGTCCGCTTGCGGATGTTCGCGTCGTTCCCGGGCAAAGCGCCGTCAGCTCCGGCGTTCGAGTTCGCGTCGGCTCCTGAGGCGTCGGGCTTATCGCCCCCCTTCGCGCGAAGGCCGAAAAATCGCGGACCGTTCCAGCTTGTGCCCGTGATGTTCTTGGCGATGGTCGACAGGCTGCCAAAGGTCTTGCCGCACCAGCAGAATCCTTCGGGCGTGACCAAGACGTCGTGCAGCACGCCTTTATGCTCACGAACGATGACCGAGCCGACCTTGACCCGCCGGGGCGGCTCGGCGCCGGACTTCAGCAAGGAGCGCAGGAGGCGAACTGTAGAAGCGTTCAGGCCGCCGCACGTTTCCTCCTGCATCCGATAGGCGATGCCGCGCGCCAGAAGGTCTTTGGAGAAGGCTGGTGGCGGGTTCGAACCGACGATCTTGCGCCATTCCGACCGAATTTCCTCGACGTTCATGCCGGCGACGCGGGCGATCGCCTTCTCGACGGCGTCAGCCGGCGCTTTGACCGGTTGAACGATCTTCTCCGGGTCCGACATGGTCAGGCCGCCGTGGAAGCCGATGCGTCATCGATCCGATAAACGGATTCGCCGCCGTCGGTCCTCGATCGCTCGATGGAATAGCCGCGCTTGCGCAGGCCCGTGAGCGCTGCGCGCGTCGTGTGCGGCAGCCAGCCCGTCGCTTCAGCCAAAGCATCGAGGGTCACGCCACGTTTCCCGCTCAGCATGCCGATGACCAGCGCCTGCTTCGAGCCGGCGCGCGGAGGTGCAGCCGTAGACGACGATGCATTGGCGTTTACGGCCATGGGACTCTTATCCCACGTTAGGTGTTTGGCCGCCTTTTCCCGAACCGCGGCGACGGGCGCGCGCTGATCGCTGTTCTCCTCGACGCCGACTGCATCCCGACCGACCTTCGTAAGCGTCAGGCTGATCAGGCGTCCATCCTTATCCTCCCGCCAGACAGGCATGCCGGGTTTGGACTTCACTTCGCGCATCAGCTTGCGCGCGACAAGGCTCGATCCGACCTTGGAGGCCGCAGCCTTGTTCATCTTCGCAGGAATCTCAGCCAGCCCGTCGTCGCGCGCCGCTGCGCCCGACAATACGATCCGCGGCGTATCCGTAAGCTTCGCCATGACTTTCTCCTCGTGCCTTGACAGCTCCCGCTGTCACCAGCACGACCCCGCTGAGGCCCAGGGCCGGCGGGGGGAGGAGCGCCTCATGGCGGCGCTCAGCCACACTACCGCTCTGTTCGCGGCGGAAGTCCAGTCTGTTCTTGCAGGGAGTTTCATATCGGCGTCGCAGGGAAAAGCCTGATGACGGCGCCGTTATTTCACGGCGGCCAACGATGCTGGCTATGCGAAAAGTGTAATATCTGCCTCCGAAGGCAGAGGCCAGGGGTTCGAATCCCTTCGGGTGCGCCAGTCCTGAACAAAAAAGAGAACTGCAGGCGCAGGAATGTCTGCGTCTTGAGCTGCGGCCCTTGCCAGGACAGCTTTCGAGCCAGAAATGCAGATATCTTCGTGCGTCACGCGCACATCATCGAGAAGCAGGCGGGCGTAAGCCTGCTGGAATTCAGCCGACCCTGAGTGGAGCTTTTCGTGCAGGAGGCGGGCGACACGCTTGATCTTCTCCGGTGTGATGGCCGGCTCCGCCGAAGCCAGATACTTCTGCAGGCTGGCAATTTCTTTCGCGGTCTTGTCACGCTTCAGCTTGAGAGCGATCAGCCGATCCCGCATTTCTGGGTCTTAAGCGTCCATCAGCCCCTTCTCGGCCAGTTCGAGCAGCCGACTGATTGCGGCCTTTGCTTCAGTGACCGCCGAACTGTCGATGAGAACTTGAGCCGGCGGTCCGCCTGCTCGCGCAAGCGCTTGGAACAAGGCGGTCCATACGCCCTTTTCCGCCCATCGAACGAAGCGATTGTAAAGCGTCTTCCTCGGTCCGTATTCCGGCGGCGCGTCGATCCATCGGCCGCCAGACTTGAGAACCTGAACAATGCCGCTGATCACACGCCGATCGTCAGCGCGCGGCTTGCCGCGCGTGGTTGTCGGCAGGCGCCGCTCGATCTTTGAAAACTGTTCGTCTGTCAGACAAAATTGATCCCGATTCATCGGTGCTTCCTTTCGGAAGCCGTGAATCACAAACCCCTGATCACGCCAACCATTTTATGGGTCCGGACCCTAGCCTGGCGCCATCGAGGCGCTTCAATGTCTCCCGAACTGTCGAGGGCGCAAGGCCGAGGCGCCGCGCGATCTCCCACGTCGACATGCTGGACGAAAACTTCAAACGTATGATCTCGCGCGCCTGGCGCATCGCAACTCTTTCCGCTGGCACAGTCGCTCCTTGGGATCGCCAAAGGAGCAAACTTAACTGGCCAGCGGAGGCGCTCGTCGCCGTTCAGACCCCGGCCAGGATTACCCCGTTCCGGTGGGCGGCATCAACGCGTAATGGGTTGGCGGTTCCACAAGGCTTCTTATCAGAGAGCCCGTCGTCAGCACTCAGTAATAATCCAGCGTCGATAAAAGTTCCCCCTGAGTCCGGCCCAGGTACGAGACTAAAGTTTCCTTAAGCGACACCGCCTGTGGCCGCTCCTTCGTCCGGTGATCGCACTTCGACAACGACGATCTACCATGAACGGCCACACGCATATTGCCCATTCCTACGAAATCGGCGCGGAAATCATATCAGCTTCGCAATTTTGCAAGAACGTCAAATGTCACCAAATACCAATTCATTGTCGTCTAAAGTAAAGTTCTCTGCTTGTTCCTGAGCTACCATTGCGGGAGAGATCGGGCTCGACCAAGAGCCTGCTTCCGGGGAGGTAAGGACATGGTGAGAGAAAGCGCGGCGAACAAGATCCAGATGTGGCTTGCAGCAAGCGGCGCGTTCTGCGTCGTTCTATATGTGATCGGCTGGGGGATCATGGGCATGTGTATCCCACCGTGGATCCCCAAAGCCTCGATGAGTCCGCAGCAGTTCTTCGACTTTTACCGGGATCACAGCTCTCGCATCATGTGGGGAATGACGATCGCCAGCTTTGCAGCGGGTCTTTTCATGGCGTTTTCATGCCAAGTCTCTGTGCAAATGTGGCAGAGGGAAAAAGATGGCCATGTGCTGGCATTGGTGCAGCTCATTGGCGGTGTTCTGACGGGCTGGATCGGCATGGTGGGACCCATGATGTGGCTCGGCCTGGCTGAATTTTCCACCCAGTTGGATCCTGCTCTGGTCAAGTTCTTCCACTTTCTCACCTGGTATA
>JAJYCZ010000217.1 GCA_021777915.1 Pseudomonadota bacterium | reverse complement strand
ACGATCGAAGGCCGCGATCTGGCGCACGTTGACGGGATCGTCCGGCGCCTCGGCGGAAACGAGATGGCTCATCAGCAGCGCCGCGCCCGCCATCTTGGCGGCGTCGACGTCGGCAAGCGGAAAGCCGAGCCGGTTCATGCCGGTGTCGACATGCAGCGCGAAGGGCAGCGCGCGGTCCCAGCGCGAAAGCTCCGACCCCCCGCCGATGGCGGGCGCCAGCCCGGCCCGCGCGTAATCGCCGACCTCGGCCCCGGCCTCGAAGCCGTTGAGCACATAGATGCGCGCATCTTGGCCGAGCGCGGCGCGGGCGCGAACCCCCTCGCCGAAATGGGCGACGAAGAAGATGCGGCAGCCGGCGCGCCAGAGCGCGGGCGCTGCGGTCTCTATGCCGATTCCATAGGCGTTGGCCTTGATGACCGCGCCGCAGGCGGCGGGCGCGACCTCGCGCGACAGCCGCCGCCAATTGTCGCAGAGCGCGTCGAGATCGATGGTCAAACGTCCAGGCGGGCTCAAATCGAAACGCTCCGTCGATGGGCGTTTGCCGCCCTGGCTTGCCTTTGCTAAACCCGCGCCAAGGCCTATCAGCTTGGCGGACCCTGGCAAATGCAGAAATTCGAATCCCTGACCGGCGTCGCGGCGCCGCTGCCGATCGACAATATCGACACCGACATGATCATCCCCAAGCAATATCTGAAGACGATTCTGCGCACGGGTCTCGGCAAGGGGCTGTTCTCGGAGATGCGCTACAACGACGACGGCTCCGAAAATCCGGAGTTCGTGCTCAACAAGCCCGCTTATCGCAAGGCCCAGATCCTGGTCGCCGGCGACAATTTCGGCTGCGGCTCGTCGCGCGAACACGCCCCCTGGGCGCTGCTCGATTTCGGCATCCGCTGCGTCATCTCGACCGATTTCGCCGACATCTTCTATAACAACTGCTTCAAGAACGGCATATTGCCAGTCAAGGTCAGCCCGGAAGATCTCGCCAAGCTGATGGACGACGCCGAGCGCGGCGCCAACGCCACTCTAACGGTCGATCTCGCCGCGCAGGAGATTCGCGGCCCCGACGGCGGCGTCGTCAAGTTCGCCATCGACCCCGCGCGCAAACAATCGCTGATCGAGGGGCTCGACGACATCGGCCTCACGCTGGTCGAGGCGCCGGCGATCGGCGCCTATGAGAGCAAGGCCAAGGCCTCGCATCCGTGGCTGTGAAGCCAAGCGTATTGCGCCCGCCGAGCCTTAGCACGCTCTGCGCGCGCTACGCTTTGGACGCCCATAAAGGATCAGACCGATAGTCTTTCGGCGAGCGTAGCTGAAAACCGCGAGTCGTAGCAGCTCACCGAAATCGGGCGGAATCATCGGAAATCGGCGTCCATTATAGCCGCCCTCAAGGACACGCCAGTCAACGAGGCGCCCGTTCGCGATCTCGCCGGCTGCGGTTTCATCGCCCAGCAGCGCAACGGCGTGCTGATAGGAGGAACAGGCTGCTTCGACAGGCTCGCCAGGCAAGACTGACTTGGGGATCGCCATAGACGGCAAGACCGTGCGGCGGTCCTATCAGAAAAGGGGCGCCGAAGAACCCATCCGTTTTGTCTCGGCCTTAGCCGCGCGCCAGCGCATGGTGCTCGGACAGACCAAAGTCAGCGAAAAATCCAACGAAATCGTCGCCATCCCGGGGTTGCTCGACCTCTTGAGCGTCGAAGGCGCGATCGTAACCATCGACGCGATGGGTCGTCATCGCCCAGAAGGTCATCGACAAAAAGGCTGATTACGTCCTCGCCTTGAAAGGCAATCAAGGAACCCTGCCCGACCGTGTCGAGCTGTTCGCCCGCGAACAGAAGGCCGTCGCCTTCAAGGATACGCCCGTCAGCCAGGACGAGACCGTGGATGGCGACGATGGTCGCATCGAAACTCGCACGGTCACCGTATTTCAGGACGTTGGCCTCAGGAAACCACGCATGGCCGGGGTTGAAATCGGTCGTCATGGTCGAGAGCAAGCGCGAAATCGCCGACAAAACAGAAACGCGCTTCTACATCGCCTGCCTTGTCCGGCAAGCCAGCGCCCTGGGGCCGATGATCCGCAATCATCGGATGATCGAGAACGACCTCCATTGGGTGCTCGACATGATTTTCCGGGACGACGAGCGCCGCGTGCGCACCGACAACGCTCCGGCGAATCTCGCCGTCGTCAAACCCATCGCCTTGAACGAGCTACGGTCCAGAAAAAGCAAGGATTTTCTACGAGTGCGTCGCAAGGTCGCTGCTTGCGACGACGAGGCTCTCGCCCGATACATCGCCGCATGATCCCTCAGTCGATTCCCCTGAGGCGTAGGCGCGGGAATATTGCTTTGCTCGCAAGCCTGTGCCAAAAGCTCCCCGACTTGGTCGGCTGCCGTAGCTCAGTGGTAGAGCACTCCCTTGGTAAGGGAGAGGTCGAGAGTTCAATCCTCTCTGGCAGCACCATCAAAACCCCTTGAAATCGTTGAAAGTCCCTGCATAAGGGATGCTGTTCGATCCACCTGGCACACATGGGTGGCATACAGTGGTTTTGAGGATGGCCCGGCCGATCAAGCTCAGAGACTCAGCCAACGCCTATTTCCGCAAGTGAACCGCACCGGGTTTGCCGGAGGCCATTTCGTTTGAGTCACGCCGCCTGGGAGCGCTCCTCGATTTGGGCATAATAGCGCGCTTCGGCCTCGGCGGGAGGGATATTTCCGATCGGTTCGAGAAGTCTGCGATTATTGAACCAGTCGACCCATTCGAGGGTGGCGAACTCGACCGCCTCGAAACTGCGCCACGGGCCGCGCCGGTTGATGACCTCGGTTTTGTAAACGCTATTGATGGTTTCAGCGAGCGCGTTGTCGTAGCTGTCACCGACGCTGCCAACCGATGTCTCCACGCCAGCGCCCTTCAATCGCTGGGCACGCCTGAACTTCTCGCGCAGCGCCATGTCGCGCTTGGCGCGCGCCGACAATGTCTCGGGCTCGCGACGCTGCCGAGCGTGGGCGTGGTAGGTTGAAGGGGCGATCGGCAAGAGCTTGCAAACAAGACCTTGCAAATCGGCTCGACCCCGTGCGCCTCACGTTGATCGTCGATGAAGGCGATCATGTTTTCGATCGGCGGTCGAGCTCCCCTTGCCCGACAGGTGAACGCTTGCGTTCACCGTAAGGGGCCATCGCAAAATACGCCGAAGCCTTGCGCTAAGATTTCGTTGGCCTGGCGCAACTCGCGGATTTCCCGCTCCAGAGCTTTGATCCGTTCGGTTTCGCTCGTCGTCGCCCCCGCCCGTACCCCCGTATCGCGCTCCTCCTGGCGAACCCAGTTGCGTAGGGTCTCGCCCGTGCAGCCAATCTTCGCCGCTATCGAGGCGATCGTCGCCCATTGCGAGCTATGATCGCCCCGATGCTCCCGCACCATCCGCACCGCCCGTGCGCGCACCTCGGGCGAGAATTTGTTCGTCGCTTTCTTCGTCGTCGTTTCCATGGCTCCATCCTCTCAAGAGTTGGAGCCTCCGGCAAACCCGGGGCGGTTCAGTGGCGAGCGGGAGACCGTTGTCCCTCAGGGACACGAAGCCCGTGGGAGAGCAGGGGTCTTCGCTCGCCGTTCCATCGCACCCGAACAGTCGCTTGGGCCGCCCGAAGCGAAGCCCGCTTGCGCAAGGATGGGATCGGATGGACGCGCTATTTGTCGGCATCGACGTCTCCAAGGACCGGCTTGACGTACATGCTCACCCGTCGGGCCAAAGCTTCGCCACGGCGCGCAATGGCGAGGGTTTGGCCGAGCTGGTCGAGAAACTGCGTTTGCTCGCCCCGGCGCTGATCGCGGTCGAGGCGACCGGCGGCTTCGAGACGGTGGTCGTGGCGGCGCTGGCGGGCGAGGCTTTGCCAGTCGTGGTGGTCAATCCGGCGCAGGTGCGCCACTACGCGCAGGCGCTGGGCAAGCGCGCCAAGACCGACCCGATCGACGCGGCCGTCATCGCCCGCTTCGCCGAGGCGACGAAGCCGGCGGTGCGTGCTTTGCCGGATGAGAAAACGCGTTTGCTCGCCGATCTCGTGGCGCGCCGGCGTCAGATCGTTGAGATGATGGGCGCCGAGGGTCAGCGCGAGCGGCGCGCCGTCGACAAGCGTCTCAAGAAGAGCATCGCGCGCTTGCGCAAAGCGCTCGAAAAGGAACTGGCCGAGATCGACGGCGAGATCGACGACAACGTTCGCGGCTCGCCGGCCTGGGCCGAAAAGGAAGACCTGCTCGCCTCCGTGCCCGGGGTCGGTCCGGTGGTCGCGCGCACGCTGATTGCGGAGATGCCGGAGCTGGGTTCGCTCGACCGCCGCCAGATCGCGGCGTTGGCGGGCCTTGCTCCCTGGACGCGTCAGTCGGGTCAGTGGAAAGGCAAAAGCCTCATCGGCGGCGGTCGCAAAAGTGTGCGCAGCGTCCCGTTCATGGCCGCCCTGGTCGCCGCGCGGCACAATCCGCTGCTCAAAGCCTTCCGCGACAAGCTCGTCGCTGCGGGCAAGCCCAAGCTCGTCGCCATCGTCGCGACGGCGCGAAAACTTCTGACGATTCTGAACGCCATCGCGCGCGACGGCAGACCCTGGAACCCGAAGCCAACCCATGCCTGAGTTGAGAGCCCCGCGTCGTTTGCACGGTTGCCAAAATTCCGAGCCTGGCGCGCGAGTCAAGGCCGAAAGCCGCGTAAGCGATGGCGCGTCAGCGCCAGCCTTGACGCGTGCGCCAGGCTCGGAAACAATCAAACCGTGCAAATCACGCTTGACAGCCAAGACAGTCGCTCTTCCCCTCGGCAGAAGCGAGGGAACACGGAGTGATCGTCATGGAGCTATTGAGCGTCATCCGACGCTGGCGATTTCGGCAGCATTATTCGATCCGGGAGTTCGCGCGGCGCACGGGGCTGTCGAGGAATACGGTGCGCAAATATCTGCGCACGGACAGCGTCGAGCCGAAGTTCAACGCAGCCGATAGGCCAAGTCGGCTCGATCCTTTCGCGGACAAGCTGGCGCA
>JAJYCZ010000216.1 GCA_021777915.1 Pseudomonadota bacterium | reverse complement strand
TCGCTGCTGATCACTTTCTTCTACCGGCAGACGCCCAAGCTGATCGACCAGGGCCACCTCTATCTCGCCGTGCCGCCGCTTTACAAGCTCAGCCAGGGCGCCAGGGTCGCCTATGCCCGCGACGACCTCCACCGCGACGAGCTTCTCAGAAAGGAGTTTTCCGGGCGCGGAAAAGTGGAGATCAGCCGGTTCAAGGGCCTGGGCGAAATGATGCCGGCCCAACTCAAGGAAACGACCATGGCGCCCGGCTCGCGCACCCTGTTGCGCGTCTTCATCGTCGAGGAAGACCGCGAGGAGACGGCGGAATCGGTCGAGCGTCTGATGGGAACGAAGCCCGAGGCGCGCTTCGCCTTCCTCCAGGAGCGCGCCGCCTTCGCGGCGGCGGCGGACCTCGTGGACCTTTGACCAGGCGCGGGAAAATTCACGCATTACACCATATTCTGGAGCCAACGGTGAAACAAACAACGGAAACCAGGAAATTCTCGCCTCCCGTCATTCTGCTGCATTGGCTGATGGCGCTGATGATTTTCAGCCTTTATGCCGTGGGCTTGAGCGTCGACAGCTTCGCCAAGCCGACGCGCCCCATGATCATCAACGCCCATGCCGTCGTCGGCCTGGCCGTGCTTATCCTGCTCGTCCTCCGCATCGTGGCCCGCAAGGCCACCGCCACGCCGGACTACCCCGGCGGCATGGGTCCGATGTTCCGCCTCGCCGCCGCCGCCGGCCATGGCCTGCTCTATCTGCTGATGATCGCTGTCCCGCTGGTCGGCGTCGCGACATTTCTGCGCGCGGGTCGGACGCTTGATCTCGGCCTGCTGCAGATTCCCTCGCCTTTCGCCGCCAATCGGGACCTCGCCCATCAGCTTCAGGAAATTCACGCCGTGCTCGCGCATCTGCTGATCGCGACCGTCGTCGGGCATGCGCTCGTCGCGCTTTACCACCAGTTCATCCTGGGCGACGGGATCATGGAGCGGATGAGGCCGCGCTGATTTGCCGGTTCACGCTAACCCGCCGTTTACCTTGAAGGCCGATAAGGATTTGAAAGTCGGATCGGGAGTGCGGCATGTCGGTCATCACATCGTTCAGAAAGGACAATCGAGGGTCAACCGTCGACACGGTCGCTCTTTTCTGCGCCATCGTCGCGGTTCTCAGCGTGGTGGGCGCCCATGGCCTGGACATGCTGGCGCGGAACGGCGATCTGCCGAAGATCGCCTTCACCCGCGCTGGCGGCCATTCCGACATCGATTACGGCGCGACAGGCTCGATCCCCGACCGCGCCGGGCGGACCGGATTCAAACCCTGCGGCCAGAGCGGCGACGACCGCTGATTTTTCACAAAATCCATTGACTTTGACGCCGCTTGGCCTAATGGTCCGCGTGGCGCTTTGGATTCGCGCGCGCCCGTCGTTTTACATCATTCGCCATTCAGCGGGATCAACGTCCCGCGCGAGGCAGACGGCGTCAGGACCGCCACCTCGGCTTCAAGCCGCCGTTGGCTCCAGGGGGATGATCGCCAAGGTCGGCGGTCAAGAGCCGTAAGCAAGACGCGATCCGCTTAAACCCGATTTGGACCCCTAATGCAATTTTCCGACCTCGGCCTCAGCGAAAAGGTGCTGCGCGCCGTTGAAAAGTCCGGTTACACGATCCCGACGCCGATCCAGGCGCAGGGGATTCCCCATGTCCTCGCCGGCCGAGACATCCTCGGCATCGCGCAGACCGGCACCGGCAAGACCGCCGCCTTCACCCTTCCCATGCTGTGCCGCCTCGAACAGGGCCGCGCCCGCGCCCGCGTGCCGCGCACCCTCATTCTGGAGCCGACGCGCGAACTGGCGGCCCAGGTCGAGGAGGCCTTCAATAAATATGGCGCCGAGCACAAGCTCAATGTCGCGCTTCTGATCGGCGGCGTGTCCTTCGGCGAGCAGGAAACCAAGATCATGCGCGGCGCCGACGTGCTGATCGCCACGCCCGGCCGTCTGCTCGACTTTTTCGAACGCGGCAAGCTGCTGCTCACCGGCATCGAAATCCTGGTCATCGACGAAGCCGACCGCATGCTCGACATGGGGTTCATCCCGGACATCGAGAAGATCTGCAAGCTGGTGCCCTTCACCCGCCAGACCCTGTTCTTCTCGGCGACCATGCCGCCGGAAATCACCCGGCTCACCGAGCAATTCCTGCATAACCCGGCCCGCGTCGAAGTGGCGCGCGCCGCGACCACCGCCTCGACCATCACCCAGGTTCTGGTCGCCTCTCATGGCGGCGGCGACAAGCGCGAAACCCTGCGCCGCCTGCTGCGCTCGGCCGAGGGCCTGAAAAACGCGATTGTCTTCTGCAATCGCAAGCGCGATGTCGCTATCGTGCACAAGAGCCTGGAAAAGCACGGCTTCCCGGTCGGGGCTCTGCATGGCGACATGGATCAGCCGGCGCGCATGGCTTCGCTCGACGCCTTCAAGAACGGCGCGGTGGACATTCTGGTCTGTTCCGACGTCGCGGCGCGCGGGCTCGATATTCCCGATGTCAGCCATGTCTTCAATTTCGACGCGCCGACCCATCCGGAAGACTATGTCCATCGCATCGGCCGCACCGGCCGCGCCGGCCGCGCCGGCCACGCCGTCACCCTCGTGACCGACCACGATCTCAAATATATCGCCCAGATCGAATCGCTGATTCAAAGGCAGATCGACTGGGACGGCCCGCGCCCGGACGGGCTGCCGGCGGCGGAATATGTCGAGCGCGACCGCGAGCGCGCGGCGCGCGCCGGCGAAAGGCCGCGGCGCGGCGGCCGCGGCGGGCGCCAGGATAGCGATAGAACCGGAAGCGAAAGAACCGGGCGCGAAAGAACCGGGCGCGATCGGACCGCAAGCCGCAGGCGCGGCGACGGCGCGGAAACCAGCGCCGCGCCGCAAGAGGAGGCCGCCCGCGTGGAGGCCGATCGCGAGGAGGCCCCGCGTTCGCGCCGCGCCAGCCGCCCGCCGGAAAACGAGCCTCGCCGCAAGGCCCCGCGCCGGCGCGAGGATGATGACGCGCCGGTGGTGGGCATGGGCGATCACGTCCCGAGCTTCCTGCTCCGTTCGACGCGGGTGAAAACCGTCAAGACGGCGGAGTGACCCGCTCCAGAAGATCGAGGCTCAGGGCCTCGCAACTGGGCAGTTCGATCGCCGCCCCGGCCAGGTCGTCGTCGCTCGAAAAAGTCGAGCGCACGGCGATCACCGGAAGCCCGGCGCCGCGCGCCGCCAGCACGCCATTGCGCGAATCCTCGATCGCCACGCATTGATGCGGCGGCTTGCCCAGTTCGCGCAGGGCCAGTTCGTAGACATCCGGGGCGGGCTTCTTCTTTTTCACCATGTCTCCAGCCCCGACGACGGGGAAGATGTCGCGCCATTGCGCGCCCAGCGCGCTGGTGAGCAGCGCGTCGATATTGGGCATGGAGGTGGTGGTGGCGATGGCGAGCGTCAGGCCGCGCGCCCGCGCCGCCTCGATGAACTCCCTGATCCCCGGCCGCAGCGCCACCGCGCCGCCGTCCACCATGTCGGTATAGATGTCGGTCTTGGCCTTGTGGAGCCTGGCCACGAATTCGGGATCGGCCAAGCCGCCTTCGCGCGCGATGAAATGGGTGATCCTTTCCTTGCCGCCGGTCACTTTCAGCAGCTGGCGATAGAGCGGGACGTCCCAGCTCCAGTCGAGGCCGAAATCGGCGAAGGCGCGGTTGAAGGCCTGGCGATGGACCTCCTCGGTCTCCGCCAATGTTCCGTCCATGTCGAAAATAACCGTGTCGATCGTCATCTTGTCGATCAATTGCGCCTCCCCGGGAAGTTCAGGCGAAAATGCAGGCTTTGGCCTGAAAATGAAACTTAAAAAAAATAACAGAAATCGTTAGATTTATTTTAGCGCGCCCTCAATTCGGCAATATGCCAAAAATCTTCCTCAAGAATCCCGGAGCGATCGCGGACAGCGGATTGATCGAAAGGGTCGGCGCGCTGGCGGAGCCGGAAACGCGGAAATTCACGCCGATCAGCCCCTCCTGCTGGCCGCCGCCGAGCACCAGGCCGAGGACCGGGAGCTTGCCGAAAAGGTTGTTGACGCCATAGGCCGGCACGAATGTGCCGGACAGGTCGAGCGTGTCGGCGCCGAAATCGATCGAACCCTCCAGCGTCGAGCCGATGTTCGAATTGGCGATCACCCCATCGCTGACGATGAGCCGGCCGTCCGATTTCTGAAGTTCGGCGTGCAGGCGGGCGAAGGCCACCGAATTGGGGTCGAGCTTGACCTTGTTGACGATTTTCCCGGCGTCGGCCGAATTCGCGAAACTTTTAAAGGCGGGTTCGCCGCGCAGGACGAAATTGCTGATATCGACCACGCCGGTGAAGGAGCTGTCGGCGAGCCGCAACTGGGCGCGCAGGTCGCCGCCCTGCATGTGGGTGTAGAAGTCGAAGAAGGCGAGCAGCGCCCCGCCGTCCGTCGTGGTCAGCGTGAAGAGCGGCGCTCCGCCGTCGGGGCGGCTGAGCGCGCCCTTCACCGCGTCGGCGCCGATCTTTCCCGCCAGGCTCAGGGCCTGGAACTGCCCGCTCGCCTTGCGCGCCATTTGAAATTCAGCGTTGGAGATGATCTGACGGTTCGCGCCCGTCAGTAGCGTGCATTTGAGGTCGAGATCGAAATCGGTCGACCGGCCGCTGCGTGGCCCGGTGCTGGTGAGGTCGAGCAGGAAGGGCCGCGCGTCCAGCGATTCGCCACGCGCCGCGATCTTCATCACCTCGCCCGTCTTCTGGATATCGATCCGCAGATCGTCGCCAGGGGAGAATTTCACGCCGGACAGCCTGGCCCCGGACAGACTGCCGTCCGGCGCCAGTTGCAGAACGCCCTTGGCGCTCTGGCCCGAACCGTCATAGACGAAATTGTCCAGCGTCGCCGCGCCGCGCGCGTCCTCGGCATAGGCGAAGCTCGCTTTCGCCGGGCGGCCCGCCGGTTTGAAAAGGCCGGGAACCGGATCGTTCAGACTTGCCTTGAGGAAATCGAGATCGACCTGGGCCTTGGGCGGCGTCGCGCCGACTTCGCCAGCAATCCTGACGGCGACCGGCCCGGCGACGGACGC
>JAJYCZ010000043.1 GCA_021777915.1 Pseudomonadota bacterium | reverse complement strand
TCGTCTCTTCGCCGCGCACCGCCCCGACCCGGCAGGGCGTGCATTTGCCGCAGCTCTCCGCGGCGCAGAAATGAAAAGCGAAACGCGCCATTTTCGCCATGTCGACCGTGTCGTCGAAAACGACGATCCCGCCATGGCCGAGCATGGCCTTGTTGGCGGCGAGCGTCTCGTAATCCAGCGGCAGGTCGAGCTCTTTTTCACTCAAATAGGCGCCGAGCGGACCGCCGACCTGAACGGCGCGAACTGGGCGGCCGCTTGCGGTCCCGCCGCCGAAATCCTCGACGATTTCGCGCAAGGTCACGCCGAACGCCCGTTCGATCAGTCCGCCGCGCAGAATATTGCCGCCGAGCTGAATCGGCAGGGTGCCGCGCGAACGGCCCATGCCGTAATCGGCGTAGGCCTTTCCGCCCTCGGCGAGAATATAGGGAACGGCGGCAAGGGTCAGGACATTGTTGATCAGCGTCGGCCTGCCGAACAGGCCGGAAAGGGCGGGCAGCGGCGGTTTTGCCCGAACCAGTCCGCGCTTGCCTTCCAGGCTGTCGAGCAGCGAGGTCTCCTCGCCGCAGATATAGGCCCCGGCGCCGATTCGCAGTTCGAGTTGGAAGGGTTTTGCCGGACCGAAAGCCTCCTTGCCGATCCAGCCTGCATCTTCGGCGAGGCGGATCGCCTTTTCCATCGTCAGCGCGGCGTGAGGATATTCCGAGCGCAGGTAAATAAAACCTTTGCTCGCGCCCACGGCGTAAGCGGCGATGGCCATGCCCTCGATCAGCATGAAGGGGTCGCCCTCCATGACCATGCGGTCGGCGAAGGTGCCGCTGTCGCCCTCATCGGCGTTGCAGACCACAACTTTGCGCTCGGCCTGCGCGCCCATGACGGTCTTCCACTTGATTCCGGCGGGGAAGCCGGCGCCGCCGCGCCCGCGCAGGCCCGATTGCAGCACCTGATCGACCACTTCGGCCGGCGACAGCGTCAGAGCTTTCTTGAGGCCCTTCAACCCGTCGCGGGCGCAATAATCGTCGAGCGACAGCGGATCGACGACGCCGATGCGGGCGAAAGTCAGACGCTGCTGGCGCTTCATCCAGGCGAGGTCTTCGGTCGGGCCGAGCCGCAGGGCGTGGTCGCCGCCCTTCAAGAGTCCGGCGTCGAACAGCGACGGAACGTCGCGCGCCGCCACCGGGCCATAGCCGACCCGGCCCCCGAGAGTCTCGACCTCGACCAGCGGCTCCAGCCAGAGCATGCCGCGCGAGCCGGTGCGGACGATTTCGATGGCTTCGCCCCGCGTCCGCGCTTCGCGCGCGATAACGTCCGCGACGGAATTGGCGCCGACCGAGAGGGCGGCGGCGTCGCGGGGGATGAAAACGCGGGGGCTCATGCCCGTTCTCCCGCCTTGCGCGCGACGCTCGCGTAAAGATCGTCGAGGCCTTGCGAGTCGAGCCGGCCGAAGATCTCGCCGTCATGCAGCGCATTGGGGCCCAGCGCGCAATTGCCGAGGCAATAGACGGTTTCGACGCTCACGCCATTGCTGTAGCCGCCGTCGATCTTGACGCCATGGGCCTGTTCGAGATGTTCGGCGAGGCTTTCGGCCCCGCGCGCCTGACAGGCTTCGGCGCGGCACAATTTGATCGTCCCGCCCATCGGCGGCTGACGCTTGAAGTCGTGGTAGAAGGAAATCGTTCCGAACACTTCCGCGCGGGAAATGTTCAAGGCTTTCGCGATCGGCGCGACGGCGCGGGCGTCGACATAGCCGAACTTTTTCTGCAGAGCGTGCAGGATCGGCAGCATCGCGCCTTCGAGCCCGGCGCGTTCGTCGATCAATTCGCGGGCGAGACGCTCGTCCCAGGCGACGTGAACAGACATGCGCAATCCTCCGGCGCCTCGATTTTGAACTCGTAGATTGGCGTCATGGCGTCGCTTTGCGCAATTTATTTTTTGCAAAGGCGCGTATGCGGGAGTTTTTTGCTCCACACGCCCATCGCGAACGCCGCCCGACGGAGTTTTCCAGCGAGGCAGGGGTCAACCATTTGAAATGGGCGGATGTTTTCGGAAACGCAAGGGGCTGGGTCAGATATTTTCGGCGGCTGGCGCGTCCGGCGCACGGCGGCGTCCGAGCCAGGCGGCGCGCCGGGCCTTCATCCAGAGGCTGAAACGGTCGAGATAGAGATAGACGACCGGCGTGGTGAACAGGGTCAGCATCTGGCTGACGATCAGGCCGCCGATAATCGACACGCCGAGCGGACGGCGCATCTCGCCGCCCTCGCCGAAGGACAAGGCGAGCGGCAGCGCGCCGAGCATGGCGGCGAAGGTCGTCATCAGGATCGGGCGCAGGCGCAGCAGGCAGGCCTCATAGATCGCGTCGCGCGAGCTGACGTCGCTTCTTCGCTTCGCATTGATCGCGAAATCCACCAGCATGATGGCGTTCTTCTTGACCAGGCCGATCAGCAGGATCACCCCGATGCCGGAAATGAGGTCGAGTTCGATGTTGAAAATCGCCAGGCTCAGCAGGGCGCCGACGCCCGCCGAGGGCAGGGTCGAGAGAATGGTGATCGGGTGGATCAGGCTCTCGTAGAGGATGCCCAGCACGATATACATCGAGAAAATGGCGGCGAGCACCAGCAGCGGAAAGGCCGAGGCGGAGCCGACGAAGAGCAGGGCCGCGCCGGAGGCGGCGCCTCGCACGCTGGCCGGCATGTTGATCGCCGCTTCGGCGGCGTGAATCTCGGCGAGGCCGTCGCTGAGCGAGTCCTTGGGTTCGAGGTTGAAGGAGATGGTCGTCGTCACGAAGGCGCCTTCGTGATTGATCGACAGCGCCGTATTGGCCCGGCGGTAACTGGTCACCGCCGAAAGCGGGATCATGGTCTCCTTGATCGTGCTGACCGCGGCGCCGGCGGAGGCCGAACTATTGCCCGAGGCCGCCAGCGCATTGGTGGTGGCGTTGCGGGCGGAATCGAGGCTCGCCGCGCCCGCGGCGGTTGCGCTGGCGCTGGCGCCCGGCGCCGGCTTCTGGGTCACCGCGCCGCCCGGCAGGTTGGACAAGGCGACGGCGTTGGGGGCGCCGCCGGCGGTCGAGACATAGATCTGGTCGAGCATGGAAGGGCTTTGGGTGTAGCTCGGATCGATCTCCATCACGACGTGATATTGATTGATGTTGGAAAAAATGACCGAGACCTGACGCTGGCCGAAGGCGTCATAGATCGTGTTGTCGATCATCGCCTCGTTCAGGCCGAAGCGCGCGGCCGCGTCGCGGTCGATGGAGAGGTCGGTTTCCAGCGCCTTGATCTTCTGGTCGGAGACGACATCCTTCAGCCTGCCGCGCTTGATCAGCGCGTCGGTCAGCTTCTGCGCCCATTCGTACAACTCGGCGGTATTGTCGGAATAAAGCGTATACTGATATTGCGACGAGGATTGCCGGCCGGTGAATTTATAGTCGGAAAAGGCCTGGAAATAGAGCCGCCCGCCCGGCACATGGGACAGTTTTCCGCGCAGGCGGGCGATGACCTGATCGACGCTGACGTCGCGTTGCGACAGCGGCTTCAGCCCGGCGAAGACGCGCGCGGTATTGACCGCGGCGCCCGGGCCTCCCGTCGCGCCGGTGAAACCGACCACCGTCTTGACCGCCGGGTCGGCCTGGACGATCGCCAGCATTTCCGTGAGCTTTTTCTTCATGCTCTGGAAGGAGATGCTCTGGTCGCCCTCCAGCGTGCCCATCATCCTGCCGGTGTCCTCCTGCGGGAACAGGCCCTTGGAAACGCCCTTATAGAGCGAGGGGAAGGCGCCGGCGAGCAGGAAGATGAGGAAGAGGCTGGCGGGCAGCGTGCTGATCGTCAGCAGCGGATGGCGCAGGGCGTGGGTCAGGGCGCGGCCATAGGCCGCCTGAATGCGGTTGAACGTCTCCTCCAGCAGATGCTGGCGCTTCACGCCATGGCTCCGACGCATGAAAAGGGCGGAGAGCATCGGCGTGGTGGCGAGCGAAATGACCATGGAGATCAGGATCGCCACCGCCATGGTCACCGAAAATTCGCGGAAGAAACGGCCGACCAGTCCGCCCATGAACAGGATCGGGGCGAAGACCGCGATCAGCGACATGGTGATCGAAAGGACGGTGAAGCCGACTTCCTTCGCGCCGCGCAAGGCCGCGTCGACGCCGCCCATGCCGGCTTCGAGATAGCGCTCGATATTCTCGACCACGACAATCGCGTCATCGACCACGAAGCCGGTCGAAATCGTCAGGGCCATCAGCGACAGCAGGTTGAGGCTGAATCCCAGCAGATACATGGCCCCGAACGTGCCGACGATCGACACCACCACCGCGATGCTCGGCGCCAGCGTCGCGCGGGCGTTGCCGAGGAAGAAGAAGACCACCAGGGTCACCAGGGTGACGGCGATCATCAAGGTGATCTCGGTGTCAAACAGCGACGCGCGGATCGAGACCGACCGGTCGATGACGGTCCTGAGCTTGATGCCGCCCTGCAGCGCGGCCTGCAGATAAGGCAGCTCCGCATTCACCGCGTCCACGGTCTGGATGATATTGGCGCCCGGTTCGGGGTAAAGAATCGCCAGCACCGCCGGAATTCCGTCGGCGAAAGCGGCGTTGCGCAAGTCCTCGACCGAATCCTCGACCCTCGCGACATCCGACAGCCGCACCGGCGAGCCGTTGCGATAGGCGATCACCAGCGGCCGGTAATCCTCGGCGTGGGAGGCCTGGTCGTTGGTGTAGATCTGGAAATGTTTTGGATCCTGCTCGATCGAGCCCTTGGGGGCGTTGGCGTTGGCCGAGGCGAGCGCCGCGCGCACGTCCTCCAGGCCGATGCCGTAATTGAACATAGCCTGCGGGTTCAGCTCCACCCGCACCGCGGGCAGGGCCGCGCCGCCGATGAAGACCTGTCCTACGCCCGGAAGCTGGGAAATGCGCTGCTGCAGCACATTGCTGGCCGCATCGTAAAGCTGCCCGCGGGTAAGAGTTTTCGAGGTCAGGCTGAGAATGAGGATCGGGGCCTCGGCCGGATTGACTTTGCGATAGGTCGGGTTCTGGCGCAAGGCGGTGGGCAGGTCGGCGCGGGCGGCGTTGATCGCCGCCTGAACGTCGCGGGCGGCGCCGTCGATGTCGCGGCTCAGGCCGAACTGCATGACGATCTGGGTCTGGCCGAGGCTCGACGTCGAGGTCATGTCGGTCACGTCGGCGATCTGGCCGAGATGGCGTTCGAGCGGCTGGGCGACGCTGGTGGCCACGGTTTCCGGGCTCGCGCCGGGCAGCATGGCGCTGACCGTGACGAAAGGCACCTGGACGTCGGGCAGCGGCGCCACGGGAAGCTGGAAAAAGGCCAGCGCGCCGGAAAGCGCGATCCCGAGGGTCAGCAACATGGTCGCGACCGGCCGCCGGATGAAAGGCGCGGATATATTCATTCCGCCGGCTCCGGCTCCGCCTCTCCGGACGCAGGGCCGATGCGCAGGCGCCGGGACAGGCGGTCGAAATAGAGATAGATCACGGGCGTGGTGAACAGGGTCAGGACCTGGCTGACGATCAGACCGCCGACGATGGCGTAGCCAAGCGGCTGGCGCAGTTCCGAGCCGACGCCGGTTCCCAGCATCAGCGGCAGGGCGCCGAGAATCGCGGCCATGGTGGTCATCAGGATCGGGCGGAAGCGCAGAAGGCAGGCCTGCCGGATCGCCGCGACCGGCCCGAGGCCTTCGATGCGCTCGGCCTCGAGCGCGAAGTCGATCATCATGATCGCATTCTTCTTGACGATGCCGATCAACAGGATGACGCCGATGATCGCGATCACGTCGAGCTGGTAGCCGAACAACAGCAAAGTCAACAAGGCGCCGACGCTGGCCGAGGGCAAGGTCGAGAGAATCGTGACCGGATGAATGAAGCTCTCGTAGAGCACGCCCAGCACGATATACATGGTCATGACCGCCGCCGCGATCAGCAGCAGCTCGTTGGTCAGCGAGGACTGGAACGCCGCCGCCGCGCCCTGATAGGCCAGCACGAAGGACTCGGGCAGGCCGATGTCCGCCCTGGCGCGATCGATCGCGGCGAGGCCTTCGCCCAATGAAACGCCGGGCGCCAGATTGAAGGAAATGGTGGTCGCCGGGAACTGGGCGAAATGGGTCACCACCAGCGGGCCGTCGCGCTTGTGCAGATGGACGATGGCCGAGAGCGGGACCTGGCCGTTGGTGGTCGAGGCGTTCGACGGCAGATAGATCCGGTCCAGACCTTTCAGCGATTGCCGCACCGAGGGCGCGCCTTCCAGGATCACCCGGTACTGGTTGGACTGGGTGTAGATGGTGGAAATGATCCTCTGGCCGAAAAGGTCGTAGAGCGCATTGTCCACGCTGGCCATGGTGATGCCGAAACGCGCCGCGGTCGCGCGGTCGACGGTGATGTCGAGCGCGGCGCCCTTCTGCTGCAGGTCGCTGGCGACATCGCTCAGCTCGGGCGCCTGGGCGAGCCGTTCGGTCAGCTTGGGCGCCCATTCCGCGAACAGGCCGGAATTGGCGTTTTCCAGCACGAATTTATATTGCGCCCTCGTGACCGAGGCGTCGATCGTCAGGTCCTGTGAGGGCTGCATGTAGAGCCTGACGCCCGGAACCCCCGAGACCTCGCGGCCCAGGCGCCCCATGACCGCGCCGACATTGTCGGCGCGCGGGCCGAGCGGCTTGAGATTGATCAGGAAGCGGCCGGAATTCAGGGTCAGGTTGGAGCCGTCCACGCCCACGAAGGAGGCGACCGACGCCACGTCGCGGTCCTTGAGCAGGATCTCGGCCAGTCCGCCCTGGAGGCGGACCATTTCCTCGAACGAGACGTCCTGCGGCCCCTCGGACATGGCCTGGATGACGCCGGTGTCCTGAACCGGGAAAAAACCCTTGGGGATGACGATATAGAGAAAGACGGTCAGCGCCAGCGTGGCCATCGCCACCAGAAGCGTCAGCGGCTGATGGCGCAGCACCACGTCGAGCGCTTGTCCATAGGCGGCGATGATCCGGTTGAAGATTTTTTCGGCGGCGAGGTCGAAGCGGCTGCGCTCATGGTCCGGGCGATGGCGGATCAGCCGGGCGCTCATCATCGGCACGAGGGTCAGGGACACCAGAGCGGAAATGACGATGGTGACCGCCAGCGTCATCGCGAATTCGTGGAACAGCCGGCCCACCACCTCGCCCATGAACAGCAGGGGGATCAGCACCGCGATCAGCGAGACGGTGAGCGAAATGATGGTGAAGCCGATCTCCCGCGAGCCTTGCAGGGCGGCTTCAAAAGGAGCCACGCCGTCCTCGACGTGGCGGGCGATGTTCTCGATCATCACGATGGCGTCGTCCACCACGAAGCCGGTGGCGATGGTCAGCGCCATCAGCGACAGATTGTCGAGGCTGTAGCCGAGCAGATACATCACGCCGAAGGCGCCGATGAGCGAAAGCGGCGCGGAGAGCGAGGGGATCAGCGTCGCCGGCAAGGTGCGCAGGAAGACGAAGATCACCAGCACGACGAGGATGACCGAGAGCGCCAGTTCGAACTGCACGTCCGCGACCGAGGCGCGGATGGTCACCGTGCGGTCCGACATCACGTCGACATTCATCGCCGCCGGCAGGCCGGAGAGCAGGCTCGGCAGCAATTTGCGCACGGAATCCACCGTGGCGATGACATTGGCGCCAGGCTGGCGCTGGACATTGACGATGATCGCCGGCGTCTTGCCGGCCCAGGCGGCGATCTTGCTGTTTTCCGCGCCGCTCACCACCTTGGCGACGTCGGACAGCCGAACCGGCGCGCCGTTACGGAAAGCGATGACCTGATTGGCGTAGCCCTGGGCGGTGGTGATCTGGTCATTGGCGCCAATGGTCGAGGCCTGGGACGGCCCGTCGAAATTCCCCTTCGGGATGTTCACATTGGCGTTGCCGAGAATGGTCCGCACGTCGTCGATGTTCAGCCCATAGGCGGCCAGCGCCGCCGGGTTGAGCTGAACCCTTATGGCGGGCCGCTGGCCGCCGGACACGCTGACCAGGCCGACTCCCGGCTGCTGCGAGATCTTCTGCGCCAGACGCGTCTCGCTCAGGTCCTCAAGCTCGGTCAGAGGCAGGGTTTTCGAGGTCACCGACAGGGTCAGGATGGGGGCGTCGGCGGGATTGACCTTGAAATAGACCGGCGGCGTCGGAAGGTCCGCCGGCAGCAGGTTCTGCGCGGCGTTGATCGCCGCCTGGACTTCCTGTTCGGCGACGTCGAGCGACAGCGACAGGCCGAACTGCAAGGTGATGATCGACGCGCCGGCGGAGCTGGCCGAGGTCATCTCGCTCAGGCCAGGCATCTGGCCGAACTGGCGCTCCAGCGGCGCGGTCACCGAGGAGGTCATCACCTCGGGGCTGGCGCCGGGATAGAAGGTCTGGACCTGGATGGTGGGATAATCCACCGTCGGCAGGGTCGAAAGCGGCAGCAGGCGATAGCCCATCAGGCCGGACAGCAGCAAGGCGATCATCAGCAGGGATGTCGCGACCGGGCGCTGGATGAAGGGCTCGGAGACGTTCATCGGCGCGCGCCTCGGCGAGAATGCGCCGCGCTGGCCTCACGGGGACGCCGCATGGCCGCCCTTTCCGTCCTGCGCCTTTCCGTCCGGCGCCTTCTCGGAGACGATGCGGACCTCGGCGCCTTCGCGCAGGCGGTCGGCGCCGTCGACGACCACCTGGTCGCCCGCCGAAAGGCCGGAGAGAATCTGGACATGGGGGCCGTCGGTCTTGCCGAGCTTGACCGCATGGACGCTGGCCTTGCCGTCCTTGATCACATAGGCGTAATCGCCCGGCGCGCCATGCTGGATCCCGGCGAGCGGGGCGGCGAGGGCGTCCTTGATCGTATAGGCGGTCAGCCGGACATTGACGAACTGGTTGGGGAAGAGCGCCTCGTCGGCATTGGCGAAAATGGCGCGCAATTTGATCATGCCGGTCGTCGTGTCGATCTGGCTGTCGAGCGCCGCCACCGTTCCCGTGGCCAGTTTCCTGACATTGGCGCGGTCGTAAGCCACCGCGACCAGTTTGTCGCCGGCGCGGATTTTCGGCAGGATTTCCTCCAGGGAATCCTCGGGCACGGTGAAGATCACCGACATCGGCTGCATCTCGGTGATGACGGCCAGTCCGGTCGCGGCGCCGGCCTGGACATAATTGCCGGGGTCCACCAGACGCAGGCCGATCCGCCCGTCGAGCGGCGAGACGATATGGGCGTAGGTCAGGTTGAGCGTCTGGGCGTCGATCTGGGCCTGGTCGGCGCGCACCGAGCCCTGATATTGCGCGACGATGAATTTCTGGTCCTCGGCGGTCTGGGCGGCGATCGAATTCTGCTTCAGCAGCCTGGTGTAACGGGCCTCGTCGATCCGGGCCTGATCGAGCAGGCCCTGGTCATGGGCGAGCTGGCCCTCGTATTGCGCCTTCAGCGCCTCATAGGGGCGGGGATCGATCTGGGCGAGGAAATCGCCCTTCTTGACATGCTGGCCCTCGGTGAAGGCGACCTGGGTGAGATAGCCGGAAATCTGGCTGACCACGGTCACGGTGGTGAGCGGCGTCACCGTGCCGAGCGCGTCGATCGTCACATTGAGGTCGCGCGGGGCGACGGCGCCCACGCCCACCGGCGCCTTGCCGGCGATGTCGGAGGGTTTGCCGTTTCGACTGGCGCCGCTCGTCGCCTCGGTCGCCGGCCGGTGAAAATGGACCCAGCCCCAGCCAGCGCCGAGCGCGAGCAGGATGAGGGCGATCCAGAATTTTTTCGGCCACCCGCCGCGCGGCTGTCCGCCGCCCTTTTCCCGGGTGGGGCTCTCCGGCGAACCGGGCAGCTCGCCGGCCTCGCGTCGGGAAATGGTGAATTCGCCTTCGGTCATCGCGGTTTTCAAACCTTAGAGCATAATCCCAAAAAGTTTAGACTTTTTGGATAAGATTATGCGTTAAAAACAAAATGTTAGAGAGAAATCCCCGATTCGGCCCGAACGGATTTCGCTCTAAAGGCGCCCGTTTCGCCGCCCCGCTGTTTCGGCGCGACATGCGGGCGCCCGCGCCCTATATGGGCGCGCAGCGCAAAAAATCACAGCGGCGGGATCGGCGAAGAACGCTCGACCGCCTCGATCAGCGGCGGCGCCTGCTCCGCCGCGAGGCTTCCCGCGTCGTAGCCGCCGCCGAGCGCCTCGATCAAGGTCACATTGGCGACAAAAAGCGCCTGCTCTGTCGCCAGAACAGCCTCCTCGTCCGCGAGCAGGGTCGCCTCGGCGACGACGACGGTGGTGAAGGCGACGGTGCCCGCCCGATATTGGTTGAGATAGACTTTGACCGCCTCGGCCGCTTCGTCGCGCGCCTTTTCCTGCACTCTCAGCTGCCTGGCGTAAACGCGCAAGGCCACCAGCTGGTCCTCGACCTGCTGGAAAGCGGCGAGAACGGTCTGGCGGTAACTGGCGACCGACTGGCGCCAGGCCGCTTTGGCGTAGTCCACCTGGGCCGACCGCAGGCCGGCGTCGAACAAGGGATCGGCGGCGGCGGCTCCGAGCGACCAGATCTGATAGGCGGCGAGGAAGGGGAAGGCGTTCGGCCCTTCAAATCCACCGGCGGCGGACAAGGTGATGGACGGATAATAGGCCGCGACGGCGACCCCGATCGAAGCGTTCTGCCCGGCGACCGTCCGCTCGGCGGCGGCGATGTCGGGGCGGCGCTCCAGCAGGGTCGAGGGCAGGCCGGGAGGCGTCGCCGGAGGATTGTGCGGCAGGGCGCCGCGCGGAACCGCCACTTCGGCCGGCGGCCGGCCGGTCAGCACGGCGATCGCATGTTCATATTGCTGGCGGGGCGTTTCGGTGGCGATGGCCTGGGCCTGGGTGTTCAGCACCTGCGTCTCGGCGGTGATCAGGTCCGCCTTCGAGACCGTGCCGCTGTCATATTGGTTCTTCGTGATCCGCTCGGTTTCCTGATAGGCCTTCACCGTGCGCAGGAGGAGACTTTTGAGCGAATCCTCGTAGAGCAGGCTGAAATAAGCGATGGCGAGCTGGGCCTGGGCCGAGAGCGTGGCATTGGCGAGCAGGGCCGAATCCGCCTGCGCCAGCGCCACATTGCTCTCGATCTGGCGCCGGACCTTGCCCCAGACGTCGAGGGTCCATCCGACCGAGCCCTGGGGATAGAACATGGTCTGGGCGAAGGCGTGGCTGAGATTGGTTCCGACGGAAGTGGTTCCGCCGCCGCCGCCGGAAAGGACGCCCGCGCCCGCGCCGGTGCGGGTGACCGGATATTGCCCCGCGACCATGGGGAAGAGACTGGCCTGCGCCTCGCGGATCAGGGCCTCCGCCTGATCGTGGGCGGCCACGGCGGCGGCGACGTTCTGGTTGTCGACCTCGACCAGCGGCAGCAGCCGGTTCAGTTCGGGCTCGCGATAGACCGACCACCACGCGCCCCTCTCGGCGCCGTCGCGCGGGCGCGCGGTCCGCCAGTCCTTCGATTCCTTGAATTTGGTCGGAACCGGCGCGCTTGGCTTCGCATAGTCCGGCCCGACGCTGCACGCCGCGAGAAGCGCGGGCAGGCCCAAAGCCGGCAGAAACCTCCTGAACCGGGCAAGAATCGGCAGGAGGCGCATCAAGGCCGCGCCTTGCGCGCCGCGCCGGCCGTCATGGCCTTTCGCTGTTCTTCGCGCCGTTTGTCGGCCGACATATGCGCTCCTGAATCGCTCTCGCCCGGCCCGGCGGGCGACGGGCCTTCGCCCGTGTTTTGGGAATCGATCTGTGAACCACTCATTAACGGTTCGCGCGGCCTTCGGTAAGAGCCCGACGGACAGGACGCGGCGATATTGACAGGCTGTGGCGGAAATGCCCCGCGAAACCCGCGCCTTGACGGCGCGCCGGCGCTTGGCTAGACGGCCAGCCGAAGGTCAGGTCGCCAACAGGCTATCGCGGAGCCCGACGGCGCCGCGGTCGGGTCCCCACCCGGCGCGTTGCGCCGTCGCAAGGACCGCCTGGCGAAATCGCGCAAGGCGAGGACGTCCGGGCCGGGGCGATCCGACGGGACGAAGTTGAATTCGGCGGGCCCTGGGGCCGGAGGTTTTTTTGCTAGGTCTGGATGAAATGGGCGCGCCCAAGAGCCCGAGGTTGCGCTATCGGCTCGAATATCTCGGTTTTCGCCTGATCGGCGCCGTCTTTTCCGCCATGTCGGTCGAAATGGCCTCGAATGTGGCCGGCGCGCTCATGGCCCGTGTCGGCCCGCTCTCCAGCAAGCGCCAGAGCCGGCTGATGCGCAATCTGGCCGACGCTTATCCCGAGATGACGGAAAGCCAGCGCAAAAAACTGGCGCGTGAAGTCTGGCGGAGCATCGGCCGCGTCATTGGCGAGTTCTTTCACCTCGACGAGATCGTGCGCGACCGGATCGAGGTCGCCAATCCCGAATTGCTCGTCGAGGTCGCCAGGAGCGGCAAGGGCGCGGTGATTTGCGGCGCGCACCAGGCCAACTGGGAAGCGGCGAGCGCCGTGTTCAGCCAATATGGCCTGAGGCCGATGGCGGTCTATCGGCCGATGAGCAATCCATTTGTCGACGCCGAGATGATGCGGCGGCGCGGCAAATATTACACGGGCGGCCTGATGGCCAAGCACGATCGCCAGACGCCCGTCGCCTTGATCCGCCATGTGCGGGCCGGCGGGGCCGTGGGCCTGCTGTTCGATCAGGAGGCGCTGGATGGGCTGCCGACGCCCTTTTTCGGCCGTCCGGCCACGACGACGCCTTTTCCGGCGCTGGTGGCGCGGCAGTGCAACGCGCCGCTGCTGCTGGTCCACGGCTACCGGACGCGCGGCGTGCGCTTCAAGATGTTCGTCACCAGGATCGAAGCCCCGCGCAGCGACGACCGCAATGCCGATATTTACGCCGCGACCGCCGCCGCGCAGGCCGAACTTGAAAAATCGATCCGCCAGCATCCCGAACAATGGATGTGGACCCACGACAGATGGCGCGTCGCGCCACCGATCTGAACTGGCGGAACGGGACTCGCCCCCTCCTTCGACAGCGGGTCCGGGCCGCCGGGCCGCGATCCTCGCGCCGACGCCGATGGACGCCGCCGGCAGGCTGGAATGTCGCCGCGGGTGGTCTGCCGGAACCGCTTGTCCGGTCAGAATTCCGGCCGTTTGGCGAAAGCGCGCCACAGGCGGACCTGGGCGCGATAGATCGGGCGAAGAGTCTCGCGCGCCAGCCTGTGCGACAGCGGCTTTTTCCTGGCCTGGATCGTGGAGCCGCCAATCCCGGCCGAGGCGTCGCGCACGCCCGAGGGTTGGAAGGCGAAAAGTTCCACGCCCGTCACCCATGACATCTGCAAAAAAGTGTCGACCGGCCGGTCGAATTTTTCGGTGACTTCGAGCAGTCGGCGCGCCGCCTGGGCCGAGACGAACTGGGCGATGGCGCGCAAGGGCGGATTATCCGGGCGGAGCAGGGCGACGCCTTCGCCCTGCGCCAGAATTTTTCCGCCGACCGGCGTTTTTTCGGACGGCGCCAGAGCATAGGTCCATAGAGGCCGGGTCTCGCGGGCGAGCGTAAAAGTCTTGGCGAATTCTTCCGGCTGGATCGCCGCGTCGTCCTCGAAAATCAGGGCGTAATCCAGCCCCTCGGCGACGATTTTCCGCCACAGCGCGCGATGGCTCAGGAAAACCCCGATCTCGCCGCGGTTGAGCGCGAAGGGATACAAAGGCTTGTTCAAGCCCCGGCGATAGACGCGATCCACCTCGTCCTGAGCGAGAAGGGCGCCGTCGGTCGCGGCGAAAACCTCGCTGGCGCAGGGCAAAGCGGCGCGCAGGCGCTCGACCTGGGGTCGCCTCCGCGCCGAGCGTTCCAGATGGATGATGAAAGCCTTGGGGTCGGACATGATTTTTTCTGGCCTGCGTCGCTTCTAGCCTCCCCGGCGCGGCCTGTCAGCGGTTTGCTTTGACAAAAGCCGAGAGTATGTCTCTTGTGGCGCCGGTTTCCGTCTGTGCAACGTCGTCCCAAGGGCTCCCAAAGGTTTTCCCAAAGGCTTTCTCATGAGCGAAAAGCCCCCGCGTCTCGACGCAAGGGTCGAAAGCCTGGCGGCGAACGCCCGGCGCGAAGCCGAACGACGGGTCAATGCCGGCGAAAAAGCCCGACTTTCCCGGCTTCTTTTCTTTCCGACGCTGTGCTTTTTGCGCGCTTATTTTTCCGGGCGCGGCGTCCTGAAGGGAATGGCCGGATTTATCGACGCCCGCGCGGCGGGGCTTGCTTGCTTTGTGACCGAGGCGGCGCATGTCCAGATGGCGAAAGGCGCCCAGGAGCCGGCGCCAGGGGGCGAAATCCCCGGGTTTGCCGGTGCGACCCTGCCGCTGTCGGGGACGATCATCTGCCGAAACGAGAGACATTACATAAAGAAATGCGTAGAAAGCCTTGATGGATTTCATGAAATAGTCGTCGTCGACTCAGGCTCCACTGATGGCACGCCAGACATACTGCGTGGCTTCATCGCCCACGGTTGGCCCATCAGACTGATCGAACGCGGCTGGCCGGGCTATGCCATGCAAAAACAGTTCGCCTGGGAGCAGGCGACGCGCGGCTGGGTTTTAAGCATCGATTCCGACGAATGGCTCGATGACGAATTGCGGCGCGCGCTGCCGGCGCTGCTCGCCGCGCCGGAAGACGTGGTGGCCTGGAAGCTGCGCCGGCCCCTGGCTTTTTACGGTCAGGAGCAGGTCGCGCCCAAGGGCGCGCGGCCCGAGCGCATCACAAGGCTGGCGCGGCGCGAAAAAGTGCGTTTCGACGAAAGCGCCCTGGTTCATGAGGGACTGGTGGCGGACGGCCGGATTCTCGAAGCCGATCAGGGTTTTTTGCGCCACGATCGCGCTTTGCGCATCGACGCGCAGATCGTCAAGGAATTGACTTATGCCCGCCTGAAGGCGGAGCAGAGGTTTTTGCGCGGCGACAAGCCTTCGCGGCTCAGGATCGTCGTCAATCCCTGGCTTTATTTCCTGCGCATCTTCTTTCTCAACCGCGTCTATCTTTACGGGATAGACGGCTACATCCTCGCCCGCACCCGCGCCGCTTATTCATTTTTCGGCGAGACCTTGCATTGGCAGTTCTCGCAGGAGAGCCAACGCCTGTAGCGTCTCGTCATCAATTCCGGCTTCGGGCGGGGATCCGCCAGTGCGCGAGGCGCGGCTTTTTGGGGCGAAAGGGCCCGTTCAATTCAGGCGCTCTCGCAGCGCCGCGCAGACGGACCGCGCCTTCGCCGTCTGACATATACAGGAGACCTGCACAGATCATCTTTACAGGTGATCTGTATATATGTATGCCCTCGGACATGGGCGCCATCCAAGACGATCACCAAATCATCCGCGCTTCAGCCTTGGCGCAGGACCTTCGCGCCGTATTCGGCAAACTGAAGCGTCGCTTGCGCGACCAAGCGGATGGCGGCGACCTCTCGCCATCCCAGGTGTCGGCGCTTCTCCGCCTGGAGAAAGGCGGGCCAGCCACGACGTCGAGCCTCGCGCGCGCCGAGGGCATGCGTCCGCAGTCGATGGCGCCAATCATTTCCGCGCTGGAGGGCGCCGGCCTGGTGGTCGGCGCGCCGGACCCGGCGGATGGGCGCCAGACCCTTTTTTCGCTCACGGAAAGCTGTCGCAAGCTGCTCGGAGAAGGACGCGCCGCGCGCCAGGACTGGCTCACCCGCACGATTCAGCAACGGCTCGCTCCGCTGGAGCAGGACGAGGTCGCGAAAGCGGTCGAACTGCTCAAGCGGCTCGTGGACGACTGAGTGCGTCACCCCGATCGATTCTCAAGGAGACATCATGGCGCTGACCACGCTCGACGCGAACACGGCCCTCATCGTCGTTGACTTGCAAAAAGGCGTCATCGGCTCGTCGTTCATCGCCCCGATAGCCGGAGTGCTGGAGAAGGCCCGAGCGCTCATCGACGCTTTCCGCGCGCAGGGCCTGCCGGTGGGGCTTGTCAATGTCGCCGGCGTCGCGCCGGGACGCACGGAGCAGCCGCGACGCCTCGACGGTCCGTTGCCGGAGGGCTTCACGGACTTCGTTCCCGAACTCGGGCGCCAGGCCAACGACATTGTCGTGACGAAGCGGACCTGGGGGGCCTTCGCCAGCACGGATCTGGAATCTCAGTTGAAAGCGCGCGGCGTCACGCAAGTGGTGATCGCGGGCGTGGCGACGGGGACCGGCGTCGAAGCCACGGCGCGGCAAGCCTATGAGGCGGGATTCAATGTCGCCCTGGCGCTCGACGCCATGACAGACCTGCGTCCCGAGGCGCACGACTACAGCGTCAAGAGCGTCTTCCCTCGGCTCGGCGAGACCGGAACGAGCCAGGACATCATCGATCGCCTTGCGGCACGGAGCGCCTGAAATGCCTTGGATACCGATTGTTTCCTATTTTTTCGGCGGCGTCTTTCTCGCGAACGCGGTTCCCCACCTCGTCAGCGGCATGATGGGCAAGCCGTTTCAGAGCCCTTTCGCCAAGCCTCCCGGAGCAGGGACATCGTCCTCGACGGTCAACGTGCTGTGGGGTTTCCTCAACATCGTCGTCGGCTACGTCCTGGTCTGCCGCGTCGGCGATTTCGCGCTGAAGGATACGGGCGACGTCGCCGCGTTTGGCCTCGGCGCGTTGGTCATGTCCCTGTTTTCTGCCCGGCATTTCGGTCGCTTCAACGGCGGCAATCAGCCGGACCGGCCATGAGCGCTCGCGCTTCCGGCGTCTTCCGGTCCCTGGGCGTTTTCAACTATCGCCTCTGGGCGGCCGGCGCCTTCGTCTCCAATGTCGGCACATGGGTCCAGGGAACGGCTCAGGACTGGCTGGTGCTGACCCAGCTCACCGACCGCGACGCGTCGGCTGTGGGACTGGTCATGGCGCTGCAATTCGCGCCGCAGCTTCTCCTGCTGCCCTGGACCGGTCTGGCGGCCGATCGCTTCAATCGGCGCAGGCTGCTGATCGTCACGCAGGCGACAATGGGCGCCCTCGCTCTGGCGCTCGGGGCGTTGACGGTTGCGGGCGCGGTCCAGCTCTGGCACGTCTATGTTTTCGCCTTTCTGTTCGGCAGCGCGGCGGCGTTCGACGCGCCGGTGCGCCAGACCTTCGTCAGCGAACTGGTCGGCGACGACGATCTGCACAATGCGGTCGCGCTCAACTCGACCTCGTTCAACGCCGCGCGGATGATCGGCCCTGCCGTCTCGGGCGTGGTCATCGCCGCGATCGGCTCCGGCTGGGCGTTCCTGATCAATGGCGCCTCTTTCGCCGCAGTGCTGATTGCTCTTGCGCTCCTGCGCATTTCCGAGCTTCGGCCCAGCGCCAGGGCCGTCAGCGCCAAAGGCGGCTTCGCCGCGGGCGTCCGCTATGTGTGGGGGCGGCCTGACCTGAAGGCGATCCTGGGCATGCTGTTCATCATCGGGACGTTCGGCCTGAACTTTCCGATCTTCGTCTCGACCATGGCGGTCAGCGTCTTCCATGCCGATGCGCGGGGCTACGGCCTGTTGTCCTCGGTCATGGCCATCGGCCCTGTCGCCGGGGCGCTGATTGGCGCCCGCCGCAGGCCGCAGTTCAGCACATTGGCGATCGGCGCTGCGGCCCTCGGAGCAAGCTTTACGCTTGCCGCGATCGCCCCGGGTTACTGGTCTTTCGCCGCTTCGCTCGTCCTTGTCGGCTGGGCGACGCTGATCGTCACCAACGCGACGAACAGCCTGATGCAGCTCTCGACCGAGCCCGCCATGCGCGGTCGCGTGATGGCGCTGCGCGTCGGCATAGCTTTGGGCGGCGCGCCGATCGGGGCGCCGATCGTCGGCTGGGTGGCCAACCATTGGGGGCCGCGCTGGGCGCTCGGCGTTGGCGCGGGCTCGGGTTTTGCGGCAGCGATTGTGGCCGTTCTCGCCTTGACGGCGACCGCCGCTCGAAACGCCGGTGAGGCCGACGATGAATTGGCTATTTAGGGATGCCGCCGCCGTCGAGGCGCGACGAGGTCGGTTTGCGATAGCTTCGCGCCGTTCCGAGAAAGGCTCGGGCGGCCTCGGGTCGAAACCGGAAATTTCAGCCGAGGCGATTCCCCGGGTCTAATCCAGCCGGTTCATCCGCTCGCCCCTGACGAAGGCGGCCAAGACTTCGCCGAGTTGATCGGCGAGTGTCTGCTGCGACTCCAGGCTCGCCCAGGCGATATGGGGCGTCACCAGCACGTCCGGCCGTCGCGCCAGCCGCATGATCGCGCTGTCGATCGGCGGCGGCTCCGGGCGGGTCACGTCGAGACCCGCGCCGGAAACCAGGCCCTCGTCGAGCGCGCGCTCCAGCGCCGCCTCGTCCACCAGTCCTCCGCGCGCGGTGTTGATGAGCAGAGGTTTCTTGCGCATCAGCGCGAATTCCGGCCCGCCGATCAGGTTTTCGGTTTCGGCGTTGAGCGGGCAGTGCAGGGAGAGAATGTCGGCGGTGGCGAGCACTTCCGCGAAGGCAAGCGTTCCCGGCCGCGCCGGCGCGTTTTTGCGGGCGGAAAAGACCGGCTCCATGCCGAAGGCGCGCCCGAGTTCCGCGACCCGTCGGCCGAGGCCGCCCGAGCCGAACAGGCCGAGCCTTTTGCCACGCAGGTCGGAAATCGGGTGGCTGTGAAAGGCGAACTGCCCCGAATCCTGCCAGACGCCGGCGCGCACGTCGGCGACATAGGGCAGGATCTGGCGCTTCAGGGCGAGAATCAGCGCGAAAACATGTTCGGGGACCGAATCGAGCGAATAAGCGCGAATATTGGTCACGGCGACTCCCGCCGCCCGCGCCGCCGCCAGATCGACATGGTCGAATCCGGTCGCGGCAATGGCGATCAGCCGCAGATCGGGCAAGGCGGCGATGGCGGCGGCGTCGAGGCGGACCTTGTTGGTGACCACGATTTGCGCGGCTTTCGCGCGGAAAACCACCTCATCCGGCGCGGTCGAGGCGTAATTCGTCCATCGGTGCGGAAAGCCGGGCCGCGGCAAAACCACTGCCTCGGCAAGCGTCGCCGCGTCGAGAAAGACGATATTCTGCATGAAAGCCTCCGATCGGAACGGGCGGAGACTGGCCCGCGCGGCGCGCCGATTCAAGACTCGCGATTGCCTTGTCGGAAAGCTTCATGCGAAATGTCGCGTCAAAACGCAGCGACGGGAAGGGGCGCCATGAGCGGGCCAATTGTCATTGTCGGCGCCGGCCAGGCCGGCTTGCAGATCGCCGAAAGCCTGCGGACGGAAGGCTTTGACGGCGAGGTCGTCCTGCTTGGCAAGGAGCGCCACGCGCCTTACCAGCGTCCGCCCTTGTCGAAAGCCTGGCTCGCCGGAGAAAGCGCCGACGACCGCCTGACCATTCGCGGCCCCGATTTTTTCGCGACCAAGAGAATCGACCTGCGCGTCGGCGTGGAGGTCGCGCGGATCGACGCCGCCGGGCGCAAGGTCTTTCTCGGCGACGGCGCCGCGCTGTCATGGAGCGGCCTGGCGCTGGCGACCGGCGCCCGCGCCCGCCGTCCCGGCCTGCCGGGCGCGGAGCTTCCCCATGTCCGCGTGCTGCGCGATTTCGAAGACGCGAAGGAAATCTCCCACAGGCTCGATTCGGCCAGAAACATCGTCATCATCGGCGGCGGCTTCATCGGGCTGGAGGTCGCGGCGGCGGCGCGCAAGCGCGGCTGCGCGACCGTGGTGGTCGAGGCGCTCGACCGTCTGATGGCCCGCGCGGTCACGCCGGAAATCTCGGCCTTTTTCGCCGATCTTCACCGGGCCCATGGCGTCGAACTGGTTTTCGGCGAACAGGTCGCGGAAATTTCGGATGAGGGCGTCAAAACCGCCGCGGGCGCGTTTTTCCCAGCCGATCTGGTCGTGCTCGGCGTCGGCGCCGTCGCCAATGACGAACTGGGCGCCGCCGGCGGACTCGATGTCTCGCGCGGAATCGTCGTCGACGATTGCGGCCGGACCTCGGCAAAGGACATCGTCGCGGCCGGCGATTGCGCGGTCCTGCGCCGGGCCGACGGCGCGTTGCGGCGTTTCGAGAGCGTGCAATATGCGGTCGAAGGCGCCAAGGCCGCCGCCGCCGCGCTGCTTGGGCGCTCAAAGCCGTTTTCCGCGGCGCCCTGGTTCTGGTCCGACCAATATGACGTCAAACTGCAGATGGCCGGATCGAGCGAGGGCCATGACGCCTTGATCGAAAGGCGGTCTGGCGACAAGGCCTTTTCACTGTTCTATTATCGGCAGGGCGAACTGGTCGCGGTGGATTCGGTCAACCGCCCCGGCGAGCATCTTCTGGCGCGCAGGCTTCTTGACGCGCATCTCTCGCCCGATCCGGTCCTGATCGGCGATCCGGAAAGGGATTTGCGGCTCCTGCTCCGCTGAAGCCTTCAAATGCCCGCAATTTTGTCGCATTCATGCAACAGCGTTGCATTATTGCCACGCATCCCACCGTCAAGTCAGAATTTTTCGCAATCTCCGGCGCCCGCCAATCGATGAACAAAGCCAACGAAAACCAGCCTGAAACACGACGGCTGCGCCGCCGCGACCGCCGCCTGCCGTCGCGACTCGGCCCCTATGTCGTGGGCCTGGCGATTCTCATCGCCATCGGCAGCTTTCTGCTTTTCGCCGGCCTCACGCCTTTCACGCCGACCGAGGAGAACGTCAAATATATCTTCCTGCTGGACGCGGCGGCCGTGGCGGTCCTGGCGGCGCTGGTGGCCTTCGAGGCGGTCCAGCTCATTCGCGCCTGGCGGGCGAAAACAGCCGCCGCGGGCCTTCATATCCGCATTGTCGCGCTGTTCGCGGTCATCGCCGCGGTGCCGGCGATCAGCATGGCGGTCGTCAGTTCGGTGACGCTCGACAAATTGTTCAATCCCGCCTTCATGCGCGACGTGCGCGGCTTCATCGGCGGGGCGACCGAGGCCGCCAATCTGTTCCGCGAGAACCAGTGCCTCTGGCTGCTCCAGGAGGCGCAGCTCACCGCGACCGACCTCGACCGTGGCAAGGCGATGTTCGACTCGGACCGCAAGCTGTTCAGGGATTTCTTCACCTCCCGCGCCCATTTCCTGGGCTTTTCCGCCGCCGCCATGATCAAGCGCGACGGCGCCATCGTCGAGCAGGTCGAAACCGGATCGATGATCCGCGACCCCGTGGTCAAGCCGCAGGACCAGGATTTCGCCGATTCGCTGAAGAACGAGCCGCTCTGCCTGATCCTGAACCAGGGCCGCACCTTCGTCGCCTTGCGGCCGCTGCCCTCGTTCAAGGACACTTTCCTTTACACCAGCCGGCCGGTCGATCCTTTCACGCTGGAATTCCCCAAACAGGCGATGGCGCTGAACCAGCTTTTCGACTCGTTCGAGCAGCAGCGCGGGCAGTTCCAGACCAAGCTCGCGATCATGTTCGGCCTGCTGGCGGCGATCATGCTGCTTTCGGCGGTGTGGATCGGCCTCGCCTTCACCAATGCGCTGGTCGGGCCGATCCGCCGCCTGATCGCGGCCACCGATCAGGTCTCCGCCGGCAATTTCTATGTCCAGGTGCCGGTGCGGCCGGCGGAGGGCGACCTCGCCCATCTGGGCGAGACCTTCAACAAGATGACCTCGGAACTGCGCTTGCAGCAGAGCCGGCTGATCGCCGCCAATCACATCATGGACGAGCGGCGCATTTTCACCGAGGCGGTGCTGTTCGGCGTTCCGGCGGCGGTCATCGGCGTCGGCGCGCAGGGCGACGTGACCGTGCTGAACCCTTCCGCGCGGACGTTGGTCGGCGCCGAGGATCAGGACGGCGCGAAAGTGATCGGCAAGCCGGTGGCCGAGGTCCTGCCCGAACTCGCGGCGATGATCGAGGAGGCGCGGGCCGGCTATTCGCGCATGATGCAGCGCCAGGTCAGCCTCAACCGCGACGGGCGCGAGCGCACCTTCAACGTCCGCATCACGCCCGGTCCTCTCAGTCGCGGCGAGCGCACATTCGTCGCCACGCTCGACGACATGACCGATCTCGTCACCGCGCAGCGCACGGCGGCCTGGGCCGACGTCGCGCGGCGCATCGCCCATGAGATCAAGAATCCGCTCACCCCGATCCAGCTCTCCGCCGAACGGCTGAAGCGCAAATACGGCCGGGTCATCACTTCCGACAAGGAGGTGTTCGATCAATGCACCGACACGATCATCCGGCAGGTGGACGACATCAAGCGCATGGTGGACGAATTCTCATCCTTTTCCCGCATGCCCAAGGCGCGGCCCGCCACCGACGATCTCACCGCCTGCATCGATCAGGTGCTGTTCCTGATGCGCCACGGCCATCAGGACATTGCGATCGCCAGCGATTATCCGCCCGAGCCGGTCATCGCCCGTTTCGACCGCCGGCTGCTGTCGCAGGCTGTGACCAATGTGGTGAAGAACGCCTCCGAGGGGATTGCCGCCGCCGACATGGCGGGGCGGGCGCCGAAGATCCATGTTCGCCTGCGGGTCGAGGACGGCGTGGCGGTCATCGACGTCGAGGACAACGGCAGGGGTTTCCCAAGGGAAAACCGCGCCCGCCTGCTGGAGCCCTATATGACCACCCGCAAGGAAGGCACCGGCCTCGGCCTGCCGATCGTGGCCAAGATTCTCGAAGACCATGGCGGCGGCATCGAACTGCTCGACGCCGCCTCCGGACAGGGCGCGCTGGTGCGCCTGCATTTCCCCATCGCCGCGCCCTCCGGAGCGGCGAGCGACGAAAAAGCATGAGCGAAGGCTGATCATGGCTCACGACATTCTCATCGTCGACGACGAAGCCGACATCCGCGAACTCGTCTCCGGCATTCTGGAGGACGAGGGCTATTCCACGCGCACGGCGCGCAATTCCGACGAGGCCCTGACCGCGATCGAGGCGCGCCGCCCGCACCTCGTCTTTCTCGACATCTGGATGCAGGGCTCGAAGCTCGACGGGCTGCAATTGCTCGAATCGGTCAAGCGCCATCACGAAACCCTGCCCGTGGTGATGATTTCCGGCCATGGCACGATCGAGACCGCGGTCACCGCCATTCGTCAGGGCGCCTATGACTTCATCGAAAAGCCGTTCAAGGCCGACCGTCTGGTGCTGGTGGCGGAGCGGGCGTTGGAGACCTCGCGCCTGCGCCGCGAAGTCTCCGAACTCAAGGCGCGCTCGGCCGGCTCCAACACCCTGCTCGGCCATTCGGCGGCCTTGCAGCAGCTCAAGCAGCTCATCGAGCGGATCGCGCCGGCCAATTCGCGGATTCTCATCACCGGCGCGCCCGGCGTCGGCAAGGAACTGGCCGCGCGCGCCATCCATGAGGCTTCGGGGCGAGCCGGCGGACCTTTCGTGGTCATCAACGCCGCGGCCATCGCCGCCGACACCATGGAGATGGAGCTGTTCGGCGTGGAAGCGCGCGACGGCCGCCCGCGCAAAACCGGGGCGCTGGAAGAGGCCCATGGCGGCACGCTCTATATCGACGAAGTCGCCGACATGCCGCGCGAGACCCAGGCCAAGATCCTGCGCGTGCTGGTCGATCAGAATTTCACCCGCGTCGAGGGCGCGACCCGCGTCCATGTCGATGTGCGGGTGATTTCTTCTTCCGCGCGCGACCTGCCGCGCGCCATTTCCGAAGGCGCGTTCCGCGAAGACCTTTTTCATCGGCTTTCGGTGGTCCCGGTGCGGGTGCCGACCCTCGCCGAGCGCCGCGAGGACATTCCCGAGCTGATCACCTTCTTCATGGACCAGCTCGCCGCCAATTCCGGCCTGCCGCGCCGAAAAATCGCCGACGACGCCATGGCCGTGCTGCAGTCGCACGACTGGCCGGGCAATATCCGCCAGCTGCGCAACAATATCGAACGGCTGATGATACTGGCCGGCGGCGAGCCGGACGCCGAAATCAACGCCGAAATGCTGCCGCGCGAAATCGGCGCCCTGGTGCCCTCGACCCCGACCGGCTCCGGCGGCGAGAA
>JAJYCZ010000215.1 GCA_021777915.1 Pseudomonadota bacterium | reverse complement strand
GGCGCGCGATGGAGGACGAAAACTTCGCGCCACGCCAGCAGCGCCCCGAGCGCCAGCTCCCAGGCGCGGGTCCACAGCAGATAGAAGGCGGCGGATGGATCGACCGGGGTTTCGTAAAGGCTGAAGGCCAGCGACAGCGTCAGGATCAGGGCGATGGCGGGGCCGATGAACTGCCGCCCGGCGGCAAACAGCAGCAGCATGGTCGCCGGCCAGAACAGGTAGAACTGCTCCTCGATGCTCAGCGACCAGAGGTGAAGCAGCGGCTTCAAATTGGAGTCTATGTCGAAATAGCCGCCGACCCCGGCTGTCTGGCGCAACAGCCAGAGATTGACGGTGAAATAGGAACTGGCCTCGATATGGCCGCCGATCGTCCGGAATTGTTTGGGATCGGCCCACAGCCAGCCGACGGCCCAGACGAAGGCGGTGACGAGCAGCAGCGCGGGCAGGATGCGCTTGGCGCGCTTGGCGTAGAAAAACGGCAGCGAGAATTTGTTCGCCTCGCGCTCGCTCAGGATGATGCGCGTGATCAGGAAGCCGGAAATGACGAAAAAGACATCGACCCCGGCGAAGCCGCCGGGCAGCAGGCCCTGGTCGGCGTGAAAGGCCACCACGCCCAGCACCGCCAGCGCGCGCAGGCCGTTGATGTCGGGCCGGAAGTCATGATGGGCGAACGGCTTCGCCTCGAGGCCGGGCCGCCTCTCGGAGACGAGCTTGTCCACTCACATGCCCTGCGGCCCGCGGGTGATCGCGGCGACGCCGGTGCGGGCGACTTCGACCAGGCCGATCGGACGCATCAGTTCGACGAAATCGTCGATCTTTTTCGGCGCGCCGGTCAGCTCGAAAATGAAGCTTTCCGTGGTGGCGTCGATGACGCGGGCGCGAAAAGCCTCGCCGAGGCGGAGCGCCTCAGTGCGGGCCTCGCCCTTGCCGCGCACCTTGATCATCGCCAGCTCGCGCTGGAGGAAGCCATCGAGCAGCGACAGGTCGGTGACCTTGTGGATCGGCACGATGCGCTCAAGCTGATGTGAAATCTGCTCGATCGTCTCGGGCGCGCCGGTGGTGACGATGGTGATGCGGGACAGGGCCTGGGCGTGGGCCACCTCGGCCACCGTCAGGCTTTCGATATTATAGCCGCGCCCGGAAAACAGGCCCACGACGCGGGCGAGGACGCCCGGCTCGTTGTCGACCAGGACGGACAAGGTGTGGGTCTCGGTGCGCGAGGCTTTTCCGGCCGAGGAGGAATAGGGCGAAAGCGCGGCGGGGGTCTGGGCGTTCATGGAAGGCCGTCCATTGTTTCATTGAACACGGCAAATTCGAAGCTTCGCGGCGCGACAGGAAATCGCGCCGCGCGGAATCGTCACACCAGCATCTTGCCCTTGTCGTCGATGACATTGCCGATGTCTTCGTCGGCGTCGGGCAGGATCATTTCGTTATGCGCCTTGCCCGAAGGGATCATCGGCAGGCAGTTTTCCGCCTTGTCGACGATGCAGTCGAACACCACGCCCTCGGGGCTGTCGATCATTTCCTGGATCGCGGCGTCGAGATCGGCCGGGTTGGAGCAGCGCATGCCCTTGAGCCCGTAGGCCTCGGCGAGCTTGACGAAATCGGGCAGGGCCTCGGAATAGGACGAGGAATAGCGTCCGCCGTGCAGCAGTTCCTGCCACTGGCGCACCATGCCCATATATTCGTTGTTCAGGATGAAGATTTTCACCGGGCAGCGATATTGCTTGGCGGTGGAAAGCTCCTGAATGTTCATCAGGATCGAGGCTTCGCCGGCGATATCGACCACCAGGGCGTCGCGGTTGGCGAGCTGGGCGCCGATCGCCGCCGGCAGGCCGTAGCCCATGGTGCCGAGGCCGCCGGAGGTCATCCAGCGGTTGGGCTCTTCGAAGTGGAAGTGCTGCGCCGCCCACATCTGATGCTGGCCGACTTCGGTGGTGATCAGCGTCTTGCGCCCCTTGGTCAGCTCATAAAGCCGCTCGACGGCGTATTGCGGCTTGATCGTCTTGTCGGATTTCCTGTAGGCGAAGCTCTTGCGGGCGCGCCAGCGGTCGATCTGGCTCCACCAGTCGGCAAGGGACTTTTTATCGGCGGACAGGGATTCCGAGCGCCACAGCCGCACCATGTCTTCGAGCACATGGGCGCAATCGCCGACGATGGCGAGATCGACCGCCACATTCTTGTTGATCGAGGACGGATCGATGTCGATGTGAATTTTCTTCGAATAAGGCGCGAAGGCGTCGAGCCGGCCGGTGATGCGGTCGTCGAAACGCGCGCCGACCGCGATCATCAGGTCGCAGTCGTGCATGGCGTTGTTGGCCTCGTAGGAGCCGTGCATGCCGAGCATCCCCAGCCAGTTCCTGCCGGTGGCCGGATAGGCGCCGAGGCCCATCAGGGTCGAGGTGACCGGGAAGCCGGTCTGCGCCGCCAGTTCGCGCAGCAGGGTCGAGGCCGCCGGGCCGGCGTTGATCACGCCGCCGCCGGTATAGAAAATCGGCTTTTTCGCCTTGGCCATCATCGCCAGGGCCTGTTTGATCTTGGCCAGATCGCCCTTGATCTGGGGATGATAGGTCTTGTGCTGTATGTTTTTCGGCGGCTGATAGATCCCCGAGGCGAATTGCACGTCCTTGGGAATGTCGATCACCACCGGGCCGGGACGGCCCGAGCGCGCGATGTAGAAGGCCTCGTGCAGGATGCGCGGCAGGTCCTCGATCTTGCGCACGAGATAATTGTGCTTGGTGCAGTGCCGGGTGATGCCGACCGTGTCGCATTCCTGGAAGGCGTCGGAGCCGATGAGATGGGTCGGCACCTGGCCGGTGATGCAGACCACCGGGATCGAATCCATCAGGGCGTCGGTGAGGCCGGTGACGGCGTTGGTCGCGCCGGGGCCGGAGGTCACCAGCAGGCAGCCGACCTTGCCCGACGAGCGGGCGTAGCCCTCCGCCGCATGGGCCGCGCCCTGCTCGTGGCGCACCAGAACATGCTGGATTTTCGTCTGGTGGAAGAGCGCGTCATAGATCGGAAGGACCGCGCCGCCGGGATATCCGAACAAATGCGTCACGCCCTGGTCCTGCAGGGCCTGCACCACCATTTCGGCGCCGGTCATGGTCTTCGACATCATTGGCTCCAGACTTTGTGCTCGGGTTTTCTAAGGTCTCGCGCGGAAAATAAAAAAGGCCCCTTTCGGGACCCGGATATGCGCCATCGGCAGGGTAACCGGGTCAGGCCCGGCCCGCTCGTGGCGCTTCGTCGACTACAAGGTTTTTCCGCATCGGGATGTCCCTAATTCAGCCTCAACTCATAGGGCAGGCTCTTGGAGCGGTCAAGACGGTCCATTTGCCGCAAGACGCAAAAAAATCACTTCGGTTTCGCCGTAATCGCGACGCTCAAGCACGTCGAAGCCCGGCGCCGGCTCGAACAGGGCGGCCGCCGCCTCTTCGACGAGGACCAGAGCCTCGGGCGCCAGCCATCCGCCGCGCAGGAGCGAGGTCAAAGCCGGTTCGGCGAGGCCGCGATTGTAGGGCGGATCAAGAAAGGCCAGCGTGTACGGCGCGCCGGGCGGTTTTTCGCCCAGCTTGCGCGCGTCGCGCCGGAAAATCCGGGTGACCCCGCCAAGGCCAAGATTTTCGACATTCTCGCGGATCAGCGCGCGCGCCTGCGCGCCGTCGTCCACGAACAGGCAGAATTCGGCGCCGCGCGAAAGCGCTTCCAGGCCGAAGGCGCCGGTTCCCGCGAACAGGTCGATCACCCGGGCGCCTTTGAGCGGATCGCCATAGGAATGGGCGAGAATGTTGAACAGGGTCTCGCGCAGCCGGTCCGAGGTCGGACGGATTCCCTCGCTTTTCGGACCTTGCAGCGCCCGCCCTTTCAGCCGCCCGCCGACGATGCGCATGGCTTATTTTTTTCCACGCGGCTTGCCGGATTTGGGGCCCTTGCCGCCCGGTTCGCGGCGAAAAAATTTGGCGGCGCCGGCCTCGCCGGAAAATTTTTCCTTGCCGCCCGCGCCCTTGCGCGACCGGGCCGGCTGGTCGAAACGGGTCTCGCCTTTCTCGCGTTCCGCCTTGAAACGCCGGGCGTTGCGGCTGTCGTTTCGGTTTTCTTGCGCGTCCGGGCGGGGCGCGGCCACGCTGACCCGCTCCACCACAACCTTGCGGCCCTTGCGGTCCTGGGTGGCGGCGCTTTCGATGCGGCGGCGCGGGCCCACTTCCGCCTTGGCGCGCTCATCGCGCAAGGCCGAGACATGTTTGCGCGGACCCGGCTTTTCTGTCCCGAAACGCGGCGGCGCCTCCCTGCGTTCGTCGCGCGGCTTTTTGGGGCGCGGCCCGGTTCTTTCACGCGTCGGATGGGGCTCCGGCTCCGGCGCGCGGTCGATGACCGGGCCGTCGAAATCGACGCCCGCCTGTTCGGCAAGCTTTTCTCCGAGCTGGTCGGCCAGCACTCTTGCGCGCACTTCCTCCACCGCGCCCTCGGCCATTTCGCCGAGCTGGAACGGACCATAGGAAAGCCGGATCAGGCGGTTGGTCGCAAGCCCCAGATGTTCCAGCAGGCGCTTGACCTCACGGTTCTTGCCCTCGCGCAGGCCCAGACTGATCCAGACATTGGCGCCCTGAACCCGGTCGAGCCTGGCCTCGACCCCGGCGTAATCCACGCCGTCGATGGTCACGCCTTTCGCCAGGGTGTCGAGCCGCGCCTGATCGGTCGCGCCATTGGCCCGCGCCCGGTAGCGGCGCAGCCAGCCGGTCGAGGGCAGCTCCAGCACCCGGGCCAGCCCGCCGTCATTGGTCAGCAGCAGCAGCCCTTCCGTGTTGATGTCCAGCCGCCCGACCGACATCAGGCGCGGCAGATGCGGGTTCTTGTCCGCGATAAAATCGAAGACGGTGGCGCGGCCCTCCGGATCGCGGTCGGTCGTCACCAGCCCGCGCGGCTTGTGGAACAGGAACAGCCGCGTGCGCTCGCGGGCGGACAGAGGATTTCCATCCACCGTCACCTTGTCCTTGTCTGTGACATTCCGCGCCGCGCTGGTCAGGACCTGGCCGTTGACCGCCACGCGCCCTTGCGCGATCCAGCTCTCGGCGTCGCGCCGCGAGCACAGCCCCGCGCGCGCCATGACTTTTGCAACGCGCTCGCCCTCATGGGTTTTGGGCGCCGGCTTTTTCGCCGGCGCGCGTTTCGCGGACGGTT
>JAJYCZ010000214.1 GCA_021777915.1 Pseudomonadota bacterium | reverse complement strand
GGAGCGCTAAATGGCCGATTTCGAAGAAGAGGCGCGGCTCGCGCGCGAAACCGTCGCGCGTCCCGCCTCGAACCCCAGCGCCGCTCTGGGCTTTCTCGCTGCCGTCATCACTGTGCTTGTGCTGGGGCTCATGTGGTACACGTCCTCGCGCAAACATGTGAAAGTGCAGAACGCCGGCGAGGAATCCTTTGCGACCGCACGCTGGCAGCCCGGCATGTCGTTCGACAAGCCAGCGCCCAAGCCCGACGACAATAAATTTGTGATCGCGCCGCCGGCGCCGACGCCTCCACCGCCGGCGCCCGCGCCCGTCGTCGTTGCGCCCCCGGCGCCGCCGCCTGCCGTCGACGACAGTGAAGCCAGGCGCCTGGCGGAGCTGGAGCGGCTGCGCAAGGAGGCTGAAGCCAGACGCGAGGCGCGCCTGCGTTCGCCCATGCTGGTCGTCAATGACAAGGAGGGAATGGCGAGCGTCGATCCGGCCAAGGTCGGGGCGGCTGAAAAGGATGAAGATCCCAATCGGCGTTTCCTCGCCAACGCCGAACAGGATGTGGCCCGCGCCCATGCGGTCAAATACCGGCGCACCGACGCGCTCGTCCCCCAGGGCTATATGATCCGCGGCGTGCTCGAGACCGCGATCCAATCGGATTTGCCCGGCAATGTCCGGGCGATCACCACCGAGGACGTCTATTCCTTCGACGGCAGGCGCGTGCTGATCCCGAAGGGGACCATGCTGACCGGCGAATATCGCTCTGGCCTCACGCGAGGCCAGACCAGGGTTTTCGTCGTCTGGACGCGCATGCTGCGCGCCGATGGCGTCTCGCTCATGCTCGGCTCCTACGGGACCGACAGTCTTGGCCGCTCGGGTCTCACCGGAGAGATCGACACGCATTTCGCGCAAAGGTTTGGGGACGCGGCGCTGCTGACCATCACCGGCGGCGTGGCTCAATTTGTCGGCAATCTCGGCAACAACAACAACGCCATGCTCGGCTCGACCTACGCCTATAATCCGGCGACCGGAACCCTCGTTCCTGTCTCCAACACCGCCAATCAAACGCTCCTGACGGCTCAGCAGATCGGCGCCCAGACCGCGGCGCAGAGCATCAATCAGATGGCCCAGGAGGCGCTGAAGGACGAGATCCACATTCCCCCGACCATTTATGTCGAGCAGGGCACGCGGATCATCGTCTTCGTCAAGCGCGATCTCGATTTTTCCGATCTTTACCCGGACCCCGTCAAAGAGGCCCTTTATGAACTCAAGCACCCCCGTCAAAGAGCGCGGCGCGAAGGCGATCCCGCTGTGGGAGACGCTCCCGGTCTTTTTTCGGCAAGCGGCGGAGCCAATCCGGGTCTGGTTACAAAACCCTGACGTGATCGAAATCTGCGTCAACCGGCCGGGCGAGGTCTGGGTCGAAAGTCTGGGAAAACCCGCGATGGAGCGCTTCGACGTCCCCGAACTCGACCCCGAAGCCGTCCGCCGCCTCGCCGTCCATGTCGCCGGCCAGACCGATCAATCGGTCAATTCCTCCACCCCCCTCCTTTCGGCCGCCATGCCGCACGGAGAGCGGTTTCAAGGGGTGCTGGCGCCGGCAGCGCCGGCGGGCGGCGCCTTCTCGATCCGCAAGCAGGTGATCGCCAATCTCGACCTCGACGACTACGCAACAATGGGCGCCTTCGACGCGGTGAAGGTGCGTGGTCCGCGCATTCCGGAGGTCGACCATTTTCCGGAGGTCGAAACCGCGCTTGCCGAATTGCTGAAAGACGCCTCAAGAGAAGGCGTCCGAAGAGCGCTGGCCTTCGCTGTGAAAAACCATGTCACCATGGTGATCTCGGGCGGCACGTCCTCGGGCAAGACGACCTTTCTCAATGCGCTGCTGAAGGAAGTTCCCGAAAGCGAGCGGGTGATTTCGATCGAGGATACGCGCGAGCTCAACCCGCCGCAGCCAAACTGGCTGTCCATGCTCGCTTCCAAAGGCGGGCAGGGCAGGGCGCTCGTGACCATCCAGGACCTGCTGGAGGCGAGCCTGCGGCTGCGTCCAGACCGGCTTTTTTTGGGCGAAATCCGCGGGGCGGAGGCGGCGACCTTTTTGCAAGCCGTCAATATCGGCCATCCCGGATCGCTGACGACGCTTCACGCCGACAGCACGTTCGGGGCGTTCGAGCGTCTGGCGCTCATGACCCTGCAATCCGACCTGAAGCTCACCAAGGCGGAAATCATGGATTACGTCCGCTCCGTCGTGCCCATGGTCGTGCAATTGCGCCGCCGGCCGACGCGCGGCGTCGCTGAGATCTATTTTCGTGGCTTCAGTCATGGGTAAGGCGGACCGATGCGGACGGCGCTCTATTTTGTAGGCGCGGTTTTCGCCGCACTCGCATTGTTCCTGGCCTGGGAGGCGGCCTATTCCGTCGTCGTGGCCTGGTATTCCCACTCTTGGGCGCTCTGGACCCGCTTCGCCAAAGACCTCGACCTGTTGCTGCCGATCCAGTCTGCGTTGCACGAGTGGCAGAATCCCGCGGTCAAAAAGCTGGTCGCGCGCGCGACGCTCGCCGCCGTGGTCTTTTCCGTCCTCATTGGCGTTGTGATCGCGCAAATCATCCAAAGCCTGCGCGGCGTCGCGCCGCCGCCTGGTGGGTCGCGTTTGGCGACCGAGCGTGACCTCCGTAAAGCCGGCCTGTTGGACGGAAGGCCGGGCTATTCCATCTTTCTCGGCCGTTTCAGCGGGAAGGACGTCCGCTATAGCGGCGACAGCCATATCTATGTCAACGGGCCGACCAGGGCCGGCAAGGGGATCGGCTTCGTGCTGCCCAATGCGCTCGAATGGCGAGGCTCCCTGATCGGCCTCGATATCAAGCGCGAAATGTGGAAGGAGATCGGCGCGGCGCGCAGCGCGATGGGGCAGGAGGTTTTTCTGTTCTCGCCGGGCTCGGCGGAATCGCACTGCTGGAACCCGCTCGATCTAGTCGCGTCCTGGCCCGCGCGCGCGACCGATGTCGCCAATATCGCCCATAGCCTCATTCCCCTGCCGCAATCGGGCGATCCCTATTGGGCCGAAACGGCGCGGGGACTGTTTGCCGGGTTGCTGGCCTATGTGCTGGACAGCGAAACGCTTAAAAGTGCGCGCACCATCAAATCGGCGCTGAAAATGTTCAGCCGCGGCCGGCCGCTTTTCGCCGAAATGGCCAATATTCTGCGCGACGAGCCGGATCTGAACGAGTTCGTGAAGGACAAATTCCGCCAGCACATCAGCCGGGAGGAGAAACAGCGCCAATCCTTCGAATCGCATATCGTCACAGCGCTTGAGCCTTGGAACAACAGCCTTGTCGACGCGGCCACCTGCCGGTCGGACTTCGATATTTCGCAGTTGCGCCGAAAGCCGTTCACGATTCTGATCGGACCTCCCGTGGGGAATTTCGCATCGGTCGAGACAGTGGTGCGGCTGTTGGTGCAGCAGGTCCATGACGTGCTGCTACGCCAGCTTCCTGGCCTCGACGAACCGCACAAATTGCTTCTGATGCTCGATGAGTTTTTCCAATTCGGCCGCATGCCGGAAATCGTCGATCGCGCGCCGCTCGTCGCGGGTTATGGCTTCCAGATCGCGGTCATCGCGCAGGGTCTCACGCAATTGGACGTGCGCTACGGCAAGCCGACGCGAGACATGATGATCGGCAATATGGACGTGAAGCTGTTGATCGGCGTCGGCGACGAGGTCACCGCGTCCTATGCTTCAGGGGAACTGGGCAAGCGTTATGTTCGCCGCGAAGGCTGGGCGACCTCAGTCGGCGGCGGCCCTTTTGGCGGGCAGGGGCGTGCGACGCGCTCGACCCAGGGGCGCTGGGAACTGGAGCCCTTGATCGCAAGCGAGGCGATCCGCCGCTTCGATCAGAAAACATCTTTGTTGCTGGTGCGCGGCGAATTCGGCGCGGTGGTCGAGAAGGCTCACTTTTTCGAGGATGCGGCATTCACGCGCAAGGTCAAAGCCGCGCAGTCTTTCGGGCATGGTCGCGTCATACCAGACGTCAGGGTAGAACGATCGGAAAAGATCGCTTCCCCGGCCGCGCCGACAACCGCGCCTTTGGGCTTGAAACACCTGATCGCAAAAGATCGTGTCGTGCGCGAAGCGCAGGCGCTTTTTGTCGACCCCGCAATGTTTGAGACAGCTTTCGTGCGGGCGATGACCGAGCGGGCGAACGATCCAACCGCCGAATTGCTGCACACGTTACGAACCGAACCCAGCCGTTTTGGCGAGCTTCGCCTGGCGAAAAAAGGGAGGCTGACGAAGCGCGTCGGCGCTGAGGAATTCTCGGCTGCATTGCGGCGGGAAATCCTCGCGGCCCGTCGGCTACTGAACGACGAACGGGCAGAGCTCGCGCCTCCGGTCATTACAAAAGGCGCACTCCTCCCGTCGGACGCGAACGATGCTTCACCCGAAAATATCCTGACGCAAGCGATCGGCGTGCTTCCAGACGTTGCCCCGGTAAATAAAAGCGCCCTCGGTGGCGATGGCCAAGGAGAAGTAGCAGCCGGCGGCGATGATATTTTGCGGAAGCTGGCCGAAGTCGAGACGGAAGCGATTGTGGCCGCCACAATGGGCGCGGAGCATATATCCAGCATCGACCCCGCCCAGGCGGAACTGCTCCGAGACTTCGTCGAAGCCTTGGAACGACGGTCAGCGCTATTTGCGGACACGCCTGATGATCTGCCGACCACGCAATGAGACGCTGTCGATTGCGGAGCGCTTCCATGGCATAAAGAGCCGGCAGGTCGCCGACAGCGGCGCCTCGAGCCAATTCGCACGGACGAACCATGCCTCGGATCAAGAAGCCGCAACGCGCATCGCTCCGCGAAGTGCGGATCAGGCGCGACGGAGAATACGCCGTGATTACCTTCGTCGACGAATCGATCGGCGGGATGCACCTGAATCTCGGCATGGAAGTCCAAAAAATGTCCGGTTCCGAGATTCTGGAACGGTTCAACGAGGTCGTCGACGCGATGGAGGCGGGTGTCGACGCCTGGGACCGGACCGTCGTCGAAATTCCGGTCGGTAAACCGCAGATCGAGTTTGCCACCGGACCTGAGCAGTGGGTCCCCGTCGGCGAGGTCCTGAGGTGCGTAATCGACGAGAGCGACGACGGTCAGCCGGCGATCTGGATCGATGACAAAGAGCTTTCCTGGGCCGAGTTTGGAAGGATGCTCATGGTCTTCAATGGCTGG
>JAJYCZ010000042.1 GCA_021777915.1 Pseudomonadota bacterium | reverse complement strand
CGCACCTCGCCCTTGCGGCAGATCTTGGCGAGATGCGACAAAGCCAGCGTCGGGATGCGGCGCTTGAACCAGCGGTCCAGGCGCATGCCATCCTCGTCTTCGGTTACCCCCAGATGCTGCACGCCGAGCGCCTGGGCAGCTTTTTCCGGCGCTTTTCCGGGTTCCGGCGCCTTGGTAGCGGCCGGGGTCTTCGGCCCCGATGCGGCGCGCGGGTTTTTCACGAAATCGCCCTCGCGACAAAAAGGCCACCGAACACGCCGGCCAGCGCCAGAACCACCGAGCCGCCGACATAGGCCGCCGTCATCAAATATTCGCCGCGTTCGAACAGCAGCGCCGAATCGAGCGAATAAGCGGAAAAAGTGGTGTAGCCGCCCAGGACGCCGGTCAGCAGGAACAGGCGGGCGTGCTGGGTCCAGTTGGCGCCCGTGCGGAAGGCGAGGAGACCGGCGAGCAAGCCCATGACCAGCGAACCGGAAATATTGATCAGAAACGTGCCCCAGGGAAAATTCGTGCCCAACAGCCGCGCCGCGAGCAGATTCACGGTGTGTCGCAAAATGCCGCCGAGCCCGGCGCCGAGAAAGACGAGAAGATAGGCCTGCATCGCTCCTCTATAGCCAAGGCGCGGCCCGGCGTCATCCGCCGAATGGGCGCGGTTTCGGCAAGCGCGGCGTGGGGCCGTGCTTGTGACGTTCACGCATGAGGCGGCATGAAGTCCTTAGGCGATACGGACAGATTCAGGGAAAGGCGTTGCAAAAGCTTGGTCAAGAAGCTCTCTCTGGGCCTAAATTTCACAATTGCGCGCGCAGCCGAACCCTTTTCTGTCGCCTCCATGCCCAACTCACCCTCGACAAGAAATCCTGCGTCTTGAAGTCTTTCGATTAATTCCGCGGCTTTTCTCGCGTCTTTGATAATTTCGGGCGTGCCGAGTGGGTGACCAATTCCGGGTGCAGCTTCGATCGTTGTGGCTAATAGGCCTGCGTCCACGTTCGCCCGCTCTGCTAGACCGAGGGCCACTTGATCACCCGGAGGGAAGAAATACTGGAAAATCCCCATTTCCTTGAGGCGTTCTGCGATCGCTTCTATGTCTGCACCCGTCAGAAATAAATCCCAGTCTCGTTCTGAGAATTCATAAAGAGGTATGGGGCATATGCCAACACGGCGGTCGGCCTCCATACTGTCGACGGTAAGGAAGTTGCTAAGTGGGATAGCGACGTCGCCCGGCGCTGCTTCGAACCTTTTGCGCATACCTCTCCAATCAATAAGCGCAGCTTGTTGTATGAATGCTAAACATTGATTTAGAGGCGGCATCTCCACGTTTTCCAAGGCCATTTTAATAGGCGCAGCAACCGCTCTGATTATCTCATTAGCAGGAATATCGACTACATTATTGTTGGCCTGCTCTATGCTTTTGAAAAATTGTGCATCTAATTCCATAATCCCAAGTTGTTGTACTATTTTTTTTGCGATTGAAGCGAAATCAAACGCGATGGGCCTCGTTAGCAAGATCTGCGTACCCCGGAAAGCTGCCTGAATGTCCGTTTGCATTAAAGCGCCGACGCGAGGGCTTTGCTCAGATGAGATCACAATGACGCGGTTAGCTTTATCATCTACGCATATCAAATCTACGGAGTGCTCTATTCCAGACGCCCCTCGAATGATCTTGTTTTCCCGCGGCTCGCCGCCCAGCGCACGCCCGATGGTTCCCCAATTTAACTTGCTAGGTTTTTCGATAAGTTCGCTCATGCCGATCGTTCGCTTATTATCGTAATCTTTAAATGCGCTTGCCGCGAGCTCGGGCGAGTCTACGCGATCTTTTTGATTCGCGGGAGGCTGAGAATCAGCTTTGGCCTCGCTCTTTCCGCAGCTTCTCCCAATATTCGAGCCTCTTGCGAATCTCCCGCTCGAAACCGCGCTCGACGGGTTCGTAGAGTTTTTGCCGCTCCAGAGCTTCGGGCCAGTAATTCTGGCCGGAAAAGGCGTCGGGCTGGTCATGGTCATAGGCGTAGCCTGCGCCGTAGCCTTCGGATTTCATCAATTTCGTCGGAGCGTTGAGAATGGTTTTCGGCGGCATGAGCGAGCCGTGTTCCCGGGCGAGTTTTTGCGCCGCCTTGTAGGCGAGATAATTGGCGTTGGATTTGGGCGCGGTCGCGCAATAGACCACGGCCTGAGCGATCGCCAGTTCGCCCTCGGGCGACCCAAGAAAATCATAGGCGTCCTTGGCGGCGTTGGCGACGACCAGCGCCTGCGGGTCGGCGAGGCCGATGTCCTCGACCGCCATGCGCACCACCCGCCGGGCGATGAACAACGGGTCTTCGCCGGCGTCGAACATGCGGGCGAGATAATAGAGCGCCGCGTCGGGGTCGGAGCCGCGCACCGTCTTGTGCAGGGCGCTGATCAGATTGTAATGGCCCTCCTGGCCCTTGTCGTAGATCGGGGCGCGGCGCTGGACGATCTCCGTCAGGCCTTTGGCGTCGAAAAGCTCGTCCGGCCGGGCGGCGCGGAAAATTTCCTCGACCAGGGTCAAAGCGGCGCGGCCGTCGCCGTCGGCCATGTTCACCAGCGCCGCGCGCGCCTCCGCGTCGAGCGGCAGGTTCTTACCCGCCTCGGCTTCGGCGCGCGCCAAAAGTTTTTCGATCGCCTCGGCGTCGAGACTGTGAAAGGTGAGGACGCGCGCGCGCGACAGCAGCGCGGCATTGAGTTCGAACGACGGGTTTTCGGTGGTGGCGCCGATCAGAATGATCGTGCCATCCTCCATCACCGGAAGAAAGGAATCCTGCTGGGCGCGGTTGAAGCGGTGGATTTCATCGACGAACAGCAGAGTTCCCTGCCCGATGGCGCGGCGCCCGCGCGCCTCGTCGAAGATTTTTTTCAGATCATTGACGCCGGAAAAGATCGCCGAGGCCTGGACGAAATGAAGTTTGGTTTCGTTCGCCAGCAGGCGCGCGACCGTGGTCTTGCCCGTGCCGGGCGGCCCCCAGAAAATCAGGCTCCCCATCAAGCCCGAGTCGATCAGCCGCGTCAGCGCGCCATCGGGGCCGAGCAGATGGTCCTGGCCAGCCACTTCGCCGAGGTTTTTCGGCCGCAGGCGTTCGGGGAGCGGGCGCGGCGCGTTCTTGTCCAGCCCGGCGCTGGCGAAAAGATCGTTCATGGCCCTTTTTCGCGCTTTCGGGCTGGCTGAGCAACAGCCGATTGACCTCCACGCCCATCCGGTTCAAATCAGCGCCAAAGCCATGAGGTGAACGATGTCCGACCCTTCCCCCGCCGCGCTGGAAAAGCAGCTGATCGCCGAAGAAACCGCCAAAATGCTGCTGGAGGTCGGCGCCGTCCTGTTCAATGCGGAAAAGCCGTTCATCTTCACCTCGGGCTGGGCGAGCCCGGTCTATACCGACATGCGCAAGCTGATCGCCTTTCCCCGCCTGCGCAACGTCCTGATGGATTTCGCGGTCAAAACCATCCAGCGCGAAATCGGCTATGAAAGTCTCGACATCGTCGCCGGCGGCGAAACGGCGGGCATTCCCTTCGCGGCGTGGATTTCCGACCGGATGTCGCTGCCCATGCAATATGTACGCAAGAAGCCCAAGGGTTTCGGCCGCAACGCCCGGATCGAAGGCGAGGTTCGCGACGGCGCCCGCACTTTGCTGGTGGAAGACCTCGCGACCGACGGGGCCTCGAAGGTCAATTTCATCTCGGCGATCCGCGAGGCGGGCCAGAAATGCGACCATACTTTCGTGTTCTTCTTCTATGATATTTTCCCCCAGGCGCGCGCCGAATTGCGCAAGGACAATATCGAACTCCACCAGCTCACCACCTGGTGGGACGTGCTGAGGGTCGCGCGCCGGACCGCTTATCTGCCCGCCGCGACTTTGGACGAGGTGGAAAAATTTTTGCGCGCCCCCGCCGAATGGTCGGCCGCCCATGGCGGCGCTTCGGAATTCGGCAAAAAGGCCTGAGCCCGATGCGCCGCTTTGCCCTTTTTGGCGCCGCGGCGGCGCTTTTTGTTGTTCCGCTCGCCGCGCAAGCGCAGGATGACGGACGTTTTTGCTCGGGCGTGTCCTTTTCCGATGAGCCCGACCTCGTCATCGGCCGGATCAAGGCGGACGCGGGCAAAGTTCATTTCCGCAAGAATGGCGGCCGCAAAAGCCCCTGCCCTTCCGCCGCGCCGCAATGCCAGGACAAGGCTTTTCTGGTTCCCGGCGACCTGGTCGTGCTTGGCGCCAAAAAGGGCGAATTCGTCTGCGTCGAACACGACAATGGCAAGGGGAGCCGCGGCGGCTGGCTGCCGTCCGTCGCGCTCGAACCGGCCCCGCTTGAAAACGATCCGGCCGCATGGATCGGCGCGTGGAAGCGCGTCGAAGCCGACATCACCATCGAACAGACGAAAAATGGGCTGAAGGCGAGCGGCGAAGCCACTTATGGCTCGCTCGATCGCGAACGGGTCGAGCGCGGCGCGGTCAATCTCGGCTCCTTCTCCGGCCCGCTGGCGCTGAAAGACGGCCAGGGCCGGATCGTCGACGAGGATTCGGTCAGCGGCTGCAATCTGAAACTCGCGCGCGCCGGGGATTTTTTGTTCGTGCGCGACAACAATGTCTGCGGCGGGATGAACGTGTCGTTTTCGGGCCGTTACGGGAGGGCGAAGAATTAAAGCGTCCGCAGTCGCGCGGGATCGACGTTTCCGCTCCCTCCCCCTCGTGGGGAGGGAGATCGCGGAAAGCGCTCACAAGGCGGCTCACCACATGTCCAGCGCGATCCGGGCCTCTTCCGACATGCGGCTTTGATCCCACGGCGGGTCGAACACCATATTGACCTCGACCCCCGCGACGCCTGGCACGGCGGAAACCGCGTTGCGCACCCAGACCGGCATTTCACCGGCCACCGGACAGCCCGGCGCGGTCAGGGTCATGTCGATATTGACGAAACGGCTGCCGTCGATGTCGACGCGGTAGATCAGGCCGAGTTCATAGATATCGGCGGGGATTTCCGGGTCGAACACCGTCTTGAGCGCCGCGATGATGCCGTCGGTAAGGCGGTCGAGCTCTTCCGGCGAAACGGCGTCCTTGACCGCGAAAGCGGGGCGGTTTGGCTGAAATTCGGCTTCGGCGTGCTGGTTCATCGCGTGATTCCGTTCAGGCAAAAAGATGGGCGGCGCGCTCCAGCGCCGCGACAAGAGCGTCCACTTCCGCGCGGGTGTTATAGAGCGCGAAGCTCGCCCGGCAAGTCGAGGTCGCGCCGAAACGCGACAGCAGCGGCTGAGCGCAATGGGTGCCGGCGCGCACCGCGACGCCGGAACGGTCGATCACCGTGGCGACGTCATGGGCGTGGGCGCCCTTCATCTCGAAGGAAAACAGCGCCCCCTTGCCCGGCGCATTGCCGATGTGCCGCAAATAGGGCAATTCGCCGAGGCGCTTGGCGGCATAGGCGGCAAGGTCGGCCTCATGGGCGTGGATCGCCGCGCGGCCGATGCTTTCCATATAGTCGAGCGCGGCTCCCAGGCCCGCCGCCTGGACGATCGGCGGCGTGCCGGCCTCGAACCGCTGCGGCGGGACGCCATAGGTCACGTTGTCGAGCGTCACCGTCTCGATCATCTCGCCGCCGCCGGCGAAGGGCGGCAGCTTTTCCAGCCATTCCCTCTTGCCGTAAAGGGCGCCGATCCCGGTCGGGCCATAAAGCTTGTGGCCGGTGACGACATAGAAATCGACATCGAGATCGCGCACGTCCACATCGCAATGGACCGCCCCCTGCGAGCCGTCGATCAGCACCGGAATCCCGCGTTCATGGGCGAGGCGCACGATGTCCTTGACCGGGGTCACCGTGCCCAGCACGTTGGACATATGGGTGATCGCGACGATCTTCGTCTTTTCGCTCAGCGCATCGGCGAATTTGTCGAGCGAGAACGAACCGTCGTCCTCGACATCGACCCATTTCAGCTTCGCCCCCTTGCGCTCGCGCAGAAAATGCCACGGCACGATATTGGAATGGTGCTCCATGATCGACAGCACGATCTCGTCGCCCGCGCCGATATGGGCGAGGCCGAAGGACGAAGCCACCAGATTCAACGCCTCGGTGGCGCCGCGGGTAAAAATGATTTCTTCCGATGAGCCGGCGTTGAGAAAGGCGCGCATTTTCTCGCGCGCCCCCTCATAGGCGTCGGTCGCGGCGTTGGCCAGGAAATGCAAGCCGCGATGGACATTGGAATATTCATGCTCATAGGCGCGAACCATGCGCTCGATCACCGCGCGCGGCTTCTGCGCCGAGGCGGCGTTGTCGAGATAGACCAGCGGCTTGCCATAGGGTTTTTCCGCCAGAATGGGGAAATCGGCGCGGATTTTCCCGATGTCGAGGGCTGGGATCTTCACCGGTTGGTTCATGAAAAAGCCCCCCAGTGGAAATTCGTCCCGAGCAGGCGCTTGAGATCCAGCTTGAGCAGGTCGCGCAATTCCTCGTCGTCGATGATGTCGAAGGCCTCCGCCGCGAAAGCCTCCACCAATATGCCCTGAGCCTCGGCGCGCGGAATCCCGCGCGATTCCATGTAGAAAAGCTGGCTTTCGTCGAGCCGGGCGCAGGCCGCGCCATGGCCGCAGGCGACATCGTCGGCGAAAATCTCCAATTCCGGCTTGGACGACATCGAGGCTTCGTCTGACAGCAGCAGGCCGCGGCACAACATCTTGCCGTCGGTTTTCTGCGCATGCGGCGGCACCACGATCTTGCCCTGGAACACGCCTTCGGCCTGATCCGCAAGGACATATTTGAAGGTCTCGCGGCTGATGCAGGACGGCGCGTCATGGGTGAGGGTCAGCGTCGTGTCCACATGCTCGCGCCCGCGCAGCAGGGCGCCGCCGGAGAGATGGGCCTCGGCGTTTTCGCCGGCGCAGGAGACGAAAAGCTGGCGGCGCAGGAAAGGCGCGCCGGCGACAAGCGCGGACGCGCGCAGCCGCGCGTCCCGCTCCAGTCGCGCGACAATCGTCTGCACCTCGACCGCCGCGCCGCCTGTCGTGCGGCAGGCGTAATCCAGTTCGGCGCCGCGCCCGAGCGACAGAAACAGCGCGCTGTCGCTGAACCCCTCGCCGCTCTCGCCGCGCGTTTCCAGCACGGTGGCGCGCGAATTTTCGCCCAGCGCCACCAGGCCCCGGCCGAAACGGCCTTGCGCGCCGGTTCCGCCATCGAGCGCCACCAGTTCGAAAACCGCATCGACCCGGCCGCCCGGCGCGATTTCCAGCACGAAGCCGCCCTCGGCATAGGCGCCGTTGAGATCGAGCAAAGCGTCGCCCGCGCCCTGAACCAGACGCTTCAGCCGAAGGTCGTCCTCCAGAAGGGGGCGCAGACGGACGCCGGGCACGGCGGATAATTCGTCCGACAATTCACGGCTGAAAAAGCCGTCCACCGTCACGATGCGGAAGCGATCGACCGTTCCGAGCTTATCCTTGGCATGCGCCAGGGCGGCGGCGTCGGGCTTTTTCGCGCGCGGCGGCGCCGTGCGCAATTTCGCGCGCAGGTCGGTGTAGTGCCAGGATTCGACGCGGCGCGACGGCAGGCCGGCATTGGCGAAGCGGTCGAAGGCCGCCTTGCGCTCGCGCTCCGCTTTTCCGGCGGAAAAACTCGCCAGCAGGTCCTGTTCGGCCTGGGTCGGATTTTGCAGGATCGCGCCCATCACGCGGCCTCTTCGGCATAATCGGCGTAGCCGCTCTTTTCGAGTTCGAGCGCCAGTTCCGGCCCGCCGCTCTTCACGATCCTGCCCTTGTGCATCACATGGACGGTGTCGGGCGTTATATAGTCGAGCAGGCGCTGGTAATGGGTGATGACCAGCAGGCCGCGCTCCTTGGAGCGCAACGCGTTGACGCCCTCGGCGCAGACGCGGAGCGCATCGATGTCGAGGCCGGAGTCCATCTCGTCGAGAATGCCGAATTTCGGCTCCAGCAGCGCCATCTGCAGGATTTCCATGCGCTTCTTCTCGCCGCCGGAAAAGCCGAAATTGACCGGGCGCTTGAGCATGTCCTGGGGAATGTTCAGCCTTTTCGCCGCCTCGCGCACTTTTTTCATGAAATCGGGCGTCGCCAGTTCGTCCTCGCCGCGCGCCTTGCGCTGGGCGTTGATCGCCGCTTTCAAAAAGGTCATCGTCGTGACGCCGGGAATTTCCAGCGGATACTGGAACACCAGGAACAGGCCGAGCGCGGCGCGCTCAGCCGGCGATTTTTCCGCCAGATCGACGCCGTCGAGCTTGATCGAGCCTTCGCTGACTTCATAATCCGGGCGGCCGGCGACGACATAGGACAGCGTCGATTTGCCGGAGCCGTTCGGCCCCATGATCGCGGCGACCTCGCCATCCGCGACTTTGAGGCTGAGGCCGTCGAGGATTTTCTTGCCGGCGACGGAGACGTGGAGATTTTCGATTTCGAGCATGGTGAAAACCTTGAGATAAAGAGGAACGCGAGAGCAGCCGGCGTCAGCCGACGCTGCCCTCAAGCGAAATGGCGATCAGTTTCTGCGCTTCGACCGCGAACTCCATCGGGAGTTGCTGCAACACGTCGCGCACAAAACCGTTGACGATGAGCGCCGTCGCCTCTTCCGCCGAAAGCCCGCGCTGCATGCAGTAAAAGAGCTGGTCGTCGGAGATTTTCGAGGTGGTCGCCTCGTGCTCGAACACGGCCGAAGAATTCTTGGCCTCGATATAGGGCACGGTATGGGCGCCGCAGGAATTCCCGATCAGCAGCGAGTCGCAATTGGTGAAATTGCGGGCGTTCCGCGCCTTCCGATGCGCGGAAATCTGGCCGCGATAGGTGTTCTGCGAATGGCCGGCGGAAATGCCCTTGGAAATCACCCGACTCGACGTATTGGCGCCGAGATGCAGCATTTTGGTGCCGGAGTCGACCTGCTGATAGCCGTTCGAAATCGCGATCGAGTAAAATTCTCCGCGTGAAGAGTCGCCGCGCAAGATGCACGACGGATATTTCCAGGTGATGGCCGAACCGGTCTCGACCTGGGTCCAGGAGATTTTCGAGCGGTCGCCCCGGCAATCGCCGCGCTTGGTGACGAAATTGTAGATGCCGCCCTTGCCCTGGCTGTCGCCGGGATACCAGTTCTGCACCGTCGAATATTTGATCTCGGCGTCGTCGAGCGCGATGAGTTCGACCACCGCCGCGTGCAACTGGTTCTCGTCGCGCTGCGGCGCGGTGCAGCCTTCGAGATAGGAGACGTAAGAGCCCTTGTCGGCAATGATCAGCGTGCGCTCGAACTGGCCGGTGTTGCGCTCGTTGATACGAAAGTAGGTCGAAAGCTCCATCGGGCAGCGCACGCCGGGCGGCACATAGACGAAGGAGCCGTCGGAATAGACCGCCGAATTGAGGGTGGCGAAATAATTGTCGGTCACCGGCACGACCGAGCCGAGATATTTCTTCACCAGTTCGGGGTGGGTCCGCACCGCCTCAGAGATCGGGCAGAAGATGACGCCGGCCTTGGCCAGCTCCGCCTTGAAGGTGGTGGCGACCGAAACCGAGTCGAAGACCGCGTCCACCGCGACCCTGCGGGCGTTCGGGTCCGCCTGCACCCCAGCCAGGATTTCCTGCTCGCGCAACGGAATGCCGAGCTTTTCATAGGTGCGCAAAAGTTCGGGATCGACCTCGTCGAGCGACTTCGGTCCTTCGGCGGTTTTCGGCGCCGAGTAATAATAAAGATCCTGATAGTCGATCGGCGGATAATGGACCCGCGCCCATTTCGGCTCCGCCATGGTCTGCCAGCGGCGAAAGGCGTCGAGCCGCCAGTCGGTCAGCCATTCCGGCTCGTTCTTCTTGGCCGAGATGAAGCGAACGATATCCTCGTTCAGACCCTTGGGGGCCTTGTCCGATTCGATATCGGTGGTGAAGCCGTATTTATATGCGTCAACGTCAAGCGTTTTGACTTTGTCGACAGTCTCCTGGACAGCCGCCATTGCGTTTCTCCCAGCCTAACGCGGGTTCAAGGCCCGCTGGTTGAGTTATGTGGTGAAGCGGATCGGGTCCGGAGCCTTTTCCGCATTCGTCCATGCACTTTAGCGAATATTTCGAGAAAGCGCACCCCCTCTTCTTCCGTCGTGCCCCAGCCCAAGCTGAGCCGCAGGGCCGAACCAGCCACTGCCGGCGCCACGCCCATGGCCGCAAGCACATGGGACGGCGCCACTTTCCCTGACGAACATGCCGAGCCGGACGACAGGGCCACGCCTTCGACATCGAAAGCCGCGACCAAGGTTTCGGCGGCAAGCCCCGGCAAAGCGAAAGCCAGCGTATTGGCGACACGCGCCGCCTCACCCCCCAATATGGCGGCCTCCGGCGCGATTTCCAGAACGCCGGCTTGCAAAAAGTCGCGCAAACGCCCGAGCCGCGCCATTTCCGCCTCGCGTTGCGCCTCGGCCTCGGCAAGCGCGGCGGCGAAGCCGGCTATTGCCGCGACATTTTCCGTGCCGCCGCGAAAGCTCCGCTCCTGCCCCCCGCCACGGATGAAGGCTTTTCCCGGCATGTGGTCGCGCCGCAGATAGGCGAGCGCGCCAGCCCCCTTCGGCCCGCCGAGCTTGTGGCTCGACAGGAACAGAACATCGGCGCCGGTCGCGGCGAAGGAACAGGGAACGCGGGCGAAAGCCTGGACCGCGTCGCAGACGAGGACCCCACCCGCCGCATGGACGATTTCGGCGGCTTCCGCGACCGGCTGGACGGCGCCCGTTTCATTGTTGGCCGCCTGGAGCGCCAGCATCGGCCGCGCGCCGGGCGACTCGGCGAGACGGGCGCGCAGAGCGTCGAGATTGAGCCGGCCCTGCCGGTCGAGGCCGATGGTCGCGACCGCGCCGGCCGGGAAGGAATGTCCGCTTTGCACGCAGACATGTTCGCCGGCGCCGATCAGCAGGCGCTCGCCGGCGGCGGGCCGCAAGGCGGTGGCGGCGGCCTCCGTCGCGCCGGAGACGAAGACGATCTGGTCAGCCCGCGTCCCCAGCGCCCGCGCCACGACGACGCGGGCGTCCTCGACCACAGCGCGCGCGGCGCGGCCCTCGGCATGGACGCTTGACGCATTGCCGGCGTCGAGCGCGCGGACCACGGCGTCGCGCGCGGTCGCGCGCAAGGGCGCGGTGGCGTTATAATCGAAATAGATACGGCGCATCGAAAACGAACCCGTGGCGACAGACGGGCCTTATCCCGCGCCAAGGCGGCGGCTTCAACTGACTTTTACGGCCGAAGGAATCATTTCCCGAATGCGGTTCACGCTCCAATCACCGCCGGTGATCTGAAAAAGAACAGCCAGCGTGACCGCGAGAACGACGAGCGGGACGGCGGTTCTGCCAATGACGGCGATCGAACTCAGCCGCGCACGCCATTTCGGCTTGGGGATGATCTCGTCCGGGAAGTGCAAAAGGAAGCGGGGCATCGCATCTCTCCCTGAGGGAAACGACGGAAAACCGGATTTAAGGCAGCGGCCTCGTTCCGGACAGTCTTTCGCTTCCCTGATGAAAGTCGCGCTCGTTGGCGCCCTAGCGGCATTCTGTTCGCCGACGTAACGTAAATTAACAAATCTGCTTTGTCTTTCAATTAATAGAGTAACATTTTATTTCGTATTCATTTTAATGAGAAGACTATTTAATATTTTTTTAAATTGTGAGATGAGTGGCCGAACATGCCGGAGTCGCCCTCCCTCCTTCAGCAAGCGGATACTTCATCAATTCATTGAGAGAGAGCTTCGCGCTCGACAGCGCGCGCCTGAACCGCGTTTCTGGCGCGGGGCCGCACTGCATTGCGATTTTCGCGCAATCAAACGCAAACAGGGCGGCGCGGCCGAAAAACGTCCCCGCGCCGGGATAGCGCGCCCATCGGCCCGGAGCCGCCCGCGTCAGAACAGGCCGTCGCCGACGCCTTCAGGTCACCGGCCTGTCGGTGACGATGACCTTGGTGCCGAGATGGACGCGATTGTAGAGATCGATCGCGTCGATGTCGCGCATGCGGATGCAGCCGGAGGACACATGCTGACCGATCAGTTCCGGCTCATTGGTGCCGTGGATGCGGTACATCGTGTCCTTGCTGCCCTGGAAAAGATACATGGCGCGGGCTCCGAGCGGATTGTCGGGACCGCCGGGCAGGCCGCCCGCTTCGGCCGTCGGCCGCAGATGCGGCCAGCGTTCGAGCATGTCGCTCGGGGGCATCCAGTGCGGCCATTCCGCCATCTTGCCGATGGTGGCTTCGCCGGTCCAGCCGCTCGCCTCGTTGCCGGTGGCGACGCCATAGCGGATCGCCTTATGGTTCGGCAGCGAGTAGTAGAGAAAGTTCTTGAACGTATCGATGGTGATCGTGCCCGCCGCCTGGCCGGTCGGATCATCGACGATAAAGCGGCGGTAATCGCCCGGCGGCTGGCCGGCCGGCGCGAGAGACATGAATTCGCGATCCTTCCCGTTCAGGGTCGGATCGGGAGTGGTCTCCATGTTGCAGCCGGCAAGAGCCGCCGAAACCAACGCAATGCCTACAATCGCCCGCAGTTTCATCAAATCGCCCCGAATCGCTCACGCCGCAGCACCGGCGAAATTTCACTCTATAATTACCATAATCGCCCGGATCGTCACGCCCATCAGGAGGCGCCGCGGCAAAAGGCGACAGATTAAGGACTTTTGTTGCCCGTCGGCAACAGTGGCGCGGCCACGCCATAGCCACGACGCCGAAACGGCGATCGGTTTTCGGCGAGCAACGCCGAAAGCTAGGACTTTCGGTCTAAGACATAAACTTTGTTGGACAGGCGCGCCGATTGGCGCGATGTTCGGGACGAATGAAAGCGGTCCGCACGTCAGCCGCCGCCTTTGGGCGTCTTAGAAGGCGGTTTTCGGGCCAAAAACGACTATTCCTGTTTGTGAGCCAGAATTGAACACCTTGCTGCTTACCCATCCCGCCGGCCTGACTCACGACAACGGGCCCGGCCATCCGGAGCGGGCGGATCGCGTTCGGGTCATCGAACGCATATTGGAGCATGAAAAATTCACGACGCTGATTCGCGCGCAGGCCGAGAACGGCACGCGAGAAATGGCGCTTCGGGTTCATCCAGAATCATACATCCAGGCGCTGGAGGAGGTCTGCCCGCGCGACGGCCTGGCCCGGCTCGACAGCGACACCACCATGAGCCCCGGCACGCTGGCGGCCGCCTTCCGCGCGATCGGCGGCGCCTGTCAGGCCGTCGACGAAGTGATGCGCCGCGAAGTGGACAACGCCTTCGTCGCCATGAGGCCGCCGGGCCATCACGCCGAGCGCGCCACGCCGATGGGCTTCTGCTTCTTCAACAACGCCGCCGTCGCCGCCCGCCACGCCATGGCCGTCCATGGCGCCAGCCGGGTCGCGATCATGGATTTCGACGTCCACCACGGCAACGGGACCCAGGACATTTTCTGGTCCGACCCCAATGTGATGTATCTTTCGACCCATGAAATGCCGCTCTATCCCGGCACGGGTTCGATCGCCGAGCGCGGCGAATACAACAATATCGTCAATGCGCCGCTCTGCGCCGGAGACGCCGGCCCTCAGTTCCGCGAGGCGATGGAGGTGGCGATCCTGCCCAGGCTGGATCGGTTCCGGCCCGACCTCCTGATCATTTCCGCCGGTTTCGACGCCCACCGCCGCGATCCGCTCGCCAATATCAATCTGGTCGAGGCGGACTTCGCCTGGGCCACGGCGAAATTGATGGATGTCGCGGACCGCACTTGCGGCGGGCGCCTCGTCTCTGTGCTCGAAGGCGGCTATGATCTGGACGGCCTGTCGCGGTCGGTCGCCGCCCATGTCCTCACCCTGATGGGCGTCGCCTGAGGCGCTAGAAACCCGCCAGACGCGCGGTTTCATCGACCGGCGCGCCCAGCTCGATCTCGACGATTTCCGGCGGGCGCAGCAGGCGGACCGGCGCGATCGATTCGCCGAGCCCGCCGGAAATGATCATGTGCCGGCCGCCCTGCGCGACGTGGCCGTACACATATGCGGGACCGAACCGCAGATCGCCGACCACCGGGCCGAGCAAGGGCAGATTGACCTGCCCGCCATGCGTGTGGCCGCACAGGGTCAAAGCGACGCGGTCGGGCACGGCGGGGAAGATGAAGGGCTCATGGGCCAGCAGGATCGCCGGTGCGTCGTCGCTCACCTGGGCGAGCGCGCCATCGAGATCGTCGCCGCCGAGCTTTTGGGCGTTGGCGTCGATCTGCGCCATGGCGTCGATGAGCTGGTCGGCGAGGCCGACGATCCAGAATTTTTGACCGTCCTTGGCGAGCGCGACCGCATCGTTTTCGAGAACGGCGATCCCCGCCTGGCGCAAGGCCCGGCGGATCGCGACCGTGCCGTCGGAGGGCGACGTCAGCAAGGGGCCGTGCCACCAGTCATGGTTGCCCAATATGGCGAAGCAGCCGAGCGGCGCGCGCAACACCGAAAAAGCTTCGCCGATCTGCTGGGGCTCGACCGCCCGGGTGACGAAGAAATGGCCGGCGTTAAAGTCGCCCAGCAGCAGGACCGCGTCGGGATTGAGCGCGTTGGCGGTCTCGGCGATGCGGCGGATGCGCGCGGCGCCCATGAAGGGCTCGCCGGCGTGAATGTCGGAAATGACCGCGAAACGCAGGCGCAAGCCCGCCGGCCAGCCCGGCGGGGTCAGCGAATAGCGTTTGACCCGGAGGATGAAATTCGGCTCGACGCCGATGGCGTAGACGCCCGTGGCCGCGCCGATCAGGGGAAGCGCCAGCCCCCCGGAGAAGCCGCGGGCGAGAAAACGGCGACGATCGATCATTCCCTGCGCCCCGTCGCGATCCGCCGCGTCCGATCCGGCTCCCGCCCAGATAGGCGCCGGCGATCCGATTGGCAAGGCGGGGAAGCCGCCGGGGTTCAGGCGGCGTCGCGTCGGATCTCGACAGGCGCCGGCGCGCGCTCGGCGGGAAGTTCGTCGATCCCGTCGGTCGCGAACAGGGCCGCCTCGACCGCGGCGAGGGCGATTTCGCGATAAAGGCGCGTTTGCAGGTCGCGCGCGTCCTCGCGGCGCGGCTGCGACGGCGGGAGGATGATTTCTTGCTCGCTCATGACCGGACTCTTTCGACGCGAACCAACCAGGAAAATCGCGGCGCATGGTTGACGGCCGCTGAACTCCGATGGCGAATTTGCGCCGGCAAGATAAATTCCGCGTTAAGCCCGCGGGGAACAACCTGTCCTGTTTTGGCGATTCATAGGGTTTCCGCAAGATCGCTTCGCAATTCGCGGAAACGGATCGCGCGGAAATCCTCTTGGCGAGGGGCGAATTTCCGCGCGAGCGGCATACCGTTTCGAATGGATCATTCGGAAACGGTATCACTTCGGGGCGCGAAAACCTCCGGTCGCCTGTTCGATCATGCCGGCGAGAGCGACCGCCATGCGGTCCTCGCCGCGCGCGGAAATGATCTGAACCCCGGTCGGCAGGCCCCTCGGGGTCAGCGCGACGGGCGCGACCGCCGCCGGCAGCAGGGCGAGCGAGGCAAGGCCCGCCCATTTCAGCAGGTCATGATAGGGCAAGGCGCCCGCGCCAACCGGCAGACGGCGCGAAAAGGGGTCCGGCGAACAGTCGTGCGGAAAGGCCAGGCAGGGCGCGGGCGGGCAGAGGATCGCGTCGAAACGCTCGAAAAAGGCGGCGAAGGCGGCGCCGATCGCTTTTCTGCGCTCGGCCAGAAGGGAAAAGGTCGCCGCGTCCAGTTTCGCCGCCCGCGCGCGCAAGGCGGGATAGGAAAAATCGTCGCGCTCGAATTTTTCCGCCTCGGCCGCGAAGCGCGCTTTCTCCTGCGGCGCCCCGGCGAAGCCGATGGCGAAATTGAGCGTGACATAGATGGCGAAAGCCTCGGCGAAGGCGATGGCGGGACCGGCCTCGGCCACCGAGGCGCCGGCGTCGCGGAAAATCCGCGCCGCCAGCCGCACCCCGGCCTCAACATCGGGATCGACCGGCGCGAAATCCGGATCGAGCCACAGCGCGAGCCTGAGGTCAGCCGGGCTCGCCCGGCGCGGCGCCGGGGCTGGATGGCCTCGATCCTCGACCAGCGACAGGACCAGATCGAGGTCGGCGGCCGAGCGCGCGAGCGGCCCCGCGACCGCCAGATCGGGCGGGTTCTTCAGCCGTAGCGGCGGCAGCGGCGGGATATGGCCGGCGAGCGAAACCCGCCGCCAGCTCGGCTTGAGCCCGAAGACGCCGCAGGCGTGGGCCGGCCAGCGAATCGAGCCGCCGAGGTCGGAGGCGAGGTCGAAAGCCCCGAACCCCGAGGCGACCGCCGCCGCCGCGCCGCCCGACGAACCGCCGGGCGTGAGCCTGTCGTCCCAGGGATTGCAGGTCACGCCGAACAGCGCGTTGAAGGTCTGGAAATCGGCGGTGAGGCGCGGGACATTGCTCTTGGCGAGGACGATCGCCCCGGCGGCGCGCAGACGGGCGACCGCTTCGGCGTCCTGGCGCGGGACATATTCGGCGAGCGCTTGCGCGCCGCAGGTCGTCAGCAATCCCGCCGTCTCGAAACTGTCCTTGACGGTGATCGGCAGGCCTTCCAGCGGCCTCGCCTCATTGCGCGCGAAAAGCTTCTCGGCCTCGTCCGCCTGGCGCAGGGCGGAGTCGAAGTCATAGGCGGCGAGCGCGTTGATCCGGGGATTGCGTTCGAGAATCCGCTCCCACACCGCGCCCAGAAGTTCGCGCGGAGAATAATCTCCGTTTTCAAGTCCTCTCCGCCACTTGCATGCGGAATCTGAGAAAAACGATTCATCGAAACCGGCCACCGATGTCATCTGCTCGTCGGCCTGTCGCGCCCGGGAACACTCACGCCTCGGCGCCTTCGGGAGACGCCGCGCCGCCCAGCGCCCTGACCAGATCGCGCGCCTCGATCAGCAGGTGTTCGAATTCCGCGAGACGCTCGGGCGGCATCTGGCCGAAGGTTTCGTCGACAAAGTTCTTTTGCGCCTCGATCGCCCGCAGGGCGAGATCGCGTCCGGCCGGCGTCAGATGAATCGCATGGGAGCGCCGGTCGCCGGCGAAGGAGCGGCGCTCGACCAGGCCACTGGCGACCAGACGGTCGACGAGGCCGGAAATATTGCCCTTGGTGACATAAAGCCGGGAAGCGAGCTCCTGCTGCGACAGCCCTTCCTTCTCGGTCAAGGTCGTCAGCACGTCGCATTGCGGGACGGAAAGATCATAGGCGCGCAGCCGGTTCGAGATCGCGACCCTGGACCGGGTGTGAAGGCGAATGAGTCGAAACCAAACCCGCATCGCGTCAATTTCACTGGACATTCTGTCGCCTGGACTTGTCGTTGAACTATTTAAAAAACAACGTTAACCCGCGCGAAGGGCAGCCGCAAGCGGCGCCGCGGCCATGTTGGCGGCATCGCGGCGACATCGCGGCATGTCCAACGCCGCGTTTGACATCCGGTCCACGCCCGCCCATCGGCCAAATAAATACATTCGCCGAGCCAGCTCTTTCTGCGGCCGGTGCGGATTGCCGAGCGTTTACGGCTTTTTTTCTCGTCGGCGCCGCGATTTCCTGGGCTTTCAGCCTGTTCAAGGCGGCCATTGGCCGGGGCGACGACCTCGCCCCCACCCTCGCGCGCATTTCTCACACGAGGTCGTCCTGCGCCTGCCGCAGGCGCGCAATCGCCGGATTCGGTGGCGGCGCCCGCCGGACCCGGCCGGCCGCGCCTGGGAACCGCACGTCAAATCTCAATGACCGGCGGCGCCGACAAGAACCGGATCGGCCCGATATTCGTCGGGATAGAGCCGCCGCAAGGCGGCGATCCTGGGCAGGTCGTTAGTGACGATATAGGGATAATCCGGGTTGCGGGCCAAAAAATCCTGATGATGGGCCTCGGCCGGATAAAAAGTCTTGCCCGGCTCGATGCGGGTGACGATCGGCGCGGCGAAGGCGTGGGCGTGGTCGAGCTGGGCGATATAGTCCCTGGCGACCTTGGCCTGTTCGGCGTCGCGCGGAAAGATCGCCGAGCGATATTGGCTTCCCTCGTCCGGCCCCTGGCGGTTCAGCTCGGTCGGATCATGCGCCACCGCGAAATAGATTTGCAGGATGCGCCCGAGGCTGATTTTCGCCGGGTCGAAGGTGACGGCGACCGATTCCGCATGTCCTGTGTCGCCCCGGCTCGTCATATTGTAATGGGCCGTCGCCGCCGCGCCGCCGGCATAGCCGGAAATTGCGCGGGTCACGCCGTTCACATGCTGAAAGACGCCCTGCACGCCCCAGAAACAGCCGCCGGCGAACACAATGGTTTCGGGCGCCTCATGCGCCGGCTCATCCCGCGCCGGCGCCGGAATGGCGCGCGGCCTCCCGTCGGCCCTGACCAGGGAGGCGGAAGCCGCCAGCGCCAGCGCCGCCGACAGCATCCCGGCGGCCAGAATACGGTTTGAAGCAATCATGGTCGGCTCCCCTCTCAACCGAAGGTGAAGGCGTAGGCGCGAACGCCGGGATCGAGGAACTCGATGCGGAACAGGCGGTCGGCGATCGGCCCCTTCTGGCGGACGAGCTGGTAGAGCCGCTCGGTCGTCACGGTCCCCTGCCCCTGCGGGTCCGCATCCGCGCCATGGGCGTCGCCGGGCGCGGCGCCGTCGATCGTAACCCTGAAGCGCATAGGCCTGCCGTCGGGACCGGGGCCCAGCACCAGATGCAGGTCGCGGGCGTGGAAACGAAAGGCGATGGCGCCGCCCGCCTGGTTCAGTTCGGCGCGCTCCCGGCCGACAGTCCAGTCTCCGGCGAGGCTCCATTGATTGAGGCGGAGATCGGCGCCCTGATACACATGGCCGCGGTCCGCGACGGCGCCGCCGGGCGAGGCGAAATTTTCCGCGCGGGAATAGCCGATATAGGTTTCCCCCGAGCGGACGTCGGCGAAATCGGGCGGCGCCTCGGCCCCGGTCGCCTTGTCCTCGACGGCTTTGGTCGGCGCGACCGAGGCTCCGGCCTCGGCCAGCAATTCCCGGATCGCCTTTTCGGTTGCAGCGTAATCGCCCTCGCCAAAATGCTGATGGCGAAGATGACCTCGCGCGTCGACAAGATATTCCGCCGGCCAGTACTGATTGTCGAAGGCCTTCCAGATCGCATAGTCGTTGTCGATCGCCACCGGATAGTCGATGCGCAGATCGGCGACGGCGCGCTTCACATTGGATATGTCGCGCTCGAAGGCGAATTCCGGCGCGTGGACGCCGATCACCACCAGACCTGCATCGCGGTATTTGTCCGCCCAGGCCCGGACATAGGGCAAGCTGCGCAGGCAGTTGATGCAGGAATAGGTCCAGAAATCGACCAGCACCACCTTGCCCTTCAGCGCCTCGGCGGTCAGAGGCGGCGAATTGAGCCAGGCGACCGCGCCCTTCAGCGCCGGCGCGGGACCTTCATCGGGCAGGCTCGGCCGCATTTGCGCGGGTTCGATCCGCACCGCACCGGCGTTTTCCGCCTTCATCATGCCTTCACCCGGCGCCATGACGACCGAGGACATCCGGCCGCCGGCGGCGCGGGCCGGCGAAAGGCCGGATTTGTCGAGCAGCGCCTGTTCCCATTGGTCCGCGCCGGCGAGCGAAAATTTGGCAAGAAAACCAGTGTCCGCGCCAAAAGCAATCGTCGCCACCGCCGCCAGAACCGCGACGCCAAATCCCCGCCGCGCCCATTCGCCAAGCCCGAGCGCGCCTTTCATCGCGGCGAAAACCTTGCCGCCGACGAGCAAAGCGAGCGCGAGCGAGGTCGCCGCGCCGAGGCCATAGGCGAGCAGCAGCAGGGAGGTTCCGACGCTCGCGCCATGCAGCGCCGCGCCGGTCAGGATGATTCCGAGAATGGGACCGGCGCAGGGCGCCCAGAGCAGGCCCGTCGCGACGCCGAGCAGCAAAGCGGCGCCCGTCCCGCCCGTCCCTTCCGCCTGTTGCGAAAGCCGCCCGCCGAGCGCGACCAGCGGCGCGGAAATGCGCTCCGCGAAGGCGGGCCAGAGCAGGGCGAGGCCGAAAAACGCCATCACGGCCAGGGCCAGATCGCGGCCGACCGAATTGGCGTGGGCCGCCCAGCCGCCGCCGACGGCGGCGAGCGTGGCGACCAGCGCGAAAGTCGCGGCCATGCCCAGCAGCATCGGCAGGCCGCGCCGCGCGAAGGACTGCCCGGCGCCGACGAAGACGAAGGGCAGGACCGGGAGAATGCACGGGCTGGCGATGGTCAGGACGCCGCCGGCGAAAGCGAGCAGAAGGAGCAGCATGTCACGCCGCCTTGAATTCGAGCGCCAGGCCGTTCATGCAATAGCGCAGGCCGGTCGGTTGGGGGCCGTCGTTGAAGACATGGCCGAGATGGCCGCCGCAGCGCCGGCAGCTCACCGCCGTGCGGACCAAGCCGAAGGAGCGGTCCTCCCGCTCGCTCACGGCATGGGGCAGCGGCGCCCAGAAACTCGGCCAGCCGGTGCCGCTGTCATATTTCGTCTCCGACGAAAAGAGATCGAGACCGCAGCCGGCGCAGGCGAAAACGCCCTTGCGTTTCTCATGCAGGAGCGCGCTGGCGAAGGGTCGCTCAGTGCCGTCGCGGCGCAGGATCTCGAACTGCTCTGGCGTGAGAACCTTTCGCCACTCGGCGTCGCCGCGGACGAGTTTTTCGTCGGCGCTCGCACGCGCGGCGCCTGCGAACCAGGCGGCGCCGCCGAACAGGCGGAAAGTGTCGCGACGGGTGAACATGGGTTTCCTCGGGATCGCTGGAATTTCACTCAAGCGCAATACGCGCCCCGCCGTCTCCTGTTACGGCTTTACGCAAAAAATCCTCATCGGGATCAAAAGTTTCAAACCGTCGGGCGAATGGCGAAGCCGCCGCTTTCCGGCGGCCCGCCGTCCTCGACCGCCCGCACGCCGCGCACGTCCGCCGAGTCCGGGCCGGCGCGCAGGACCTCGACCAGGGCGTCGAGATCGCGCGGCGCGCCGCTGGCGCGGACCTCGACCGCGCCGTTCGAACGGTTGCGCGCCCAGCCGGAAAGTCCGAGGCGCGCGCCGGCGCGGCGCGCGAATTCGCGATAGCCGACGCCCTGGACCCGGCCCTCGATAAAAATGTGCAGGGTTTTCAGCGCCTCTCCGTTCAAGGTCTCCAAACGCTCCGTGCGAGATATTCAGTGGCGGACGTCCCAAGGGCGAACCCATGCGCCACCGCGATAACAGGCATTGGGGCCGCGACAGAGTCCGCGACTGACATTGACGTTAACGTTGCGATTGACGTTAACGTTCCGATTCACATTGACCTTGAGGGGGATATTCAAGTTGCGATTTACTCGCCGGTTGACTTGACCATGGCCGCCGTGACGGCCGTGGCCCCCAACCCGGCGCGAGGACGACCTGCCCGTCCGGAGGCGCCATGGGGCCGATTTCCATCACGCTCGCATCCGAGCATGAAATATCGCGCCAGACTTAGGCGTTTCATTCGCCTGCTCCCTCCTGAAACGCCGCCGCGCCGGGGCCTTCCGCAAACCTTGCCGCGCTTCGTGCCACGATCCGTCCAGAGCCGGACATGAAGGCGAATTTCAGATGCGGCGATATTCGCCGCTTGAAATAGACCTCGAAGCGCCGCTAAACTTATACGAGGAGCATAGGTTTCGGGGAAAATGAGACTCAACGCCGCAACGAATGGCGCCATGCGCATCCTGATGGCCTGCCGGACCGACCGTCCGCTTTCCATGCCGGCGATGGCGCGTCGCCTCAGCCTGAGCGAAGCTTTGGTCCTCAAGACCTGCAACGAGCTGATGCTGGCGGGCTATCTGATCGGACAACGCGGCCCGCGCGGCGGCTATCGGCTGGCCAAGGCGCCGGAGAAGATCAACGCCATCGAAATCATCGAACTTTTCGAGCCGCAGGAAAATCTCTTCCCTTGCCGCCTTCATCAGGCCGGCGAATGCCGCATCGTGACCCTGTGCAAGCTTCGCGCGGCCTGCGAGTCCGCCTATCGCGCCTTTCGCGAGGAACTGGCGCGCCTGACCATCGCCGATCTCGCCATTGATCTCCCCGACGAGCGCGCGGCTTAAGCCACCGCTCGCGCCCGCTCGCAAGTCGCGGGGGGCGGCTCAAGCGCGAGCCGGTCGAGCAGGTCGTCGCCGTTCGCCGTGATGTCGGCCAGGGAAAAACCGTCGAGCGCGTTCAGAAAAACCTCGGTCGCCCGCAACAGGGCCGGACGGAGACGGCAGCGCGCGACCAGCGGACAGGTCGTCGCCTTCATGTCGAAACATTCGACCACGTCGAAACCTTCCTCGGTGTGACGGATCACCTCGCCGACCGAGATCGTTTCCGCGTCGCGCGCGAGCCGGAACCCGCCGCCATTGCCGCGTATGGTCTCGATATAGCCCCACAGTCCCAACTGGTGAACGCAACGCGTCAGATGCGCCTTGGAGATGTCGAAGGCGCCGGCGACATCGCCGATCGTGGTCAGCGCGGGACGGCGCGCGGCGGCCACCATCAGCACCCGCAGGGAGAAATTTGAATAGCTTGTCAGCTTCAAGGCGTCACCATCCTGTCGCCACCGGGCTTCGTGACTTTATTCCCTTCCGCGCGGGGAAAAAAGCGCATTGCGGCGCGGCGCGGCGGAATGCCGCGCCGCGCCCGCGCGGCCCCGGCGTTTCCGCGGATCGCGGCGGCCACGCATTGGCTTCGCGCCATCCGGCCCCGGCGAACCGGGACGTCCCTTCCGCGCACCGCCCGATCATGCGCTTTTCCCGGCCTTCAGCTTGACCTCTGTTTCGAACACCCGGGCCCGGCAGCCGATTTTCAGCGCGAAATCGGACGGCCCACTCCCGATTTTTCTTGCCCTTGCGGTCAAGGCGCGCTATCCGAAACATGAATAATCGCGTAAATATGAATAAGCGCGCATAAGGCCGCCCGGCGGGCGCGGGGGTTGGCCATAAAACTCAAGACGCCCGCTTTTGGGGACATGCCGGATCATGCCGTTAGCGTCTGAAATGCCCTCGTGCCCCGACGAGCCCAAGCCTCTGGCGTCGGTTGACGCGGCTGCGCTGTCCGACGCCGCGGAACAGGCCAGCGAATTCCTGAAATCGCTGGCCAATCCGGTGCGGCTGCGGATTCTTTGCCTGCTGGCGCAAGGCGAATCGCCGGTGGGCGACATAGCGGAAAAGCTCTCCGCCCGGCAAAGCCTGATCTCCCAGCACCTCGCCTTGCTGCGCAAGGACGGTCTGGTGCGGCCGCGCCGCGATGGCCAGACCATCCGCTACGCATTGGCCGACGAAAAGGCCGAGCGGCTGATCGGCGTGCTGTATGAATCCTTCTGCCCGGTGAAGACCGACTGATAGCTTGCATTCGTGCAAGGTCTGACAAGTCATTGTTGTCGCGGGCCGAGGGAGTCCCGATGTCTCCGGGCAAAGGAGGCAGCCCATGATGGCCAGACAGGACTCCAATCAGGACTCACGGACACGAAAAATCGTCGCCGTCGCGCGTGGCGAGGCGACGTCTGACGGGGCGGGCGTGAAAATGACCCGACTGATCGGCTCGGGCGCGCGCCCGCCGCTCGACCCCTTTCTGATGCTCGATTTTTTCGGTTCGGAGCGCGCGGGCGATTATATCGGCGGCTTTCCCGACCATCCCCATCGCGGCTTCGAGACCGTGACCTACATGCTGGCGGGGCGCATGCGCCACCGCGACAATCACGGCCATTCGGGCGTGGTCGAAGCGGGCGACGTGCAATGGATGAAGGCCGGCCGCGGCCTGATCCATTCGGAAATGCCGGAGCAGGACCACGGGCTGATGCGCGGGTTCCAGCTGTGGATCAACCTGCCCGCCGCCGAGAAAATGGCGCCGCCCGCCTATCAGGAGTTCAAGGCGGCGCAGATTCCGGTCGAGGAGCGCGAAGGCGCGAAGGTGAAGCTGATCGCCGGCGCCGGAATTTCCGGCGCGGTCGGCCCGGTGCGCGCGCCCCACGTGGACGCGCTCTATTTCGACATCGAACTCGCGCCGGGCGCGCGCTTCCGCCAGGAGACGCCGCCGGACCACCAGGCCTTCTTCGTCCTCTACGAGGGCTCGGCCTTCACGCCGGACATGACCGGCGGCCAGGAAGCCCGATCGCTGGCCTTGCTTGAACTCGGCCAAGGCGAGGAAGCCGTCCTGACCGCCGGCGGGCAGGGCGCGCGCGCCCTGCTGCTCGCCGGGCGGAAGTTGCGCGAACCGATCGCCTGGAGCGGCCCCTTCGTGATGAACAGCCGCGAAGAGCTGATCCAGGCCTATGAGGATTTTGCGACGGGCCGGTTCTGAACATGTCGGTCAAAAGCCGTCGCGCCGCGCCGCGGCGGCGCGCCGCGCGCCGCCAGCGAGCGGTCGATCG
>JAJYCZ010000213.1 GCA_021777915.1 Pseudomonadota bacterium | reverse complement strand
GCTATGCGTTCCGCACCCGCGCGCGGCACGCCGACGCGATCCGCGCCGCCTTCGCCATCGACCCCGAGGTTCGCTCGCTGTCGAAGCTTGAGGCCGGCGTGCTGATCGCCATCGCCTACGAACAGCCAATCACCCGCGCCGCTTTGTCCGAACGGTTCGGGCGCGAGATCAGCCGCGACCTCATCGCCGCTCTGCGCGATAAGGCTTTGATCGCGCCCGGGCCCCGCTCGCCGCAACCCGGCGCGCCGTTCGCTTATGTGACGACGGGAAGGTTTCTGGAGACGTTCGGCCTCGAAAGCCTCGGCGATTTGCCGGACCTCGAAGCCCTCCAAGACGCGGGGTTGGTCGAAGAGGCAAAGCCGCTTGAGACCTGAAGGCGCGCCTGCCTACGCCCATGCCAGGAGCAACAGCTGGATAGGCAGGCGACCAACGCTGCGGACTCCGTCAGACCTCACGCTATACATCCGACGCAGTCCAAGGGATAACGCTCGAAGGCTATGACGAGATTAAATCGTCAATCGCGCGATTCACGCGACGTCGGGCCGCAGGTGCAGGCTTTTGCAGCGTCAACAAGTCAGTCGAGACCGGTGGACGTCCTGCCTTGTCCAAAATATTGGGCGACAGGTTTGGATCGTCGGAAGGCATAGGGCCGAATGACCCTCGCGCGCGGGCTCGCCACACACTCTATGTCGCCACTTTCCGAAGTGCACCACCAGTTTCTCTGCGGCCTTATGATAATGGCGATGGGTTCGCGGCGGCCGCAGCCAAGCCGAACACCGTCTCCTCTTGCCGGAAGCCCCGGAATCGGAATCGTCCTATTTCGACGATGGGCCCCGCTACGCGAACCGCAAACTCGTGCGTCATGAGCATTGGCTGTTGTAACGTCCGACAAAAGCGTTCGAGGCGGCTCGCGATGTTGACGTCTCGCCCTATGGTGGTGAAATCTAAGCGATTCTCGGAGCCGATGTTTCCGTATGCGACCTCTCCATAGTGAAGCGCGATGCCGATATGCAACTGAGGTGCGTCGGAGTGCTGCGCGGCATTGCGGGCAGATAGCGCTGCGAGCGCCGATCGTGCCGCCTCATAGGCCGCCTGGCAGGGCGACGCCTGGCGGCTCTCGTCGAACACGGCTAGAACGCCGTCCCCGATATATTTGAGTACCTCGCCTCCTTCTGAATGAACAAAGGGCACGATGCAGTCAAAATACTCGTTGAGCAGTTCTACTACGTGCGTTTCCGGCAGCGTATCGGACAACTTGCCGAAGCTGCGCAAATCAGTGAGCATGATTGCGGCGCGCGCTCGACAAACATCGCCGCGTTGAACGGTGCCCGCTAGAATGCGGTGAGCGGGATCGTATCCGACGTATGTGGCGAGGATATCGTTAAATTCGCCTCTCAGGCATTTGAACTCGAAGACGAAGGAGAAGGCGTCAGCGATTTCTTGGAACAACTGGACATGCGACGGCAAAAATCCGCCTTCGGCGTTCGTCGCCCAGGACGCCGCGCCCAAGCTGGCTTGCGTCGATTTGAGCGGCAACATGACATAATGGGTAATACCCTCCTTCCAGAGGTCGAGCAAAACCGGAAATCGCTCGGCAAAGGAGTCGCCGGGCCGAAAATTGAGTGATTGTCCGGTACTGCTGACATACTCGACGGTATTACCGTGAAAAGTCGAAGTACTTTCGATGCCGTGCTTGCGTCGAATTTCTTCAACCGTGGCGCCCGGCTGCCATACCCGCATGACCCACCGGAACTGAGGATGCAATGCGGGAGCATGCGCGGTCGCCCGCGTCAGCGGGACCCCGAGGCTGACGAGAACGTCGCAAAGCTGGTCGAGAAGGACATTCGGATCGGGAGCGCTCCGCCCTTTGTCCATCAACCAGCCTATTGCCGTCCGTCCGGCAACCGATTGTAACCCGCTCATCTACTTTTCTTTCACGATATTGTTAGGGGTCCATCGACAACAATCCACCCCGACTTGGGGGCCAGAACTGGCGATGACACCGATATCATTCGACTTGGAAACTGCGGCAGCGGCCTGCGACGTCACCGGGAAAAGACTGCAGGTCCGTCGATTCCTCCGGCTCTGCCGCTGAGGTCGCATCCGCGTACGACCAATGCAATCTCGATGGGGAGTCGGCGACAATGAAAGGTTTCACCGAATTCACAAGTTCCACCGCCGATATGTGGCAAAAAATGGTCAACATCCATCCGCCATTTGCGATGGTTCCAGGCGTCTGTGGAGATGGATAGACGTGGCATAGGGACCGATCTCTATATGCGATCGTCATGTGCGGTCGGAAAACGGGGCTTCTCGGGCGTAACCCCTGCAGTGGAGCCTGGCCAGCGAATGATGGGAGGCTTTGCGCCTCGCAAGCGCCCACTGCGCCGCTCGCCTGAGAAATCGATCTCATTTCCAGTGACGCCATCTTTTGCATGCGCGTCGTAATAGTGTCACATTCGATCGTCGAAAGCGATTGTTTCGATGCAAATTGGCCGTTGGATTGTTCGTCTCCGACCATCCAAATTGAGGTCATCGACGAAGCGACAGAACGTCTGCTTCTCAATGAGGACCTGATTATGACATACATCGGCATCGTCGCCACTCTCCTTCTGACGCTTTCCGCAGTTAACTCGGCTAACGCCCAACCCACGTCTTGGCGGGACCGTATCGAGCAAGCGGACAACATTTCTCCGCACAACAATCTCGCCGCCGGCTACGAGCATAACGCAAACAATTGCGCTCCTTCTCAATCGCGGTCAGTTGTCGGCGAAAACGGCGTATTGCTCGGCTACGCCTGCTACGACACTTCCAACTGAATGTTCCCTCTCGATGAGGTCGGAGGTGCAGGCGCAAGAGTGGAGTTAAAGGTTCCCTCCATGCGTTGAGCAGGCTAAAATGTATTTTCAACAACCGGGGCGGAAATTCTTCCACCCCTCCGTACGTATCGGCCCAGATTGAGGCTTGACCTTCTCACGGCCAAGGGCCTTAGCTTGGGGCCTCGATCCTACGGCTTGCCGAGGGGCTGCCAGCATGACGCGACAAATGAATCGCCGACAATGGCTCGCAGGGGCCGCGACGCTCGCATCTACCTGTTCGTTCGGATTGCCCGCTTTGGCCGATTTAGGCGCCCCGCGGCGGCTTTCCATTGAAAGCGCCAACCTCGACGTGAACGGGCGGTCCGCGAAAGTCTTTCGCCTCGTTGATGACAGCGGGCGCCCTGGTCTCACCCTCGCGCCTGGTGAACGCTTTCGCGTAATGCTGCAGAATCGAATAAACGTTCCCTCGATCGTCCACTGGCACGGCCAGACGCCGCCGTGGACGCAGGATGGTTTCCCGTGGCCGCAGACGCCCGCGCTGGCGCCGGGCGAGGCGGCTTCATACGACTTCGAACCGATCGCCGGGACCTACTGGATGCATTCCCACGAGGGACTGCAGGAACAGAGCCTGATGACGGCGCCGCTGGTCGTGCAGGACGCCGGGGCCTCACAGGCGGACCGTCAGGAAGTCGTGCTGATGCTGCACGACTTCAGCTTTCGTCCGGCTCAGGAATTGCTTGCCGACCTGACGGGGGTAGACGGCGGCCGAGAGGACGAAACAGAAAATGCGCCCGCGCCCGGTCTCGATATGGCCAGCATGAGGATGAGCGGCATGTCGACGTCAGATATGCTGCTGAAGAGCCAAACGTCAAAGCCCATGGCCGGCATGAGAGCGCAGCCGGCAACAAAAATGGACCTTAACGATATCGACTACGATGCATTTCTCGCCAATGACAAGACGCTACGAGATCCGGAAATCGTGCGCGTAGCGGCGGGCGCGGCGGTCCGATTGAGGGTTATTAACGGCTCGTCGTCCAGTCAATTCTGGATCGACCTCGGCGCCCTCGAAGGCCTCGTCGCGGCCGTCGACGGGCATGACGTGAAGGCGATTTCGGCGAGCCTGTTTCCCCTAGCGATCGCGCAGCGGCTCGATATTCTGATCAACCTGCCCGGGCCGGGCGCCTTTCCCATTCTGGCGTGTCTCGAAGGTTCGCGCCGCCGGACCGGCGTCGTGCTCGCGACTGCGGGCGCAGCCGTTCCGCATCTCGCTGAGGAGGCCGACAGGCTGGCGAGGCCAGTTGACAATTCGCTTGAAGATCGCCTCAGCGCGCTCGATCCGCTGAGCCCGCGCCGCCCCGATGTATCCGCACGGGTCGTGCTTTCCGGCGGCATGAAACCGTATCGCTGGGCGATGAATACCGAGCATTGGCCCGAAATCACGCCGCTAATGGTGAAGCACGGTCAACGGGTTGAGATCGAACTCGTCAACTCAAGCATGATGGCGCATCCTATGCATCTGCACGGCCACACGTTTCAGGTGATCGGCTTGAACGGTCGCGTGCTGGGCGGGGCACGCCGCGACACTATTCTCGTTCCTCCGATGGGCAGCGCGCGCATCGCATTCGACGCCGATAATCCCGGCCGCTGGGCGTTCCATTGCCACAATCTCTACCACATGGCGGCGGGAATGATGTCTGAACTCCGCTACGAAGGGATCCCGGTCTAACAAGAATTTGGGGGTTACGGCGCCCAAGCAGGATTTGGACGGCTTCAAAGGCGGACGATCACTTACAACGGTACAGGGTCGCGACAGAGCATTCTCCGCGGCGGCGCCTGTTACGGCAAGCGTCGGCGAAATGTGCTGAATTGAAAGTTCTGGGTCGAGCCCCACGGCCACGGCGTAACATGCTGATGCATACGGGTGTCGAAAAGCGTGAACTCCTCGCTAACGACAGCCACCAAAGTAACTGAATCGGTTTGGGTGTCTGGGATTCCTAGTTTTGTCCGGGGGCGGTATGCTATTGGGCATGATCGACACGCAAGCGATTCTTCGCCGTTGGAATGACGTTGGCTCGAACCTCGATGAGCGGCGGCGCAGATTGTTTGCCGCATGCGAGGTTCGCGCGGCCGGGCGGGGAGGCCTGGAGGCGGTAGCGCAGATTACGGGTTACGCGCGATCAACGCTGGGCCGTGGCTTGAGGCAACTCGATGCGGAGCCGTTCCCGACGGTCGCGTTCGGCAGCCAGGCGGGGGTCGCCGAACTCTGGCGAGCGAGGACCCGACGCTGATTGAGGACTTAAGGCGGGTTTTGGAGCCAGCGACGCTTGGCGATCCCATTCGGCCGCTGTTATGGGTCTCCAAGAGCTACGACAAGCTCGCGGTCGCGCTGCGCGAGATGGGCC
>JAJYCZ010000212.1 GCA_021777915.1 Pseudomonadota bacterium | reverse complement strand
GCTTTGACGCCCGAACGGGTCCGGGCGATCCTGGCCCAGGAGGGGACGCAGATGATCGGCCGGCCTCGACGAAACGGCCGGGACATTGTGGCGATCGGCCGCGACGGCGCCGGCGCGCGCAAGAGATTCACCATGGACGCGGTCACCGGCGAGATTGTCGACGTGACGGTCCTCGTCCGCCGCGAGACGCCGCTTCCCGCGCCGGGCGCCGGCGGCCTCGCGCCAGCGTCGCCGCTGCCGCCACCGCAACATGCTCCCTCCGGCGCCGCCACGCCCGTCGACGCCAATGCGGCGCCGGCGGCGCCTTCCGCGCCGTCGAGCACGGGTTCGACCTCCAGGTCCAGCGCCGATGACGCGCTCAGTCCGATACGGCCGCAGCATCCGCGCGGGGCGCCCAAGGTCGAGCCGCTGCCTAGCCAATGAGCGCGAAAAAAACGGGCGCCTGACTCAGGCGCCCGGTCATTCGCGCAAGGGGAAATCAGGCCGCTTTCGGCGCCTCGACCGGGCGGGGCGCGCCATGCCCGATCGGAATGCTGCGGGGGCGCTGGGCTTCCGGAATCTCGCGGACGAGATCGACATGAAGCAGGCCGTTTTCGAGGCGGGCGCCCGTGACCTGAACATGGTCGGCGAGCTGGAACCGGCGCTCGAAGGCGCGCGCGGCTATGCCCTGATAAAGCATTTCGCGGTTCTGGCCGTCCGCGCGCGCCGTTTTCTCGCCCTTGATGGTCATGGCGTTCTGGCGCGTTTCGATCGACAGTTCATCCTCGCCGAATCCCGCGACCGCGAGGGTCAACCGATAGGCGTTTTCGCCGGTGCGCTCTATGTTGTAAGGCGGGTAGGACGCAGCGGACCCGTCCGCGAAGCTCGCTTGATCGAGCAGCGAAAAAAGCCGGTCGAAACCGATGGTCGAGCGGTAGAGGGGGGAGAGATCAAATTGACGCATGGCATATCCTCCATTGAGCGACATGCGGCGAAAGCGCCTCGCTTCCGCCGGAGCGCGTCCGGTTTCGGCCCGCGCAGTCAAGGAAATGGAGGCCCGCGGGTGTTTTTCAAGGGGCGTCCGGCCGTGACCGTCAACGGCCGAATTGCGCCGGTTGGCGCGACCCGCTACAGGATCGCGCGATGGAGTTGATCGACACCCCGGCCAACAGCTGCCCGCCCGGCGCCAATATCGTCGGCCTGCGGACGCGCGACGGCGTCGAGTTGCGGGCGGCCTTGTGGCGTCCCGAAGGGCCGCCGCGCGGCGCGATCGCATTGATCCAGGGCCGGGCGGAATTCATCGAGAAGTATTTCGAAACCATCGGCGAATTGCTGGAGCGCGGCTTCGTCGTCGCGACCTTCGATTGGCGCGGCCAAGGGCTTTCCCAGCGCCTGCTGCGCAATCGGGCCAAGGGTCATCTCCGCCGCTCGACCGATTTCAGGCGTGATCTCGACGCCTTCATCCGCCAGGTGCTGACGCCCGACTGCCCGAAGCCGTGGTTCGCGCTCGCCCATTCGATGGGCGCGGCCGCGCTGCTCGATTATTGCGCGGCGCATGACGGCGATGAGCTTTTCGAGCGGATCGTCGGACTGGCGCCGATGATCGATCTCCACGGTTTCGCCGGTTCGGCGACGGCGCGGCGCCTCGCCGCCGGTTTCCACGCCCTGGGGCTGTCGCGGCTCTACGTGCCCGGCGGGCGGAACAGGTTCCCCTATCACAAGCCCTTCGCCGATAATGTCCTGACGACCGACAAGGGTCGTTTCGCCCGCGCCGCCGGGCTTCTCGGACTCGCGCCCGCGCTTGGGGTCGGCGATCCGACCATCGGCTGGGTCTATGCCGCCTATCACCTGATGCACCGGCTGACCTCGCAGCGCGAGGTCGAGCGCATCCATACGCCGATCCTGTTTTTCGCCGCCGGCGACGAGAGGCTGGTCTCGACCCCGGCGGTCGAATGTTTCGCCAAACGGCTGAAGACGGCGGATTGCCTCGTCCTGCGCGGCGCGCGCCACGAAATCCTGATGGAGCGCGCCGAAATCCGTTCGGAATTCTGGGCGGCTTTCGACGCTTTCATTCCGGGGGAGAGGATATTGCATGAGGCGGCGCAAGCCGCCTCGTAAGACCCGACTTGGCGGCGCGGGCCGCCACGTAAGACCCGACTTGGCGGCGCGGGCCGCCACGTAAGACCCGACTTGGCGGCGCGGGCCGCCTCGCAAGACCCGATTTGCCGGCGCGGGCGCCTGCTGAAACGATCAAGAATTGCGGAGCGCCTGTCAGGATTTGGCGTTGAGCGCTTCCAGGGCCTGTTCATGGACGCGCTTGTCGCCCGCGGCGACGATCGCGCCGCCCCTGGTCGGATCCCCGCCGTCCCAGGTCGTGATCACCCCGCCGGCGCCGCGCACGATCGGGATCAGGGCGACGATGTCATAAATGTTCAGCCCCGCCTCGACGACCAGATCGACATGGCCGGCCGCCAGCATGCAATAGGCGTAGCAATCCGCGCCGTAGCGCGGCAGGCGGACCTTGTCCTCCAGGTCGTTGTAATGCGGACGCAGCGGCTTCGGAATGAGCTTGGGCGAGGTCGTCATCAAGGTGGCGCGGTCGAGCCCGGAACAGGGGCGGGTGAACAGGCGGCGCGCGGCGGTTTCGCCATGCAGCCCCGGCCCGGTCCAATGGGCTTCCTCGCCGTCGCCAAAGAACTTTTCGCGGGTGAAGGGCTGGTGCATCAGACCGTAACAGGGCGCGTTCCTGTGCAGCAGGCCGATCAAAGTGCCCCACAGGGGCAGCCCGGAAATGAAGCTCTTGGTGCCGTCGATCGGGTCGAGCACCCAGACATATTCGGATTGTTCGTCCGCCGCGCCGAATTCCTCGCCGATCACCCCGTGATGAGGAAAGGCTTCGCCGATCAGGCGGCGCATGGCGGCTTCGGCGGCGCGGTCGGCCTCGGTGACCGGATCGAAGACGCCGCCAGCGGATTTGTCCTCCATCGCGAAGGCGGCGCGAAAGAACGGCATGATCGCTTCGCCCGAAACCTGCGCCAACCGGTCCACGAAAGGCAGGAAATCCACCGCCGTCATCTTTCCCCTCCTTCGTGACCGACTTTGGTCTCATGCGAGACATGCCATGAAGCAGAGCCTAAAGCGAGTCCATTGGGACGCCTTGGGCAGCCGTCGCGGGAGAAGAGCGCCGCAGCGACCAAAGGACAGGCGGAGGAAAGCGCGCCAGCCTGGGGTGTCTGCTGTTTTATAAATAAAATCAATGAGATAATATCTGGTTATCTGAATTGCGCACCAGCGCGAATCGCGCTCCTGCATTGCGCTCGTTGACGAAAGTCGGCCTGGCGGCCTTGTGTTTTGTGCGTCGCAATCGCATATTGTGCGTCGCGGCACGTTGCCGCGAATGCCCGCTTTGGGCGTTTCCTCCCCTGACTTGGACCGCTGACGATCCTGTCGGCGGTCTTTTTTTGCCTGCGGTCCGACCCTGCGGTCGTCGAGCCTATTCCGCGGCGGTGCGCCAGTTGGAGCCGGATCCCGGAAATTCGGCGGCGATATCGGCGATCAGGCGTGAAAGATCGGCCTTGACCTTTTCATGGCGCGGCAGGGGGCGCAGCGTGGCCTCGTCGAGATAAAGCGCGCGGTTGACCTCGATCTGCAAGGCGTGGCGCTTGCGCGAGCGGCTGGCGTAGCTGGTGGTGATATAGCCTCCGGCATAGGGCTTGTTGCGGGCGACGCGATAGCCCATGGCTGCGAGCTGGGAATGGACGCGATGGGAAAAAGCCGGGTCGCAGGTCGAACCATGCCGGTCGCCGATCACGAAATCGGCGTTCACCGGCTCGTAGGGACGCCGGGCGTCGCCCGTGGGCATGCGCGACGGCATGGAATGGCAATCGACCAGATAGACGATGCCATATTTTTCGACGGCGCGCGCCAACAAGCCTTCAAGCATGGCGTGATACGGCTTGTAGCAGGATTCGATCCGCGCCAGCGCCTCGGCGAGCGGGAGGCGCCCGCGGTAGATCGGCCGGCCCTCCGACACCACGCGCGCGATCGTGCCGAGCCCGCTGGCCACCCGCAGCGAGCGGACATTGGCGTAGTCCGGAAGAGGGTCGGCGAATAATTTCGGGTCGAGCTCGTAAGGCTCGCGATTGACGTCCATGAAAGCACGGGGAAAATTTGCGCGCAGCAGCGGCGCGCCATGAATCGTCGCGGCGGAGAAGAGATCGTCCACCGCGACGTCCTCGGAACTGCGCAGGCTTTGCAGGTCGAGCGCGGAGGCGGCGAGAAAATCCTCGGCGTAGACCCGGCCGGAATGGGGCGAGGAAAACACCAGAGGCGAAGTCAGGCGCTCCGGCTCGATCGCTTCGCAAAGAGGTCCGGCGTATTCCGCTTCGGCAGGGAAAGCCTGCATCATGGGTTCCATTTCGATCGGGCGGCCTTGCGCCCCCGCGTTTTTACCAAATAATAAGGATGAGCGCGCGCCAGTCGATTGTCCAGCGCGAAAGCGCGGGCCGGACCTGTTAACTGTGCCGCCGTATCGAAGAAATTTCACCTGTTATTTACCACGATGAGGCTTTATCGGAAGGGTGAGGACAAGGACGACATGAGTCGGCAAATGGACACGATGGTGAAAATTCTTCTGGCCGAAGACGACAACGACATGCGCCGTTTCCTGGTCAAGGCCCTGCAGAACGCCGGCTATTCGGTGGTTTCCTTCGATAATGGCCTTGAGGCCTATAACCGGCTGCGCGAGGAGCCGTTCGAGCTTCTGCTCACCGACATTGTCATGCCCGAAATGGATGGCATCGAACTGGCGCGCCGCGCCACCGAACTCGACCCCGACATCAAGGTGATGTTCATCACCGGCTTCGCCGCCGTGGCGCTCAATCCGGACAATCAGGCGCCGCGCCATGCCAAGGTTCTGTCCAAGCCCTTCCATCTGCGCGATCTGGTCAACGAAGTGACCCGGATGCTCGCCGCCTGATCGAAAGATTCTGCCCGCGACAGCCGTCTTTTTTGTCTGCGGCGGACATCTTTTTGCCTGCCGCGGACATCTTTTCGCCTGCGGCGCCTTGCGCCCCCCGACCCGAATCGATATACACCCCGAACCCTTGATGGGCCGCCCGGAAATATTCCGGCCGGCGGCGGGCGCGTAGCTCAGCGGGAGAGCACTACGTTGACATCGTAGGGGTCACAGGTTCGATCCCTGTCGCGCCCACCATTCCCAAAGCCCTGAGATTCCTGCAAAAAGCCGGCG
>JAJYCZ010000041.1 GCA_021777915.1 Pseudomonadota bacterium | reverse complement strand
GGCGCCGCGGCTTTTCGGCCGCCTCCGCCCTCAAGCGGCGGCGTGTCGGCTCTGGAGCCAGACGAAGCGGCGCATGTTGTAGGCGAGATTGGCCAATCCGATCTTCAGGTAGGCTCTGGCCAGGCCGGTCGTGCGCACGACCAGCCCCATCAGCCCTTTCTCATGCTCGAAGACATGCTCGACCGCGCTGCGCACTTTGGACTTCTGGGCATTGGCGACTCGCGTGCGCTCCGGCATCGGCTTGCCTTGCGGCTTCTTGCGATGAACGCGCGAAACGAACCCTCGCCGCGCCAGCATGGCTTCATTCTTCGCCGAGCGATATGCGGTGATCTCCGCCGATTGCAACAAGCGGCGCTCGTTGCGTAGCGAAGACTAGAATCCGGCGGAACTCAAGGGCGAAGGGTGTCGCGCCGCCCGAGAATATCTGGCGACGCTTGATGACGCCGCCTTCGGCGCGGCCTCGCCGGCGACGCCGAAGTTCATTTCCCCGGCCGATCCGGCGGCGCAATGGACAGCGCAGAACAAGGGACATGCGTTCTTCGCCTACGCCGACAATTATCTGATCGACACCGATCACGGCGTGATCATCGACGTTGAGGCGACGCGCGCAGTCCGCCAGGCTGAAGTGGGCGCGTCTCAAACCATGTTGGAGCGCACGGAAGAGCGGTTCGGCCTGCGACCTGGCTATCTGGTCGCCGACACCGCCCATGGATTGGCGAAAAATCTCGCCTGGCTGGTCAAGCAAACGCAGATCACGCCGCACATTCCTGTCTTCGACAAATCCAATCGCGCCGACGGGACGTTCTCGCGCTCGGACTTCACCTTCGATTCCGAAGCCAATCGTTACACCTGCCCGGCAGGCAAGCATCTCGTTCAGTTCCATCGCAACTTTGCGAAGCCGCGAAGCGGCATCGCCGCCGCAGGCACGCGCCTTTACAGAGCGACGACGAAAGACTGCGGCGCCTGCGATCTCAAACCCCTTTGCTGTCCCAATATGGTGGCGCGGAAGATTCCGCGCGATGTCGATGAAGACGCGCGCGAGGTCGCTCGCGCGCAAGTCGGAACGCCGGAATATGAAGCCGCCTGCCGCCGGCGCCGAAAGAAGGTCGAGATGCTCTTCGCGCGTCTCAAGCGCATCTTACGGATCAACCGTCTGCGATTGCGCGGTCCATGCGGAGCCAAAGATGAGTTCCTCCTTGCGGCGACTGCCCAGAACTTGAGACGGTTGGCCAAACTTCGTCCGATGAGCGGACGGTTGGAGGCGATAGCGGCATAGGCCGCGCCCACCGCGGCCATCAGGCCGCCGGATCGAACGGCCCGGCGGAGCAATAACCGGAGAAAAATGATCGCTGCCGAGCGCGGAATCACTTACCCGGCGACTTTTTCAACGAAATCCTCTGACAACGGACAGTCGAGCCCTCGGACAGCGAACTCAAGGCCTATCGCGGCCGCTGCCTTCATGCCGACGTGCCGCTGACCGACGCCGTATTCGACGGCCAGGTCGTCCTCTTCCCGCATCATTCCCGGGGTTTCGACAGCTCAACCGGTAAATGCGTGAACCATCTCGCCCGCAACGCGCTCCACCCCCTATCCCGTGCAGATCGAGGACGGAGCGATCGTGGTAGTTGTCGGCCTCGTCAAGTCGCCCCGCGCCTGGGCCTGAAGACGCCTTTTTGAAGCGTACCAGGCGGGCCCTCCGGGGCTGCAAAATGTCGCACCAGTCGCCCGTTAACGCATTTACGTCGCATGACCAAACGTTTCGATTCTTTAGATTTAGCAAAATAACCCGATGACGTAACGATATTTAAAGATGGCTTCAATTAATTTTGCCTCGAAAAAACAGGCATGAGGCATTCTCGGGAGCTTGAGCCCATCGCAAAGAAGAGATGCTACCGGTTTCGGAAAGACGCCGGACATTCTCCGACGCCGATGAAGCTGGGCGCCCGCGGACATTCTCGTTGAGTAAAGTTTGTTCGGAGTAAGAATGAGCAACGCGGTCCGTCTGGCTAGGCAGGAGCTTCTTGCGGCGGCACAGGACAATCCGTCTGCGAAAGCTGACGCGGATTCCGCGCGCGCGCGGGAAGAAAAGCCAAAAGAGTCGCGAGGGCAAGACCCAGTTCGGCTCACGAGCTTACCTGATCCGACCGGCGACCATCCGATTCCGCACTGCGCCGCCTCTGCCAAGCCGAACGAGGCGCCGGATGCCATTCTCTTGATGGAGTCCAACGCAGCAGCCTTGTTGACACGGTGTTTTGACCGCGCGGCAGCCGCGATCGTACCTGTTATCGACGCCACGGGCGGCGGGCGTGGCACCTGGGACCAACGCCGCGCCGACGTGACCATCGTGCGCCCTTCGCCGAAGGCGATCGAAGACGCCATCGAAATGTTACGACCTGCCGTGCATCGTTTGCGCGCCTTACCGCGCGAGACGCTAGAAACCGATGATCCTCGGCTGATCCTCCTGGCGCGGCTCTTCGTGCGCGATCGCGCGCTCGCGCCGCGCAACGAGGTCAAGGCCCGGGAAACTTTCGTCTATGACGACGACGTCGTGATCCCCGGTGTCGCGGCGATTGCCGAACAATTGACGACGCTCGGATTGATGGAGCGGAAATTCGCCGACAAGTTGACGATCTGCCCGCATTGCGCCTCCGCTCGTCTGACGGTGCGCGAAAACTGTTCAGGATGCGGCAGCGGCAACATCGTCGAGGAGCCGATCGTTCACCATTTCAAATGCGCCTATCAAGGGCCAGAACGCGATTTCCGGCGCGGGTCCGAGTTGGTCTGCCCGAAATGCCTCCAGCAATTGAAGAATTTCAGCGTCGATTATGATCGCCCGGGTTCGATTGGTGTCTGCCATTCCTGCGGCCATCTCTCGACTGAGCACAAGGTCGGCTTTCTCTGCCTCGATTGCGACTCCCATGTCGACGCCGGCAACGTCGACAGTCGCACGATCCATTCCTACCATATCACCGCGGCCGGGCGCGCCGCTGCGGCCATCGGATCGCCCCTTCACGACGCGGGAGACGGATCGGTCGGCGGCAGAATCCGCGCCTTCGCGAAGCGCCATTCCACGCTCGGACAGCCTTGCAGCGTGTTGTTTGCACGCCTGCAAACGCCGGACAACGTCCCCGAAAACGGCCATGTCTGGCGCCAAACCTGCGTTTTTTTCAGCCGGATCCTGCGGGAGAGCTTCACATCTGAAACGGAAATCATCGACGCGCCGCCGATCTTCCTCGCCCTTCTTGGGTGCGACCGGAAGGCCGAAGTCGAGCGGCATCTGCCGCAGATTCGTGAACGCCTCGGGCGCTATCTCGCCTTGACGCCGCAACTCCAACTTGCAGTCTTCTCGCCCGACGAAATCCCGGGGGTCGCGGACCGCCCCTTGAAGGTCTTTTGAGAGCGCGTGATGGAGTTGATCCTCGATGTCTCTCGCACCTTGGACAGCCTGTCGGCATGGGCCTTCGTTGCAATGTTCGCTCTCGTCATCATGACCGACGCTCCCCGCTATTTTCTCGGGATTCAATCGACCGCGGCGGCTTTCATCTTCCGCGACCATCGGCCTCACGGCCAACTGCCTCCGCTTCCGCTGGTTTCGATCCTCCTCGCCGGACATAATGAGGAGGATGCGATCGAGAAATGCGTCCGGTCTTTGCGAAAGCAGACATTCAACCAGTTCGAAATCGTCTGCGTCGACGACGGATCCACCGACAAGACATTCTCGATCATGCGCCGACTGCACAGCGAAGGGCTGGTGCAGGCGATTGGCCGCCTGCAACTGCGGGGCGGCAAGGCGGCGGCGCTCAATCTCGCGGCGCGCATGGCCCATGGCGAAATCTTCATCGTCACCGACTGTGATTGCTCCTTCGAGCCGAACGCCATTGAGGAACTGCTGCGCCCGCTCACTCAGGACACTTCCATCGGTGCCTGTTCCGGGAACATCCTAGTACGGAATTGGCGGCGCTCGATCACAACAGCAATTCAGGCTATCGAATATTTGATTGCGATCTCGATGGGGCGGACGTTTTCAGGCGCCCTCGACCAGATCTCATGCATTTCAGGGGCGTTTGGCGCCTTCAGGCGGAGCGGATGGCGAGCGCTCGGAGGCATGGATACGGGGGGCGAGGATTTTGATTTCACGATCAGGCTGAGGCTCGCCGGCTATAAGATCGCATTCGCTCGACACGCCATCTGCTACACCGACGTCCCCGAAAGTCCGTTCGCGCTGCTGCGTCAACGCAGCCGCTGGGAACGCGATGCTTACTGGATAAGGTTCCGCAAATACCGTCTCCTGTTCAATCCCATCTCGCATACGTTCTCCTGGCGTGAAGCGGCGCATCAATGGGATTTTCTGTTGTTTACGGCTTTGCCAGCCTTCGTATTCCCCTTTTACCTCGCATGGTTATTCGCATCGTTCGGTATCGCGCAAGCGCTCATTCTTCTTGCGGCGGTCACCGTCGCGTTAGCGGCGTTCGACCTCGCCAGTTTCATCGCCGCAACCCTTGTCACCGGTCGTCCAGTTTACTTGCGTCTTCTTCCCTTTGTGCCGGTTTACGCCTTGTTCCAGGCCTATGTCATGAAAATCCACCGATTTTACGCTTACGCCACCGAGGCAGCGTTCTCCCTGTCGCTGACGGACAATTATGTCCCCAAAAAAGTTCGCGATCTGAACGATTGGCGATGAGAGAGGACGGAGAAGAACATGGCGATCCATTCCCTGCGTCCCGAGTGCCGGCCTGACAATGCGCGCAATCAGGTGCGCGCTGCGCAAACCCTCGCGCGCAAGCTCTATCTGTTCAGCCTCAGCGGAGCCGCCTTCTGGGTCGTCTATCTGTTTATAGGTTCCATGATGATGCTCGACGCCAGCGGCCTAGTTGTACAGGAGCGCGAAATCGTCACCGAGCCGTTCGATGTGCAGGTGCTCTCTTTCGCCGCGCGACCGGGTGACAAAATCTCCGCCGGACAGCAGCTTGGCGCCGTGGCTTCCACCCAGATGCTCGACCTGATCTCAAACATCGTGACCCGCGAGGCGCAGACTGAGGCTCGCCTGACGCAAATCCGGACGAGACTCGCCGCCATCGAGGCCACCCTCCCCGAAGCAGAAAAACGTCAGCAGACCGCCAAGGCGGCGCAAGTGGCGATCGAGAAAGCTGTCAGCGCCGGCTTTGCGACCCGGGTGCGCCTCGCCGAAGCGACGCGCGACGCTTACGAGGCGGCGCGCGAGGCCGAGTCCCTGCGTTCAGAGCGTGGCGCTCTCGAAAGCGAAGACACCGCCTCGAAACTGAATTTGGCGCATATCAACGAAGCGCTCGACCGGGCGCGCGAGACCTATCGCGACGGCGTGGTATCCAGCCCCGTCGCCGGAACGATCGGCGCACGGGTCGCCGAGCCGGGCGCAGTCCTCGCTCATGGCGAAGTCATGGCCGAGGTCTATCACGGTGTGAAATATGTCCTGGCCTATCTGCCGACGAACCGGATGTACGGGATCGAGCCGGGGCAGCGTGTGACAGTGACTGACGGGGTGAACCGCGAGAGCGGCAAGGTCGAACGGGTCGAGGCGATCACCGACAGGGCACCGCCAGAATTCCAGTCCAATTTCCGCGGAGTGGATCGTAACCAGATCGCGCGAATTGCCTTCGACGAACCGACCCAGTTCCCTCTGATGGCGAAGATCCGCGTCACTGGCCCCTATGGCCTGCCGAACGTCCTCGACGGTATACACTCCATTCTGTCGTTGCGTGGCGACGCCGAGGCCGCTCCCAGCGCGCGTTCGGCTGCAAGCGCCGTGAACCGCGGGGTCGCGCCTAAGGTGGATTTCCGCATGAAAAATTGAATGCCCCTCTTGCTCCACAAATCCCCATGTGAGGACGGAGCCATGACGAGCACTACGACGAACTAATTCTCAGCTGAAGTCCGCTCCCGCGCGTTGCGGCTGGTTCTGGATCACGAAAACGAGCACCCGTCGCGCTGGACGGCCGTGACGTGACGTCGATCGCCATGACGCGCCAGCGCCTCCTCCAAAGCCTCGACGCAGAAGGTGGCCTCCATGGTGATCGACACGCGATGCGCCAGGACCCGGCGGGTAGCGACGTCGACCACCGCCGCAAGGTAGACGAAGCCGCGCCGCATCGGAACATAGCTTATGTCCGTCGCCCAGACGTGGTTCGGCCGCTCGACCTTTCGACCTTCACGCCGCGCAGCAGGTAGGGGTAGATCTTGTGTTCCGGCGCGAGTTTGCTGGTGTTCGGGCGCCGATAGATCGCCTCGATTCCCATGCGCTTCATCAGCGTCGAGACGCTGCGGCGGCCGATCGCAATGCCCTCGCGCTGCACCAGCAAGGCCAGCATCCGCGCGACGGCGAACGGATAATCGAGATGCAACTTGTCGAGCCGGCGCATCAGCGCCAATATTCAAGCCGCGTGCGGCAACCGGATGCGCGCGGGTGCCTTCAACATTGCGGCGATTTGGGCAAGCGGCCGGGGCTGGGAAAAAAGGTAGCCCTGGATTTCGTGAACGCCGCGCAACAACAGCGTTTCGAGCTGCTCGTTGGTCTCAACGCCCTCGATAACCAAAGACAGGCCGAGATCCGTCGCCAGATGCTTGACCGCGGTGATGACGGCGAGTGACTTCGGTTCGTTGAGTTCGCTGACGAAACTGCGATCGATCTTGATTTTGTGAAACGGAAAGCGACTGAGATAACTGAGGCTTGAATAGCCGGTGCCGAAATCGTCGAGAGCAAGCCTCACGCCCAGCTTAGTCAGGGCTTGAAACGCCGTCAAAGTCGCCTCAGTATTCTGGATAACAATGGTTTCCGTCACTTCGACTTCAAGCCGGCTTGACTTGAGCCCCGAATCGCGCAAAGCGCGTTTAACGGTTTCCACAATGTCGCCGCGACGGAACTGAAGCGGGGAAAAGTTTACTGCGACGCGGATGTCGTCCGGCCAGTTCGCGGCATCACGGCAGGCGCGGTTTAGGACCCATTCGCCGATCTCGACGATCTGGCCAGTTTCCTCGGCGATCGGTATGAAGACGGATGGTGAAATAAAGCCCTTAGTCCGATCCCGCCAACGCAGCAAGGCCTCGCAGGCGTTGATGCGGCCGGCGCGCACGTCGACGATGGGCTGGTAGTAAATTTCGAGTTCGTCGTTGGCGATCGCGTTGCGCAACGCGATTTCAATTTGCCGTTTTTTTTGCGCCTGTTCATCCATCGACACGGTGAAGTGACGAAAACAACCGCGACCGTCGGCCTTGGCGTGATAAAGCGCCATATCGGCGTTCTTCAAAATAGCGTCGGCGCTGACGCCATCGCGCGGCGCCGATGCAGTTCCAATGCTGGCACCGATGACGATCACGTTGCCGTCGATCTCATAAGGGGCGCTCACGGCGCTGATGAGGCGCTTGCATACGGCGTCCCGTTGCTCGGGCCCTGACGAGGATGGCAGCAAAATGACGAATTCGTCCCCGCCAAAACGGGCGACCACGGCGTTCGAATCGACTGATTTCAGCAGTCGTTGCGACACATTGCGAAGCAGTTTGTCGCCAATCGGGTGACCAAGCGTGTCGTTGACTTCCTTGAAAAGATCCAGATCGACGTAAAGCACAGAAACTTGGCTGCCCTGATGGGCGAGCCGTTCACTCGCCGCATCGAATTTAGCGCGGAATTGGAAACGGTTGGGAAGACCGGTCAGAGAATCGAACATTGCCATTTGTTCGATCTTGCGTGACGCCAAGCGCACATCCGTGACATCCTCCGTCACGATGACAAGACCGCCATCGGCCATAGGATCGCAGCGAAAATCAAAGATGCGATCCTTAAGCGCCGCCGTGAACACGCCTGGCCGCAGCCGGTTCATGTGGCGTTCGAAGCCCGCGACAAACGTTAACGCCTCGAATTGTTCAAGTTCATTTGCCTCCACGATCCGCTGCGCGAGTTCACGGGTCGTCAGCCCGGTCAGGTCGCCGTCGATGCCGAACAATTCCGGCACGCGCCGGTTGACGACCGAAAGAACTCCATTCACATCGGCCATGCAAAGACCATGTGCCATATTATTCAACGCAGTGTCGAATCGGTCTTTCTGTATTTCCGCCTCACGCCCACTCAACATCGCCCTGAGAAGGTGATGATTGAGGAATTTCGTTGTCGAAATGACGGAGGCGAGCACCAGTACAATCAGGGCGGACAAGCCGATATGCCAGCCGTCGGGGTGACGCGAGAACGCAATGAAGAGAGGCCCAATGAGCGCGGTTATTTGCCCCAACACGATCGTCGGGCGCCCAGCGTTGCGTCCGGCGACCGCCCCGACGCAGCCAAACAGAATAATCAAGCCATAAAGCAAACTGATTTGGTCCGCTCCTAGCCAGACAAGGGCCGCCCCCGTCACGCCAACGAGTAGCATGAATCCGACGGCGCCCAAGGCATAAAGCGCCTCCCAGAAACCCGCCTTCGACGGATCTCGCTTTCGGGAGCGATATGCAATCGCCACAGCCACCCGATAGGACGTGACCAGACACATTGCCACATCCAGACCGACAAAGATGGCGCTCCCGTCACGAAAATAGGCGACCGTCGGCGAGATCATTCCGGCGATCGCGCCGGCGTAGAAGGACGCGTTTGTGCCGAAAAGCGTATCCACCAGATCGGCGTACGTGTCGGGGGGCAGAGAGCCCTCCGCTATTTCTCCCGCGACTTGATGAGGCGGCTTCATTGGTCCTTGGTTCCGGTGACCGCCCCGACTTTCCGTTTCTGTGCGGCGACAAGTCGCTCCATATGGCGAATGTCGGCCGGCTCGACGGAATTGCAGCAGCGACCCCATTCGTCATTGACCGCAATCAGTTCTTCATATGTGATCGGCAGACAAACCCGCCGGCTTTGCGCAATCGCACGCAGATCTGCGAAACGCTTATCGCCACCTTCGATCCAACGCAGGGTGGATGCGACGCCTTCTCCATCCGGTGCGAGGACGTCGATGAGCCCGTGCGCATGCATTTCAGCGCCGGTGAAAACCTTCCCCGACATCATGACTTCTTCCGCCCAGGCCGCGCCCATCCGCCGCGTCAGCGTGCTCGCCGCGCCCATGCCGGGAAAAGTGTTGAAGGCGACTTCCGGGACGCCGAGCTTCGCGCTGCGCTCAGCGATCAGAAAATCCTCGGCCATCGCCGCTTCCAGACCGCCGCCAAGGGCGTCGCCCTGTACTAATGCGAGCGTGACGATCGGCAAACCGAACCCTTGCAACAAACCGTAAAGGCCGTCGATGGCGGCGTGACCGTAACGTCGAAAGGTCGAGCGGCTGCCCGTTCTGAGGGATTCCGCGAAAGTTTCGAGGTCGCCGCCGAGATTGAAAATTCCCGATCGCTTTGACGCCATGACAAAGTAGCGAACCTGGAAGTTTTCAGGTCCATTGGCGCTATACAAAGCGCGAAGAGACTCGCGGACATCGATGATATCGTTGATTGTCTGCAATGTGTAACATGGCGGTGTATCGGCCTTGTAATACATCCAGAAACTTTTCGATATCGCATCGAATTGGACGTCGAGTGTCGGGAACAGCCAGTTAGGAAACTCAGTTGGCTCTCGTGGGCGGATCAACGTTTTCAGGCGCATGGCCGGCGGCTCCGTGGCGCGAAACGGCCTGAGGATCAAATGCTTGCTCGGACGTTCTCGGCAAGATATTGCGCAAAATTTTATGAAAGAATTGTTGTTTCCCTAGCGTCAATAATTAGCCGCATTCTTCCGGCAGATCACGCTGACGTTGCCCCCTGAGGCTTATCCGTTTTGAAGTAAGCTCTGGCCCAAGCCGAGGACCAGAGAATGAAGCGCAAGCGTTTTGCCGAAGAGCAGATCATCGCGATTTTGAAAGAGCATGAATCCGGCGTTCCGGTTGCGGAGCTTTGCCGCAAGCACGGCGTCAGCGACGCCAGCATTTACAAGTGGAAGGCCAAGTTCGGGGGCATGGAGGTGTCCGAAGCCAAAAGGCTGAAGCAGCTTGAGGACGAGAACGCGCGCCTGAAACGCCTTCTCGCCGACGCCATGCTCGACAACACCGCCTTGAAGGATCTTCTTGGAAAAAAATGGTGACGCCCGCCGCCAGGCGAGACGCGGTCGCGCATCTTCGAACAGTCTTCGAGATGAGCGAGCGGCGGGCGTGCAAAACCCTTGGCTGTTGCCGCATGACGGTTCGCTACAAGGCTATCCGGAGCGAGGATTCCGCCTTGCGCGATCGGATGAAGGCGATCGCGCATGAGCGCCGACGGTTCGGCTATCGGCGGCTGCATGTTCTGCTGCGGCGCGAGGGTTATGTGGTCAATCACAAGCGGCTGTTCCGGCTCTATCGCGAGGAGAAGCTCGCCGTACATCGCGCCCGGCAAGCCGATCCAGAACGCCTTCATTGAGAGTTTCAACGGCCGCCTGCGGGACGAATTGCTCAACGAGACGCTGTTCAGCTCGCTGCATCATGCGCGTGTCCTGCTCGCCAGCTGGCGGCGTGACTACAACGAAAACCGTCCTCATTCCGGGCTCGGATGGCAAACGCCGACCGAGTTCGCAGAGACGTTCCCGCGGCGTGGGCCGGCGCTGCGCAAAGCCGATGGCTTCGCGTCGAACCACAACATTCACCACGCCCAACAGGGCAAAACCAACCGTCAGAGCAAACTCAGACTCGGATAAAACTTGGGGGCAACGCCAGCATCTACCGGCTTTACCAGAACCTTGGCCTGCAATTGCGCTACAAGACGCCGAAGCGGCGGGTGAAAGCCAAGCTGCGCGAGGACCGTTGCGAGGCGCAGCGACACAACGAGACCTGGGCGATGGACTTTGTTCATGACCAGCTGGCCACGGGACGCAAGATCCGGGTTCTGACCATTGTCGACACCTTCTCGCGGTTCTCGCCTGCGGTCGATCCGCGTTTCAGCTATCGGGGCGAAGATGTGGTCTTGACGCTGGAGCGGATCTGCAAGAGCGTCGGCTACTCAAACAATGCCCACGGCTGGAGGCGGGGCGCGGTTCGGGAATCCTCGCGCCTACTATGAGCCGGCAGATATGCCGACGCTCGCCCCTTTGTCGATGTCGCGCCTAAACCGCGATCTTGGACGGCTTACTCGAAATGCGCATCCTTTCGAGTAGCTCCTGTTCCGGCAACGGTTTGTCGAAAAAATAGCCCTGCGCGAGATCGCATCCAATTGCGGCGAGGAAATCTATTTGCGCCTTTGTTTCGACGCCTTCCGCCAGAGCTTTTATGTTGAGGGCGTGCGCCAAGCGAATGATCGCGTTCGCGATTTCCATGCTGGTGGGGTCCCCGGGGATGTCCTGAACAAAGCTTCTGTCAAGTTTGAGCTTGTTGATTGGGAAGTGCTGGAGGAAGAAAAGCGACGAATGGCCCGCGCCGAAATCGTCGAGGGAAACCCGGACCCCGAAGGATCTGAGTTTCGCTAGTTTGGTCTGCGCCCCGCCGGCGGCATTGAGCAGCGCGCTTTCGGTGATTTCCAGTTCCAGACAGTCTGGCGGAAGGCCTGTTTCATCGAGGATCGTCTGGACTGAGGCGCAGATGTCCGCGCGGCCCAGTTGAACTGGCGACATATTGACCGCGATGAACTGTATGCCGGCTCCGCTGTCGCGCCAGGCCTTCATGCGGGCACAGGCGTCACGCAGAACCCATTCGCCAAGCGGCACGATGAGGCCTGTCTTTTCGGCCAGAGGAATGAATTGGTCGGGCGGGATGAGGCCGTCGGGCGAGCGCCAGCGCAGGAGCGCCTCGACGCCGACCATGTGCCGATCCTTGATCGAAAACAGGGGCTGATAATGCAGAATGAATTCGTTGTGTTCCAGAGCGCGCCGAATTCCGGCCTCCATGTCCAGCCGTTCGTTGGCGTCCGACGTCATGGAATCAGAATAAAAGCGGACGATGGAGCCGCCCTCACCCTTCGCGAGATAGAGCGCCGAATCGGCGTGCTGTACAAGTTCGTCCGGGCTTTCGCCATTGGCGGGAAACAGACTGACGCCGACGCTCAAACCGACGAAGGCGTCGCGTCCGCTGGGCAGTGAGAACGGCGCAGCCATTTCGTTGATCAGGTTTTGGGCGACAACCGCCGCGTCGTGTGGCTCGGCGACATCCTCCATCAGAACGACGAATTCGTCGCCACCGATGCGCGCCAATGTGTCCGACGCGCGCAGCCGTCGCGTCCAGCGTTGTGCGGCCTGGACCAGAAGCTGGTCGCCCGCCACATGGCCGAGACTGTCATTGACGATCTTGAAACGGTCGAGATCAAGGAAGAGCACAGCGCCCATTTTCCCTTCGCGCTGCGAGCGGGCGATGGCGCGATCGATCCGCAGTCGAAGCAAAGTGCGATTAGGCAATGAGGTGAGCGGATCGTGATGCGCCAGGAATTCGAGCCGAGACTCGGATTGCTTGAGACGTTTTATGTCACTGAAGACGCCGATATAATTGGCGACCGCTCCGGATGGATCGCGCACGGTGCCGATGTTTAACCGCTCGGGAAAGAGCTCGCCGCTCTTGCGCCGATTCCAGATCTCGCCCTGCCAGAATCCGTGATCGTTCACGGATCCCCACAGGGATTCGTAAAACGCGCGGTCGTGCCGGCCCGATTGCAGCACGCGCATGTTGTTTCCGCGCATTTCCTCCTCGCTATAGCCTGTGATCGCCTCGAATGCCGGGTTAACCTTGACGATATTCTTGTCGCGATCCGTTATGACGATGCCTTCGTGCGTGGCTTCGAAGAAAGCAGCGGCGAGGCGCGCCGACGCCTCTCCTGCCTTGCGGACGGTGATGTCCAGATCGGTGCCGACAATGCGCACGATACGCCCGCTCGGTCCGCTCAGCGGCAGCGCGCGCGACAAGACGTCGATTAAGCGACCATCCTTGTGACGCAGGCGGGTCTCGAACTCGATGGTTTCGCGTTCGCCCGACCTCACTTCTAAGAATTGCCGTCGGAATTTTTCGATGCCCTCAGGCTCGACCAGGCGCCGCCAGGCGCTGCCCCGATTCTCGATTTCATCGTCGGCGTAGCCAAGCATTGCCTTCCAAGCGGGCGCGAAATAGGCCTCATCTGTCTCCACCAGCCAATCCCAGAGCCCTTCCTTCGCGCCCTCCAGGGCGAAACGCAGGCGTTCCTCGCTGGCGCGCAAGGCGTCCTCCACGGCCTTGCGCTGCCCGATATCCTCAATGACCACCATCAGGTAATCGGAACCGTCTCTTTCGCCGGGCGCGACGCTGGCGAAAGCCACCACGTCGAACGCGGTTCCGTTCTTCCGGAGGCATTGTCTCTCAGTATGATATTCCTTCAGCACGCTTGATCGCATTGAGGCCAGATATTCCTCGGTCTGCGCTCGATAGGCCGGGGCGCAAAGAAGCATACTGTTAGTCCCGAGAAGTTCATCCCGGCGATAGCCGAACATCTCGCAGGCGCGTCGGTTGACGCGCAAAATTGCGCCATCCAGCGCGACATGCATCATGGCGACGGCAGCTTGTTCGAATGTGACCTGGAACCGGCTATTCAGGCGCTGCTCAGCTAGCGCGTGCGCCAGCTGCTGGCCCTGCCAGTAAAAGCCTGCGCCGACCCAAATTGCGGCGATGGCTAGCGTGGAAACCAGTCCGATCGTCCGCAAATTCCAAGCCTTCTCGGCGAAGACGTCCGCCTCGTCGATCCGCGCAATGAGTTCCCAATTCGTGCCAGGCACTTTGGCTCCGGCCGCGAATATCTGGACGCCGAACGGGTCGACTCCGCGCGCCGCGTCGGTTTCACCGCGAATGAACCGCACCATCGGGACCTGGGAATCCCAATAAGACAAGCGCAAGCGCATGGCGGCCCCCTCATCATGGGAAAGGCCGCTGAGAAAAAGAACGCAGTCGCCTTCGCGGCGTGCGAGGACGCCCGATCCGCTCGCATGGCCATGGGGCCAGAACCGCACGAAGGGATAGAGATAGTCGTGCGCCGCCAGTTCGGTATAGACCGCCAACGGGCGATCTTGCGCGTTGCCCCGAAGAGGAACGGTGAAGCCGAAGCGCGGATCAGCGTCGCCGGACTCGCGGTGAAGATCAACCAAAGCCGGCTTATTGGTTCTGAAGCTCGTCCTTGCCGCCGTGACGATCGCCGACGCCGGTTCTTGCTTGGAAAACAGCGAGCGCCCAGAGAAGTCGATCAGATCGATCGCGACGAAATTGAATGCGGCGGCCTGACGCTGCAAACGGCTTTCGAGACTGTCTTGATTCAGCCCACGCAGCTCGATTTGATCGAGAGCGGGGTTTGACCAGACATCGGCGGCCAGCAGTGCGGCGGCGGCTTCCTTAGCCTCCAGCCAACGACCGAGGTCGTCAGCTTTCAGTCTGACGATGGAGCGCGCCTCATCTAGCGTGCGGCGTTCGAGCGACGCCGTGACATTGAGTGAGGCAATGGTAGCAATGCCAATAATTCCCAATGACAGCAGCACCGCGACCGGGACGATCCCCGAACGGCCGAAGGCCACGCCGTCGTATCTTAGCGTTTCGACGCGCCCTTCCAGGCGACGCAAGGTAACGAAGAGGAGGACCGCGGTGACGGTGACGAAGGCGAAACCCTTGTAGCTGGAAACAACGACAAAGGCGTCGCGGCCGAGCAACTGCGCCAGCCATTTGTCGGAGCAGAAAATCCACGCCGTTCCAAAAACCGCATAGCTGAGACTAGCTTTCAGGGCGCTATGTTTACGCGAGAGTGGGGCCATCGAAAATCATTCCGCCGTTTTGAACGGACATTTGTGGTACGTTATGAAGCTGTACGGAAATCAACTCGAAGGTATTACTCGGCTTCGTCCTGCGCCAAGTTCCGCGTTCCGGAACGGGGTGTTGAAACGCCCGGAGAAGTGCATCGATATCTCCGCGCCCTTTCGCGTCACCTAAGTTTCTGATAAGGTGCAATTTATAGTTGTATTTTTAAAAAACGCCTAATGAACGCGAGCCGAAAGTGCAGCGGGTTGCTGATGTGATGAGAGCGATCTGGACTTTCGCCGGCGTTTCGAATAGGGCGACGCGAGGTTTTCTGGACATTTATCTGAGAGTCCGTTTGAGAATTGGTCTCAATGGGCGATGGGTCGCAGGAGCAAGCCGCCCATCGCGACGTGGATCATGGCGGCGGACACGTCGATACGCTTTTCATAATCGCGGACCAGCCGACGCCAGCGGGTCATCCAGCCGAACGTGCGCTCGACCACCCATCGACGCGGCAGCACCTTGAAGCCAGGCTCGTTGTCAATGCGGCGGACGATTTCGATGACAAAGTCCTTGTAGGCCGCCTTGTCCATGAGTTTTCGGCGATCATAGGCCCCGTCAGCGAACAGATGCTTGACCCACGACCATCGCTTTCGGAGCGCGTCAAGGATTTGCCGTGCGCCAACAGAATCGGCGATGTCCGCCGTCGTCATATTGATCATCAATAGCCGACCGTCCGTATCGACCGTGATGTGGCGCTTGCGTCCATTGATCTTTTTCCCCGCGTCGCAATCCCGCGTTTCGGCGGCGGGAGCCTTCACCGATTGACTGTCCATGACGCCCGCAGACGGGCTGGCCTCTCGACCCGTTCGCTCACAATCGATCATCAGCAATCTCGAAAGAAAATGATCGTTTCGGAGTGCGCAGTCGCTCACGCGACGACTTTTTCAACGAAATCCGCGGTGAGCCGACATCGACCGAAGGGAAGAAACCTGCGGGAAAGCAGCCCATGGCCCGAACCGGCACGACATGTGAGGCTGACCCTGATTATCCGATCTGGCGACCTCCGCGCTGGTTTCACAGTTGGCTTACCGGCAGGGGCGCTTCGGCTTCAACTGTCTGGATGAGCAAAATTGCAGCGCGCCCTTGACAAGCGGCAGTTTCAAAATTTGCCCATCAGGAATCCGACGAGAGAGCCATCGGTAGGCATGAGAACGACCTGGACACCTCCAATAACCGGAATTTTTTCGGCTTCGAGGCGGAAAAATGCTGGCATCGGGGTTTTGCACGGCCGGATTGGAGGATTTGAGCGGCGGCATTCGCCGACACAAGGCCGCGCAGGCGGCTTCTCCCGCCGCCTTGGCCTCACGCGGCGGCGGCTCTTCGGCGAAGGAAGACGAAGCGGCGCATGTTGTAGGCGAGATTGGCGAGGCCGATCTTCAATTTCGCTCGCGCCAGGCCGATCGTCCTGACGACGAGAGCCATCGGCCCCTTCTCGTGGGCGAAGACGTGTTCGACCGCCGAACGGACTTTTGACTTCGCCGCGTTGGCGATCCGGGTGCGCTCCGGCATGGGCCGGCCCTTCGGCTTTTTGCGGTGAATGCGCGAGACGAAGCCGCGGCGCTTAAGCATCGTCTCGTTCTTTGCCGAACGATAGGCTGTATCCGCCCAGACCTCGCTCGCCGTGTTGTCGCGGTCGAGAACGTCGCCAAGCCGCGCGCCGTCATAAGCCGCGGCGTCGGTCGCCGTCCATTGGCGGATCAGCCCGTGCTCGCGGTCGATCGAAACGTGGTTCTTGTAGCCGAAGGCTGGAATGGCGAGATCGCGCGCCGGCGTCGAGCCGTCCTCGGACGGCTTGGCCTTGGTATACTTGACCGTCCAGCGTGCGTCGCGATCCTTCTGGGCGAGCTTGGCCGGCTTGTCCTTCCAGTCCTCAGGAATGCGGCCTTCCTTGATCGCCCGTTTCTCTTCTTTCGTGTTGCGCTGCTTGGGCGCGGCGACGATCGTCGCGTCGACAATCTGGCCGCGCATCGCCAGAAAACCCGAGGCCCGCAACGCTTCGTCAAAGCGCCGGAACAGGGCGTCGACAGCGTCCGCTTTCTTCAGCGCCTCGCGGAAGGTCCAGATCGTGTTGGCGTCGGGAACCGCGTCGGAAAGCGAAAGCCCGAGAAAGCGCATGAACGACAGCCGGTCCTTGATGAGATATTCCGCCCGCTCGTCGGACAGCGAATGCATCGCCTGAAGGATCAGGATTTTGAACATCAGCACGCTGTCGAACGGCGGCCGGCCGCCCTTTGCGCGGTCCTTGCGCGATACCGCCGCCTCAACCGCTGGCCGGAACATCTCAAAATCAACGACCGCCTTCAGCCGCTCCAGATCGTCGCCCTTCGTCGACAATTCCTTCAGTCGTTCGTCAATGTCGAAAACCTCGGCATTCCGCCCGCCATGACCGCCCCTCCGCGCCATGGCTCAAGTGAATCAGATCACACCCGATTCGGCGAGGTTTTTGGAGGTGCCCACCTGCTGATGGGCCGCCGATTTTAGTAAATGCCAGTTAATTTTATTAACCATAGCTCCAGCATTAAGCGCCTTTCCGCTCAATGAGGCATGACTCGATCACCTTCCGTGTTAATATTCCATTAACCTCAAGGAGCGCGACATGCTAATGTTCGATGAAGGCCTGCAATCGTCGGGAAAGCGTGCCCATTCTGAACTCGCCGTGATCCACAGTCCGCGAGCAATCTACGAGACATCACGTAAACTTGCGGACCTCGATTCGGTCGTCGTCTCGAAGACAAATTCCGGCTTCCGTCGTGAAGATATTGAAAGGTTCTCCGATGCTTTGGAAGAAGCGCTGGATGAGCATCCGAGATTCCTGGTTTTTGATTTTGCGCATCGAAATGGGTTTTCCGAGACACGGAACGGCTTCGACGGCTTGCCCGAACTAATCCACGCTTGCGCCAATTTGATTGCGACTTCCTCAGTCGTCGCTGTTGCTTGGGTTCGTGGGCCGATGGCCGGCGCGGACCTCGAATTCGCACTCGCCTGTTCGATGATGGCAGCTGAAGCGCCAGCGACATTTACGCTGTCTCCCTATGGCGCCGCTTACGCCTTTCTCGCGCGAAAAATCGGAGTCGCGCGCGCAGAACAGATTATGCTCGAGCGCGACGTGCTCGACGCCGCGACGATGCGAGATCTCCTTCTTATTCGACACGTCGAGTCGACGCCCGACGAAAACGATTTGGCGCTCAATGGCTTTCTTGGTCGAAGCCTTCGACGTCACAACGCCCTCGCCCACATGTATCGCGCCCAGCGTTTGGTCATGCCGGTGTCCTTCGAACTGGTTCGGGCGGCACACGGCGCTTGACGCAATAAGAGCTGGGTCAGGTACGCCAGACTGCCCTTTGCCAATTTGTCGGCTCAATCCGCCCGTTGGAGCCGGCCGAGCTTGGACTTCGTGATTTTACGTGGTCGGTGATGATTGTCCGAAAGAGGCGCCCCATCGCGTTTTGCGTCGCGTCAAATCGGCGACGACGAGAGCCGGCGGCAAGGTTTCGGATGATTATGACATTATTTCAATGAGATAGGTGTTCGCAGTTTTGTCCTGACTGGCGCGCCAAAACCAGCACCATTCTGAACAAAACTGCGAACACAGGCGACTTATCTCACTGTTTTATAGAGACAATAATTTCACCCTTTTATTATCTTCGACCTTGCTTGGTCACACAATGAAGATCTTGGCTCGCCAGGCTTGCCGACGGCGACACGCGGTCGCACACGATATCATCCGCTACTCAAATGAATATCCGAGGGACCGATATTCCGCTCTCCGTTTCGCCGCCATCCGCGCCAGAACCGGCACTCCAGCGTCCACATAGTCAACCACGACGACCTTGGTTTTCCCCGAATGCCTCCGATGAAGTCGACCAACATACTGAGCCAGCGTGCCCTTCCAGGAAATCGGCATGGTCAAGAACAGCGTGTCGAGTCGCGTATCGTCAAATCCTTCGCCGATGTAGCGTCCCGTGGCGAGGATGAGACGTTCTTCGGTCTCCGGCGCCGTCAGCGCCGCTTCGGCGCGTTTGCGCTCGGCCGCGGACAGCCCTCCACTCAAGACCGCGATATTTTTCACGAAATGACTGAACCGGTTGGCGAGATAGAGAAGATGATCCTTGCGCTCGGTCAGAACGATCGGTGATCGCTTCTCCTCGATCGCGTAAAGGACGTCGTCGAAAATGAGGTCGTTACGAGCTTCGTTCCGTCCGATGGCAGCGTAGATCGCCGGCATCGAGGGGCGTTCCGCCGCCGCCAAAGCCTCGGGAAGCTGGAAGCTCGTAACCCGCTCACGCACGATGTGGCGAACAGAAGCCTCGGTCGCATGGGTCCGGGCGTCGACCTTGTGCCGAACCGGCCCGCATTGCATGAAGATGATAGGATGATGACCGTCCTTCCGAGCGACGGTTGCGGACAATCCCAGCACAAATCGGGCTTTCGCGCGCCTGGCGACACGCTCGAAGGAGACGGCCGACAGGTGATGACATTCATCGACGACAAGATGCCCGTAACTGGCCACCACGTCATCGACCTCGTCCTTTCTGACGAGGCTCTGAATCAATGCAATATCAATGATTCCAGTGGGTTTGCGCTTGCCTCCGCCAATGACGCCGATCTGCTTCGGATCAATATTCAAGAAAGACCGCAAGCGCTTCACCCACTGATTAAGCAGTTCGCGGCGATGGACCAGAACCAGCGTATTGCATTGTCGCGCGGCGATCAGCGCGATCGCGACCACCGTCTTGCCGAACGCCGTGGTGGCCGCGAGCACCCCATGATCGTGGGCGACGAGGTTCGAGAAGGCCGATTGCTGCGGCGGCGAAAGTTCTCCGCGAAACGCCACATCTTCCGGAAGCTTTTGGCCAGACTCGCGCTGATCTTCAATGAACAAGCCGATCCCATGCTGGCCGGCGAGCGCGATGGCTTCGTCGAGACAGCCACGTGGAAGCGCCACACGCCGGGCATGAAGTTCGGCGCATGAGACGATCCGAGGCTTTCCGAACGTCGGAAGTCGCATCGCTTGCGCCCTGTAGAACTCTGGATTCTGGAACGCCGCCAAGCGAACGAATTGTGTGACCAACGGCGGGGGGAGCGCTGCCCGTTCGATATAAATCTGGTCGGCCGTGACGATCTTCATCGTCGCGGGGAGCGGTCCCGCGATCTTGATGGACCTGTTGCGGCGTGACGGCGGCATGCGCCAAGGCTCGTCAGCGAATTCCTCTTCGACCGGCGTCCGGACGCCGAGTATTCGCCCGGACGATTCAGCCTCCTCGGCGATCGCTGTGATCGCTGCGGCTGAATTGCGTTTCAGCGCCGACAAAAAGGCCCACTGGTCATCGTAAGGCTTGAATTCTGAATCGACGAACACGCTGTTGCCGGCTTCACGCGCTCGCCTTTGCAATGGCAGCGCTATCAGATTGCCGAACCCGCCAATCGGCATCGTGTCCTGGTTTGGAAAGAAGCGATCGTAGGAGGCAAAGCCGATTTCCGGCCGGCGCTCCATCGTCTCCGTGATCAGAGCAGAGCCCACCTGTCGCGCGATCCGCGCCGATATGGGCTCGCTGAAGAAAATCCAGACATGACCGCCATTCCCGGACCGAGAACGTTCGAGACAAGCTTCGATACCTTTGTCGCGACAGGTTTGCAGGAAGGCCTGGGCGTCCTGTTTCCAGTCCTGCTTGTCAAAGTCAGCCGCCAGAAACCAGCATGTTTCATCGGATAACAGTGGGTAGACGCCGGCGACAAATCCAGCTGAGCGCGCGTCGGCGCCGCGTAGGTGTTTGGCGATGGTATCATCGGAAACGGGAATGAAAGCTTGGTTCGGGCACTCGCGGCACTTTACCTTCGGCTTGCCGCAGGCGCCTTTCACCCATTCATTGAAACAGGCTGGTGAGTAGCCGGAGCGGCCAGTCTTCTGGTTGTCCCATCGCTTCGGGAAAACGTCCGAGCGACCGGCGAACAGTCTGCGAAACAGAGCAATTTTATCGCCAGCCGGCGAATTGTTGGTTAGCCTTGAGCCGTCTTGCGCGACAGGGCTATTTGCATCGTCAGTTGCGGTGAGTACGCGCCGCAGTCCGACAAGTGCGGCTTCGAGAGCGATGCGCTCTGCATCAAGATCGACGAGACGTTTCTGAACGCGCTCGATTTCCGCTTCAATCGCATCTCTATCCATGGGGAGCATCCGGCGGCATCGACGTTCTGCGCCTTCCAGCAAGCTATTTATCAGATTCCGCGAGGTTTCGGTTTCGCCAACAACGTCTTCCTCCTGGCCCCGACAGCTTGCATTTTGGCGGGCGTGAAGAGGAATGAACCAGGCCTGAGCCTGCGACCCGTCGAATAGGCTCCCGGTTCAAACCAACCACCCGGGTAGGTTCACGGGGAACGTCTGGACCGCGGCCGGCCGCACGCCCCGCTGCGACGACACAGCGGCGTTTCTCGCTACGCGTTTGCTTGCTATACTCGTTCCGGTCCCTGCTGCTTCAACGCCCCTCCGCTGTTCATCTTGCAAAGGAGCCCCAATGTCGTCGATCGGCGCCAATTTGCTCGCCGACCTTCGTTCCGTGGAGCGTCCCGGCGAGTTCTGCGTCGGCGGAACGCGTGAGATTTTCATGCCCGCGATCGATGTCGAAGGGGTCGGCAGGCTCGCCTTTCCCATCCAGCCGGCTCAGGCCGAAAAACTCGTCGGCGTCGCCGCAACCGCGCCTTACGGCAGGGGCGAGGAGACACTTGTCGATCGCGACGTGCGAAGAACGTGGCAGGTCGATTCGGCCGCGGTCCGAATCGGAGGGCGCCATTGGGAGAAGACCCTTGGCGATCTGGTCGCCCAAGTGGCGCTCGGACTCGGGGTCAACGGTACGGTCACGGCCGAGTTCTACAAGCTTCTCGTCTACGATGAGGGCGGGTTCTTCGTCGACCACCGCGACACGGAAAAAGTTCCAGGAATGTTCGCGACCATGGTGCTCGTGCTGCCCTCAATTCACCAAGGCGGCGAACTGGTGGTGAAGCACGCCGGCCGGGAGACGCCTTTCGACCTGCATCCGGAAGAGCCTTCGGAAATCGGCTTCGCCGCCTTCTATGCCGATTGCGTGCATGAGGTGCGGCCGGTGACGGCGGGCTTTCGCATCGTCCTCATCTTCAATCTGCGCTTCGCCGACGGACGCCGTCCGCAAGCGCCCGACTATCGTGACCAGCAGGCGCGCGCGGCGGAGACGCTGCGGGCCTGGGCGGGCGCCGAAGACGAACCGCTCAAGCTGATCCTGCCGCTGGAACATGCCTATACGCCGGCGGAGCTGTCGTTCGCCGCTCTAAAAGGCGCCGATGCGGGCGTGGCGTCCGTTCTGGTCGAGGCCGCCGCGGCAGCCGAATGCGATCTTCACCTCGCCCTGGTGTCGATCGAGGAGAGCGGCATAGCCGAGCATACCGGGTATTACGGTCGCCGGCGCTGGCGTGACGACGAGGACGAAGAGTTCGAGGCCGTCGAGGTAGACGATCGGGAACTGATCCTGTCCGATTGGCGGCGCCCGGATGGCGGCGAGGCCAGGTTCGACAAGATTCCGTTCACCGAAGACGAACTGTGCCCGCCGGACGCGTTCGAGGATATGGAGCCGGACGAGGAGCATTTTCACGAGGCAACCGGCAACGAAGGCGCGTCGTTCGAGCGGACCTATCGCCGCGCCGGGCTGGTGTTGTGGCCCTCGACGCACAGGCTCGCGGTTCTGGACCAGGCTGGCCTGCCAGCAACTTTGCCGCACCTCGAAGTTTTGACAGCGCGCTGGGAGGCGGAGGACGCCGCGACGCAGTCGCCGGCGTGGCGAGAGGCCGACGCGCTTTCGGGGCTGATGCTCGACTCGTGGCCGCGCACGGACTGGCGCAGGGACGACGACACGCGCCTCGGCCGGATGCTCGACGCACAGGCCCGCCTGCAAAATGTGAAGCGCATGGACGAGGTGCTCGCGGGGCTCTCGGCGGAAGGTTTTTACGCCCAAGCCGACAATGCGCCGCTCGTGCGCGCCGCCGCCCTGCTTTCGCCCGCGCGCGCGACGGAGCTTCTGATCGCGATCCTCGGGAGGAACGCATCAGGCCATCTCGACGCCTGCGGTGATCTGCTGCTGCGCGTCGTCGCGGCGTCGGTTGGCGATCTCGAGGCGATCGCCGCCGCCTTGATTGACGCCATGCCCGGCGACTCGACCAAGGCGGTGGACGACGAGGAAGACGATGAGGCCGACGTTTCCTGGGCTCGGCCGGCGCGGGTTCAGCCCGGCTTCGTCGTCGACCTTGTCTCGGCTGCGAGCCGCGTCGCTCCCGAACTCGCCCTGCGTGCGACGGAGCGCGTCCTCGCCTCGCCAAAAACCTACGCGCCCGACGACGTGCTGACGCCCGCCGCGCTCGCGCTCGCCAAAATCGGGGAGGGCAAGTCCTGGCCGGCGGCGGCGCGGCTCCGGGAGGCGGCGCTCGACCACTTGCGCAAGCGAATTGCTCTACCGCTCGCGCCGCCGCCGGACTGGGCGCGCGAAAATCCGGTCCGATGCCGATGCGCTGAATGCCTTGCGCTTGGCGCCTTCCTTATCGCGCCGGATCAGCAGAGATGGCGACTTAAGGCGCTGCAGGAGCGACGGACCCATGTCGAAAGAGCCGTCAGGAATGCGCACTGCGACCTCGACCTTGCGACCGAAAAGCGCGGCAGCCCGCACACGCTCGTCGCAACCAAGAACGAGGCCAGCTACCGGAGGCGTGCGGATCAGCGCCGTCAGGATCTCGAACACGCAGCGGCGCTGGGCGGATGAGCGTCCGCCGCGTCTAACAAGGGAGCGAGCAGACCGCGATGAGACCGAAGCACGAGGTTCAACTCGCCGACCGCGTCGCCCGGGCGGCTGAGGCGGCGTTGGCCGCCAAGAGCTTCGTCTCCGCCACGGACATTCTCGTCGGGGTTGGGTGGCTCGATGCCGGAGCGCTGGAGCGCTGGCGGCGCGGGCAGATCGATTTCCTTGAGCGGGCGGTCCAGGCCAACCTGAACCGGATCTCAGAAGCAATGCGGTTGTTTAGGTCCTGGGCGGCCGCGAACAGCTTGTCCGAAAGCGAAACGGCTTATGTCTCGCGCACGCCGCAGCGCCAGACACTGCGCTTCAGCGTGAGCGGAGACGCCTCGATCGAGGCGGCTTATCGCACGCACTGGGTGTCGCCGGAACTTTCCGCGAGAAAGCGCGAGCGTCTTGCTGAGAAGGCGAGTGCTTCTCCGGAACTGGTGGTCGTTCTCCCGCGAAACAAGGATTGGAAATGCCATCGGTGCGGCCGCTCCGGCGACTTTCTGATGATGGAGGCGACCGGCCCGGCTTGCCTGCAATGCGTCGGCCTTGGCGACCTTGAATACCTGCCGGCGGGCGACGCGCTCATCACGCGGCGGGCCAAAGCGGCGAGCGCCCGTTACGCGGTCGTGGTGTATTTCAGCAGGAACCGCAGCCGTTACGAGCGCCAGGGTCTTCTGGTGGAGCCGAAGGCGCTGGCGGAGGCGAAGGGAAGCGTCGACCTCGATGGACAGCGACGAGTCCCAGGCTGAACCGCGGCAGCGGCGCATCTTAGGTGTCAATGTCGATTCATATCGTAATTTCAATTGCATACGTGTTCGCAGTTTTGTCCTGAGCGGCGCGCCATTAAAATCAATTAATTAAGACGTATTTCGACCGTGCGTGCTTCCAGACATTCCGAAAACGGAAGCGCCGTGGAAGGGCCATCGCGAAAATCCTC
>JAJYCZ010000211.1 GCA_021777915.1 Pseudomonadota bacterium | reverse complement strand
GGCGAGCACGAGGTGGATGATATTTTCCGCAACATCATTCTCGCCCCAAGTGATAAAAATCTTCGTGCCAGAAATGCGGTAGGCGTCGCCGTCTGGAACGGCCCTGGTGCGGACCGCGGCGAGGTCTGAGCCCGCCTGTGGCTCGGTCAGGTTCATCGTGCCGGTCCATCGGCCGGCAACCATGTTCGGCAGGTAAAGCGCCTTCTGCGCCTGCGAGCCGTGATGGTCGATCGCCGAAATGGCCCCGAGCGTCAGCATCTGGCACAGGGAAAAGGCCAGATTGGCCGCCGTCCACATTTCGAGAACGGGTGTTGAGACGAGGCTGGGCAGGCCTTGGCCGCCGAATTCCTGCGGCGCCGGCATGGCGTGCCAGCCGTTCCCGCAGAAAGCCGCGAAGGCATCCCGGACGCCCTCGGGCGTGGTCACCACGCCGTCCTTGCAGACGCAACCTTGCTTGTCGCCGGAATGGTTGAGAGGGCTGAGCACTTCGCCCGCGAATTTGCCGGCTTCCTCATAGATCGCCTCGACCAGATCGTCCGAGACTTCCTCATGGCCGGGCAGGGCGGCGATCCGGTCAAAGCCGCCGACAGACTTCAGGGCGAAGGTCATGTCGCGGATCGGGGCATTATAGGCGGTCATGGGCGGTTCCTTGAAACAAAGACGAATTGGAATCTCACGGCTCTGATCGATGCGGCCTCACGCCTCCGGATAAGCCTCGCGCAAGGCGTTCTTGTTCAGCTTGCCGACGCTGGTCTTGATCAGCGCGTCGACGAAGGCGATGTTTTGCGGGACGCCATATTTCGAAATGACGCCGCGCTCCGCGAAGGACATCACGAAAGCTCTCAATTCGTCGGCGCTCGCCGGCGCCGCGCCGTCGCCCTTCAGGACGACCAAGGCCTTGGGGCGTTCGCCCCATTTTGCGTCCTTGACGCCGATCACCGCAACTTCGCTGACGGCGGGATGCTGCGAGATGATATCCTCGACCTCCAGCGACGAAATCCATTCGCCCCCGGTCTTGATGACGTCCTTCAGCCGGTCGGTGATCTGGACATAGCCGTTCGGGTCGATAACGGCGATGTCGTTGGTATGCAGGTAGCCGCCGGCCCAGAGGGCCTCGGAGGCTTCGGGGCTTTTGAAATAGCCCTGCGTCAACCAAGGCGCCCGCACGACGATCTCGCCGGCGGCTTTCCCGTCGTGCGGCGCATCATTCATCTCCTCATCGACAATTCGAAGATCGACGAGCGGAATCGGCAGGCCCGTCCTGACACGCATCTCGACGCCCGTGTCGGCGTTGTCCTTGAGCATGGACCGGGTGACCTGCGACAGGGTCAGGATCGGGCAGGTTTCCGACATGCCATAGCCGGTGAAGATGTCGATCCCGCGCTTGAGCGCGGTTTCCGCCAGACCTGTCGGCAAGGCCGAACCGCCGATGATGACCTTCCAACGGCTGAGGTCGGTCGCGTTGGCGTCGGGATGGCCGAGGATCATGTGCAGGATGGTCGGGACACAATGCGAGAAGGTGACGCCTTCGGTTCTGATCAGCTTCAACAGCGCGTCCGGCGCATAGCGGCCGGGATAGACCTGCTTCAAGCCGGCGAGCGTGGCGGCATAGGGGAAACCCCAAGCGTGGACATGGAACATGGGCGTGATCGGCATGTACACGTCCTGCCGGTGGACGCGGCCCTGCGACGGCGCGAGGGCCAAGGCGGTCAGTTCGCCCAGGCTGTGCAGAACAAGCTGACGATGGCTGAAATAGACGCCCTTGGGCAGGCCCGTCGTGCCTGTCGTGTAGAAAGTGGTCGCGCGCGCATTTTCGTCGAAATCGGGAAAGTCGAAATCCGGCGAAGCGGAAGCCAGCAGCGCTTCATACTCGCCTTCGAACGCGATGGACGACGGGCCTTCAAAGGGGTCGTCGCTGATCAGGACATATTTCTCGACCGTCTCGATCCGATCCGCGAGGCTCGCGACGAGCGGCAGGAATTCGCTGTTGACGAGCAGGATTTTCGGCGCGGCGTGGTTCAGCGTATAGAGGACCTGCTCCGGATTGAGGCGCACGTTCACGGTCTGCAGGACCGCGCCCATCATCGGCACGGCGAAGAAACATTCCAGATAGCGATGGCTGTCCCAGTCCATCACCGCCACCGTGTCGCCTTGAGCGACGCCCAATTTTGCGAGCATGTTGGCCAGTCGCGAAATCCGCGTGGCGAATTCGCGGTAGGTGTATCGGACACGGTCGCGATAGACGATTTCCTGCTCGGGCGCGGTCGCGAGCGGCGTATGCAACAGATGCTTGATAAGCAGAGGGTAGTGATAGGCGTTGCGCGCGCTTTCGATGATCTCGACCGACACGGATGGACCTCCCTGGTTTTCTACGCCCGAACAAGGGTTGGCCAAGATTTTGCCGTTCCCGACGACTGCGCGCGTTTCCATTCTTGCAGGGCATGTTAGTTTATCGGCGCGCGCAACGGACTGGCCGCGCTGGGCCAAATTCTTGGCTTGATGGACGGAGGAAGCCGGAAACGGGTCGTCATGAGCAGCCGCACGACATCATCCGCCTGGTTCAAGGGCGTCATTGACGTTCTGGAGAGCGAAGGACTCGACACGGGGGCGATCATGGCGGCGGCGGAAATCGATCCGGCGGTCCTGCGCGACCCCGACGCGCGGCTGCCGACGGAGAAGATGAGCCGGCTGTGGCGCGCGGCTGCGGAAATTTCAGGCGATCCGAATGTCGGGCTCGCCAGCGCTCTCGTCCCCAAGCCCGGCAATTTCGATATCGTCGGCTATGCGATGCTTTCGAGCAAGAATTTGCGCGCGGCCCTGCAATCCTTCTCGCGCCATATGCGGCTTGTGAGCGACGCGGCGGAGGTCACGCTGGAGGATCGGGGCGAGAACGTCCTTGTCCGCTTCGACCTCTATGGCGGGCGGGAGCCGCTGCCGCGGCAGAGGATCGAATTCGACCTTCTGACCCTGCTGACCTTCTGCCGATGGGTTTCGGGCCGGCTGATCCAGCCGGTTTCGCTTTGGATGCAGCCGCCGGAGCCGGCCGATGCAAAGCCTTTGGCGGCGACCTTTCAATGTCCCTTGCTTTTTGAAAGTGACTTCAATGCGTTGATCTTCGCCCGGCTTGATCTGGACGCGCCTTTGCCGTCCTGCAATCCGTCGGTCGCCGAACTGCACGACAAGCTGCTGCAGGAGCGTCTTGCAGCCTATGACGGAGCCGGGACCAGCCTGAAGGTTCGCAAGCAGATCGCCCGCAGTCTCGCGACTGGGGAGCCTCGCCGCGAAGCCGTCGCCCAGGCGCTGAATATGAGCGATCGGACCTTGCGGCGGCGGCTCGAGGATGAGGGCGTGACCTTCGAGCAATTGCTGGATGCGACGCGCTGCGACCTTGCCCAGCACTATCTGGCGCGGCCGACCATGACCATCGCCGAAGCCGCCTATTTGCTGGGGTTCTCCGAGCCCGGCGCGTTCAATCGCGCGTGCAGGCGATGGTTCGAGGCGCCGCCCGGCCAGGTCCGGGACCAGCTTGTGGCGCGCGGCAAGAACGGCTTGAACGCGACTGCGTAAAATCGCCGCACCGCCCTCAAAATGATCTTATGGCGCTGGCAATATTTCGCGGCCGCTCCCATGTCTAAGGTCTTGTCGAGACGGTCCGCAACTCGGCTGCGGCCGCCTCTCCGAATAACGGGAGAGCCGACATGAAGAAGATTCTCACATTCGCAGTGGCCAGTCTGGCGTTGTCCTGTCTGACGGCGACCACGTCGGCGCAAGCGCAAGCTGTTTTCGAAAGCATTTACACGCAACCGGCGCAGATGGTCGACGGCATGAATGTCGGCGCCCGCATCGCGCCCGCATCGCGCTTCGGCGCGGCGACAACGGCGCCCAAATGCCGGACTCGGGACACTTGTGGACGGCGTCAAGGTAGGTGAGGGGCGGCTCTTGGAAGTCCGCTCCATTTGGCGCGAGCAAGGTGACCGCCCTTGATGGGTTCAATTGCCGAGCCTTGACGAACGTGCGGGAAGGGAGGCGTGGTGACCCGTCGGGCTTACGGTCATGTTTGCGGTTGGGCGCTGGCCAGGGCGCACGCCCGCTCCGGGGGCGCAGCGCTTATCTCGGGTTACCTAGGTTCCAGCGACGCTTTCGACCTCGCGGTCGGCGAATTCGCGGGCGAATATGCCGACCAGGCACAGAGCGATTACAGGGCGTTCGTGAGGGCCGTCCGGGAAGGATGTGTAGTAGCCGCGATGGAGTGACTTGACGCGGTCTAGCGTCAGCACCTTTGATTGACCGCGAGACCGTCGCAGTTCAGGGTGCGCAAGAGCCAAAGGCTACTTTTCAGGTAAATTACCCGACGGTCAGACGCCGCTAACAGCCGTCCGCTTCGGGTCGACAGCGGAAAGTTCGTTTGGCAGCGATACGCGGTCGGATGAATTCCCCGATCGATGACAGACGCGAAAGTTTGACAGCCTTGCTGTAAAATTGGCCAGAAAATTCGCTGTGTCTATTGGTTTTCCGATACAGATGGCTATCAGAATCTGCTGTCAGATGGCCTGCAAGATTGTCTTGTGGAGAGTAAGCCCTCGCTCCTGCGGGTGCCGTGCGAGAAGGGCGTTCGGCGTCACGCACAGGTCGAGGTCCATGCGTATGTCGCTTGCAGCCGGAAGCTTTTTGAGATGCGAACCTTGGCTGTCTTGATGACTGGCTTGCGGTCTGCGCCGAGCCTCGTTTTAGGCCATAGACTCATAACGCTTTGATCCCGATGCGCGCGGCGGCGAGTTTGATTGCGGCGAGGAAGTTCGACGGGTCCTTGTCATAGCGGGTCGCGATGCCACGCAACTGCTTCAACTTGTTGAAGAAACGCTCGACCAGATTGAGCTGACGGTAAACCCATGAGCTGAAAGCGAAAGTCTCCTTGCGTGTGCGCTTCGCCGGAATATTGACCCATGCCTTCCTGCTGTCGGCCAAAGCGCGCAAGGCATTGGTGTCGTATGCTTGTCGGCGAGACGGATCGCGCCCGGCCTGAGGTCAGCGAGCATCGGTTCAGCCATCATGCTGTCGTGGGTTTGACCAGCGGTCAGCGCCAACGCCACCGGACGCCCATCCGCGTCAACCAGCGCATGGATTTTGGTCGTCAAGCCGCCTCGGGAACGTCCCATGCAGCCATCGTCATCATCCCCTTTTTTGCCGTGGCCGCATGCTGATGGACCCGGACGCAGGAGCTGTCGATCATGACGATGTCGCCATCGAAAGCTTTTGATATTT